>UREE01000004.1 GCA_900546825.1 uncultured Collinsella sp. | reverse complement strand
TATGCCGTCTTCGCGGCGGCGGTGCCGGACTTGGCCTTCTCGTACTCGCCCTTGGCGGTGTTCATGTTCACATCTGCTGCGGTGAAAGCGTCCTGGGCGGCATCCTGCCCGTTTACAGCTGCGAAGTAAGCTTCCCTAGTAGTTCCAAAGTTCTTCTGCGCCTCGGCGAGCTTGCCCTGAAGCTCCTTGAGCTGCGCCTTCTGCGCCTGCGTGCCGCCAGCGTTATAGGCAGAGTCGATGTAGTCGTTCACGAGCTTCTTGAACTCGGAGACAGTGAAATCAGCCTGAGTATCATCAGCGCTGTAATCGAATACGGTTACCTCGGAATCGGTGTTCTTACCGCTACCGGTCGCGATACCGATAGCCTTCGTGCCGGCATCGATGATGTTGAGATAGTGCCCGCACTCTTTGTAGATGCTGTAGTAGTGCTGGTAGATATAGTATGAATCATATCGATGGCTCCCAAGTGCGTCACCATACTGTTCGACGTACTTATCGAATGCCTTTTTCTCCTGGGTGTAGAGACCGGTATATGGCCAGCCAAGCGTATCCTCGGTCTCGCCGCCGGTATATGCGCCGCCTCCGCCAGCAAGATTTTCGTCGTTGTCGAAGTAACAGTTCGAGTGTCCCCAGATGTTCGATGAATATGATGTATTAAGAGCGGCTGCCGCAGTCATGCGGAGGCTGACGCTGAGCGCCGACTGACCGTTCGCCTTGCGGAGGTTGTTCTGGGTGTCGAGATATGTCAGGGCGTTGCGCATCTGCTCCAAGGAAAGCGGGTTGGTGTCGCGAGACATGTCCTGATCGACGTACTGGTCATACCATTCGGCCTTGTCAGCGGCACCGGTCAGCATCGATACGGCTTCCTGGGCGTTCTTTTTCTGCGTGGCTGTGAACTGGCTGCCGTCGCTAATATAGTTCATGAAGCCGAGTATACCTTGGCTGATGACTTCCTGGTCAACGGTCATGTTGGACTTGAGCTCAGCAATCTGCTGCTCAAGAGCCTCAACCTGGACATTAGCAGCGTCATAAGCCTTTTCCGCGGCGTTCGAAGCAGCGCAGGCTGCCTCCCACTCGCTGCGCTTCTGCTTGCGAACTTCGACAAGCTTATCGTACTCCGCCTTCTTGTCGGCCTCGGTCTGCTGGGCCTGCTCGTATGCCGTCTTCGCGGCGTCACGCTTACTGGCCGCGTCCTTGTACTCCTTGTTTGCCGCATCGTATGCAGACTGGGCAGATGCCACAGCAGCGTTGGCGGCGTTGGCCTTCTCCTGCGCGGCAGCGACGGCAGCCTGGGCGGCCTGCAGATTTGTCTGTGCGGTGGCGTCGGCATCCGTCGCGGCATTGAGCTCCGCCTGCGCGGTCTTGAGCTCACCAGCAGCAGCTTTCTTGGCGGCCTCAAGCGCACTCAGGTCAACACCCGTACCCGAGACGGCAGCATCGAGCGCGGCCTGCGCCTGGTTGAACTTCTGCTGGGCGTTATCGCGCGCGGTGGTTGCGGCTGCGAGAGCAGCGGCAGTCTCCTGCTTCTTGGCCTGGGCAGTCGTCAAAGCCGCCTCGGTATTCTGCTTTTCCTGCTGGGCGCTGGCCTCGGCAGCCTTGGCCTGGTCCAGATTGGCCTGTGCAGTAGTAACGGCCTTATTGGCGTCATCGAGCTTTGCCTGCGCGTCCTCGACGGCCTTCTTGGCGGCCTCGTACTCGTCCATACCCATGGCCTCGAGCTTGGCCTGGGCATCGTCGAGGGCCTTCTTGGCCTCATCCTGCTTTGCCTTGGCGTCCTTGAGCGCCTGGGTCTTATCCTCGACACTCTTGTTGGCTTGATCGAGCTGATCGTTCAGGTCGCCCAGCTTCTTCTGCTGCTGCTCGGTCTTTTCGACGGCGGCTTTGAGCTCGTCAATCTTCTCCTGGAGCGCGGCGACTTCTGCTGCGTTCTGCTCGATTTCGTTGTCGCTCACAGCCTGCGAGGCCTGATTCTTTTGCTGCTGCGCCTGCTTTTGAGACTGGCCCGCCGCATCGGCGTTCTTCTGGGCGGCATCGTAGGCGGCCTGAGCGTCCTTGAGCTGCTTTGCCGACTCCTCGGCCAGCTGGGCAGCCGTCTTTACGACCGCTTGGTTACCGGCGGCAACGGTGTTCTCTACAGAACTACCCCCCCCCTGAACAGAATCGCCGTTATCGGTTGACGGTGCGGCGATTGCCGCCAGCGGCGACATAAGCGGCTGAGCAATGAGGCCCGCCGTCAAAACGGTTGCGACGGCGCGGTTAGCAACGCCCTTGACGTTGACAGTCTTGGCCCGAGGCCCAAAGTGTTGTGGACTGTAGTTTGCCATGGCTTTCTCCCTTTGACACGGATGTATCCATACGCTTCAAACTGTAGGTGCCGATTTTTGAATTCTGTTGCGCAACATTGGTCACCAGCGGATTTTTTGAAACTCGCACTCTCGTGCTTCACAATTTCGTCACATATGTAGGAGCTGGTGCATCATATTATTGCGGGATCAAATTGAACCTGTGATTTGCATTTGCTCCCGCGTCATCCGCCCTATCGGATTCCGCATCCAACAGACACCTCGTCCGCCACGGTGTAGAGTTAGGACAACGGGCGCGTTGCGCGGCCCGCGCTGGAACGAGGTGGACATGGAACTCGACAAGCAACAGATCGAACGACTGCGTGAGCGTCATCATCGGCGTCACGGCATCCGCCCTGCTCATAGCGAAGCCATGGAAAACGTCACCCGCTTCCTCAAGCGCGCATTCAACATTCGCGAGGGACGCGCGCCCTATCACGTGATTCGCAAGCGCTTTGTAAACGGGGCGCGCCTGACTGGCTCGCACTTATGCATCCTCATCATTGCCATGTTGATCGCGAGCATCGGCCTCGATATCGACTCGGATATCGCCATTGTAGGTGCCATGCTCATCTGCCCGCTCATGGGCTCGGTCCTTGCCACGGCATACGGCATCGCCACGCTCGACCGCGAGATTACCGTCGAAGCCGTCGCCGGCCTTGCGCTGCAAATGGCCTTTTGCCTGGTCACATCCACGTTGTACTTTAAGCTCTCGCCCCTTGGCACCACCACGGCCGCCATCATCGACAACTCGACGCCCACCGTGTGGGACCTCGCTGTCGCGCTCGCCGGCGGCTTTGCAGGCGGCCTAGGCAACTCACGCGACCAGGAACCCGCCACGCTTATCGCGGGCGTGGCCGTGGCAACCGCGCTCATGCCGCCCCTGTGCGCGGCGGGCTATGGCATCGCCATCGCGAGCGGTTCGCTGTTCCTCTCGGCGCTCTACGAGTTTGGCATCAACGTGGTCTTTATCGCGCTCGCGGCCGAAGCCGTACTACTTCTATTGCGCGTGCCGCTCAAGCGCGACCTCAACGGCGACGGCATTGTGACCGCCGAAGAAGATGCCGAGGTCGACGAGCTGTCACGCAAGGTGCGCCGCCGCATTATTGTGGGCACGGTGATCTTTGCCATCCCCTGCATCATCATGACGGCGGGTTCCATTGGCTCGGCACAGGCCGGCGTGCAGGACGGCTACGGTGTCACCGAGACCACACGCGAGCTTGCCGCGGTGCTGCCAGGCTTTAAGGATTACACCGTCGCCGTCGAGACCTCGGCTGCCGAAGGGAACGAGGAAGGCATGGTCGAGCGCGAGGTTGTCGCCCACGTGACGACAAGCGAGACGCTTGGGGCGCACGACCGTCACGTCGCCCGCAAGCTCATTGACCTCAACGTGCCCGAACTCGATCGCGTTGAGTTTGACGTGAAGTGATGCGGGATGTGAGATGGATGCGCGCACAGGCGCGAGTCGGAACGAGGCGCAGACGCGACGCAGGCCGCGAGCAAAAAAGCGGGGCGCGATTCATGTCCGTGCCCCGCTCGCTGTTTTATTGCCGTGAATCAACTGTCCGCATCGACATCGCCAGACCCCACCGTAAACGCCGGACCGGTACTCACCAGATAAAAACGGGTCACCCTGGTATCTCTAAATAGGTAGAGCAAGCCCTGATCGCGTCGGCGTGACAAGTACGCCACGTGGACCGTACCGAATTCTTCACCGTTTTCCTTCTTTAATATCAGGATGTTGGGGTCATCCGTACGCTTAAACTGCCCGTCTGTGCAGATTCCGTCTTGGTCGACCAGCTGCCATCGACAGTTGTCCTCCTCAAGAAAAGCCAGGGTTACCCGACTCGTTTTGTCATCCCGATAGAAACCATCAATGGCAAACCCTTCGGAAGCGCATTCCTGCATATAGGACGTTTCTCGGCTTATAGCAAACAGCCCTGTAGCGCCCAGGAGCACAGCCAGGCAGACCACTGCAAGGGTTATTGAGATAGTGCGGCGGCCCATGCTAGCCCAGCCGATAGTTGCTTAACGGAGCGTGAAACATACCTGGAACCTCCGATATCAGGGGGAACGTCGCCTATGGCCTGCCGGCAATCATATGTTTCCAACATCAAACCATATGGTTACAACTCGTTGGAGATAGGTTCCATGAACGGACGATAATTTGCGGCGAACGGCTACATATGTTCATTATCTCAGGGTTCTGGAGGCAATTTTTGGTGCCACCGAGACGTTGTTTTCGGAAGTATGCGGCAAATTCCGGAGCCCTCGAGCACACCCCGGTTTTTCACCAATAAAACCGCAGGTACAAAGCTTGGGCATATCCAGTGTGCTCGGCCTATTCAAATTTTGCCGCATACTTCCGAAATCCGAGTCCGCTGAAGGCGCCTGCAACGCTATTTACGCAACATATGTGCAATAAAAACGGGTGGTAGCCGGTACGGCTACCACCCGTTTGTCTCATATCTAGCCCAAAGCAGGCCAGTTACTTCTTAATGCCACGTCCCAGACGCTTGGCGACCGATGCAACGGCCTCCTCGCTGGCCGGTCCGCAGCTCACGCAGCCATCATGGGCACGCATCTGGCCGGTGACCTCGTCCATCGCGAGCGGCGCCACCTTCTCGAGCTTAAAGCCCTTGCCGGCGCGCATGTTTTCCTTGGCCACGCTAATCATGAGCTTGATGCGGTTGAGCTGGTTGACCTCGGACGCACCAGGGTCGTAGTCCACCGCGACGATGTTGCTCTCTGGGTGCTGACGGCGCAGTTCCTTGATCACGGCCTTGCCCACCACGTGGTTAGGCAGGCACGCGAAGGGCTGCGTGCAGATGATGTTGGGCGCACCGTGGTCGATCAGATCGAGCATCTCAGCCGTGAGCAACCAGCCCTCGCCCATGTTGTTACACACCGAAAGTACCGTACGGGCCTTGTCCGCCATGGTGCCGATGCGCTCGGGCGCCTCAAAGCGGCGGGACTTCTCAAGCATCTCCTCCACCGGCGTACGCATCCAGTCCACGAGCTTAATAAGCGCTTGCATGCCCGCGCGCGTAGTGGCAGAGCTTCCCAGCTCGTCCTTCTGCAGCTCGGCGTTGCTCATGGAGTACAGGAAGAAATCGAGCAGGCCCGGCACCACGGCCTCGCAGCCCTCGCGCTCGATGACATCGACTACGTGGTTGTTGGCCGTAGGGTGGAACTTGACCAAGATCTCACCGACCACGCCCACGCGCGGCTTGGTACCTTCGCCCACGAGCGGCATGGTATCGAACGCGCGGATGGCCTCGCGGCACAGCATGGTGTAGTTGTGGCGGTTGAACTTGGGCGCCAGCTTGCGAGCGCGCGCCATGTACTCCTCGTAGAGTGCGTTGGCAGCACCGGGCGTGGCCTCGTACGGGCGGCAGCGGTAGAGCATCTGCATCATCACGTCGCCAAAGAGCACCGCGTAGACTGCCTGCTTAAGCAGCGCCGGCGTAATCTTAAAGCCGGGGTTGTCCTCGCCGAGCGCCACGGCCGAAAGCGAGATCACCGGGATCTCGGGGTGGCCGCTCTCGCGCAGTGCCTTGCGAATGAGCGCGATGTAGTTGGTGGCACGGCAACCGCCGCCGGTCTGGCTGATAACCACGGCCGTCTTGGACAGGTCGTATCGACCGCTCTCGATCGCCTCCATGATCTGGCCCGTCACCAGGATCGACGGATAGCAGATGTCGTTGTTCACGTAGCGCAGGCCGGCCTCGACGGCATCGTGGTCAGTCGAGGGCAGCAGCTCCAAGTTGTAGCCGGCACCACGGAACACCTCTTTGACCAGATCAAAGTGGATCGGCGCCATCTGCGGGCACAGGATGGTGTAGCCCTCCTCGCGCATCTGCTCGGTAAAGGGCACCTTGGGCCACGCGGTCGAAGCACTCTCGCGCTGCGCCTCGAACGTGTACTTGCGGCTCGCGAACGCGGGGGCATCCGTGGAGGGCGCCACCGGCGCGGCATCGCCCTGCTCGTAGGCCTCGCCCGCGGCCGTTGCCTCAGCCAAGCGCTCAGCCTCCTGGTCCTTAAGCGCAGCCATGAGCGAGCGGATGCGGATGCGCGCGGCACCCAGGTTGGACACCTCGTCAATCTTGAGCACGGTATAGATCTTGCCGCTGGCCTCCAGAATCTCCTGCACCTGGTCGGTAGTCAGGGCATCAAGACCACAGCCGAAAGAGTTGAGCTGGATCAGGTCCAGGTCGTTGCGCATCGTCACAAAACGGGCGACGGCGTACAGGCGGCTGTGGTACATCCACTGGTCGACGACGCGGATGGGACGCTCGGGCTTCACCAGGTGCGCAAGCGAATCCTCGGTAAAGACCGCAAAGCCAAAGCTCGAGATAAGTTCGGGCAGGGCGTGGTTGATCTCGGGGTCGTTATGGTAGGGGCGGCCGGCGAGCACGATGCCGTGACCGCCGTGGTCCTCGACCCACTTAAGAGCCTCCTCGCCCATAGTCTGGATGTCCTCGTGGAAACGCGCATCGGCCTCAAAGGCAGCGTTGACGGCGGCATCGACCTCGGAGCGCGTGATCTTGGGTCCACGCACGCGACCGCGACCGGCTTGCGCATCGGCCACGCGGTCGACGGCGAGTACCTGGTACAGACGGCGCTTGAGCTCGGTCTTGTCGTGATACGGCACAAACGGATACAGGAACTCGATGTTCTGCTCGCGAATCTCGTCGATGTTGAGCGCCAGCGCCGTGGGGTAGCTCATGACGATGGGGCAGTTATAGCAGTTGCCAGCCGTCGGATCCTCCTTGCGCTCCCAGCGCACGCACGGCATCCAGATAAAGTCGACGTCACGGTCGATGAGGTTCATCACATGGCCGTGGCTCATCTTTGCCGGGTAGCACACGCTCTCGGACGGCATGGACTCGATGCCCGCCTGGTAGGTCTTCTTGCTCGACTGGTCGGACAGCTGCACGCTAAAGCCCAGACGCGTAAAGAACGCGTGCCAGAAGGGGTAGTTCTCGTACATGTTGAGCGCGCGCGGAATGCCGACGGTGCCGCGCGGGGCCTCGTCGGGACTCAGGACCTCGCGGTTAAAGAGCAACTCGTTTTTCTTTTTGAAGAGGTTGGGGGCCTCGGTCTTCTGCTTTTTGTGGCCGGCGCCCTTCTCGCAGCGGTTGCCGGTAATGAAGCGCCTGCCGCCGCCAAAGTCGTTGACGGTAAGCTGACAGTTGTTAGAGCAACGGCCGCAGCGGACGTGCTTTTGCGTCACAGTGAGGTGCGCAATGTCCTCGGCCGAGAGGATGGTCGAGGTGCCGCCGGCGCCGGCGCGATCGCGAGCGAGCAGGGCCGCGCCATAGGCGCCCATGCAGCCGGCGATGTCGGGACGCACGGCATGAACGCCGGTGAGCTGCTCAAACGCGCGCAGCGTGGCATCGGACATAAAGGTGCCGCCCTGAACGATTACCTGGTTGCCGATCTCCTTGGGGTCGCGAAGCTTAATGACCTTGAACAGGGCATTCTTGATGACGGAATAGGACAGGCCGGCCGCGATGTCGCCCACCGTGGCGCCTTCCTTTTGCGCCTGCTTAACGCGCGAGTTCATAAAGACCGTGCAGCGACTGCCCAGGTCGACCGGGGCCTTGGCATGGATGGCGGCGTCGGCGAACGCGCGCACGTCCATGTTCATAGACACGGCGAAACTCTCGATAAAGCTGCCGCAGCCCGACGAGCAGGCCTCGTTGAGCATGATGTGCTCGATAACGCCGTCCTTGACGCGCAGGCACTTCATGTCCTGGCCGCCGATGTCCAGGATAAACTCGACGCCGGGCAGGAATGCCTTGGCGCCGCGCAGGTGCGCAACGGTCTCGATCTCGCCGGAGTCGGCCTTGAGCGCCTCGATGAGCAGCGCCTCGCCGTAGCCCGTAGTTGTCACGTGGCCGATGGTGCAGCCAGCGGGGATGTGGTTGTAGAAATCGGCCATGATGACCTTGGCCGTGCCCAGGATGTCACCGTTGTTGTTGCCGTACCAGGTGTGCAACAGCTGGCCGTCCTCGCCCACGAGCGCGGCCTTCATGGTGGTGGAGCCGGCGTCGATACCGATGAACACGCGGCCGGTGTAGCCGTCGAGCTTGCCCTTGGGGACGACCTCGGTGTCGTGGCGAGTCTTGAACTCGGCAAAATCCTCGTCGGTGGCAAAGAGCGGATCCAGACGCTCGACCTCGGCACCCTGTGTGTCACCCAAGGCATCGATAGCCTCGATGAGCTGCGGGAACGTGCTGAGCTTGTTGGACTCATGCGCCATGGCGGCGCCGCTCGCCACAAACAGGTGAGCGTTTTGGGGCACAATGCGGTGCTCCTCGTCCAGGTTGAGCGTGAGGTAGAAGCGGTGGCGCAGCTCGGAGAGGTACTGCAGCGGGCCGCCCAGGAAGGCGACGTTGCCGCGGATGGGACGGCCGCACGCCAGACCCGAGATGGTCTGGGTCACGACGGCTTGGAAGATGGAAGCGGCGACGTCCTCGGGACGGGCGCCTTCGTTGAGCAGCGGCTGTACGTCGGTCTTGGCAAAAACGCCGCAGCGGCTGGCGATGGGATAGATGGTGGTGGCGTTGGCCGCGAGCTCGTTGAGGCCGCTGGCGTCGGTGTGCAGCAGAGTGGCCATCTGGTCGATGAAGGCGCCCGTGCCGCCGGCGCAGGTGCCGTTCATGCGCTGCTCGATGCCGTTATCGAAGTAGATGATCTTGGCGTCCTCGCCGCCCAGCTCGATGGCGACGTCGGTGGCCGGGATAAGGGTCTCGACGGCGCGTTTGCTGGCGATGACCTCCTGGACAAACTCCAGGTCGAGCCACTGGGACAGCAGCAGGCCGCCCGAGCCGGTAATGGCGCAGGTCATCTGGGCCGTCGGCAGCACGGTCGCGGCACCCTCGAACAGGTCGCGGGCGCAGGCACGGACGTCGGTGTGATGGCGCTGGTACTTGGCGTAGACGATCTGGTTGTCGTCGTTGAGCACGGCGAGCTTAACGGTGGTGGAGCCCACGTCGATGCCCAGGTGCAGGTTGCCACGAGCGTTCTCGGGGTTGAAGATTGCACCTTCGGGGGCGTGGGCGGCGGCTACGGGCTCAGCGGCGGTAGCGGGCTCGGCGGCGACGGACGTCTCCCCTGCCGCGTTCTTGGCATCGGCAACTGCCTCGGCAACTTTCTCGGCTGCCGCGGTCGCGGCCTTCTGGGCCGCGTCCACCACGGCGGGCGCGGCCTCGCGTGCGGCAGCGACGAGTTTGCTCATTGTCTCTCCTCTTAGTTGTTGGACTCGACGGTTGCAGCGGTGTCGGCCGCGTCCTCGAGCTGCAAGTTCAATAGCTTCATGCCGTATTCCGGCACGTTGATATCGATGGGTTGGCCATACAGGTCGCCGGGGCGCACAAAAGCGAGCACCGTCATAATGCGCGCCATGGCCTCGGGCGATTCGGTGAGCCCACGCTCAAACCAGCGCTGAATCATGCCGACCTCGGCACTCACGACGTAGGTGACGTAGTAGTCAAAGAACGTGCCCAGCGCCAGACCCAGAATGCCCGTCTGCGCACGCGGCACCACAGCCTCACGCGCGGTGTCGATGATCCTTTTAATGAAGGCCTGGTCGCCGCCCGGACCCAGCAGCACACCGATTAAGTCGCGGTTGGCCGCAAGATAACGCAGCAGCTCAACCGAACCGGGCGCCGGCTCGAGCTCATCGATGTTGTGATAGAGATCAGGCAGATGAGCTGCGGTGATGAGCTCAATGCGCTCACGGATCTCGGCCAGCAAGCCGTCCTCGATTTGATTGATAAAGTCGGGGATATCGCGGTAGTGCGAATAGAACGTGCGGCGCGTAAGGCCAGCACGCTCGGTGAGCGACGCGACATTAATGCGCGAAAGGTCGCCGCTTTCGGCAAGCTCGCTGGCAAGTGCCTGGCGAAGGGCACGCTGCGAGCGAAGGGACCGGCGATCGCATTTCTCGAGCTGGGACAAGCGTCCTCCTTGTTACTCAGCCTGTGCGCTATTGCACAGTGCGAGTATTATTGCACACCGTGTGTATCAACACGTAAAGGCAATATTTAGAATGTGACGAGGGGGCAGTCCCTTTGTCACAACCCGCCTGGCTTTTGGAGCGGCATTACCGATTGTCCAAAATGTCATTCGTGGGTAGAATAGTGTCGACGGCAGCCCAAGTTGTAGCTGGCTGGGCAGCGCCGTTGTTTGCATTAGGGGGTCAACGCCTTAGCGGCGGCGACCCCTTCTGTTGCGC
This sequence comes from uncultured Collinsella sp., assembly GCA_900546825.1. Classification (GTDB taxonomy): domain Bacteria; phylum Actinomycetota; class Coriobacteriia; order Coriobacteriales; family Coriobacteriaceae; genus Collinsella. The sequence goes on along the minus strand of UREE01000004.1, from coordinate 64,992 downwards.
TTCGAACGCTGCTTGAGTGCCTCGGAAAGGCCGACAAGCGCCGTGAAGAACGAGACCACGGCGGTCAGAAGTCTCACGAAATCAATCAAATCGGTCATGGGCATCACCTCCCATCAAATGGAGGGCGCTGCCCGGCACATGGAACTGCCGTCAACGACACCGATTCTATCAAAGCGCAGTTAGATATGCGAATATTTGTTCGTGTTTAAAGAAGTTAGTCCCCACTGTGACAAAGGGACAGTCCCTTTGTCACATTATTCGATGATGGTGCAGGGGTTCTGCTTGCTCATGGTGGCGAGCATGTGTTTGGGGACGGCGTGGGCCATGCAGCTGCCGATGGTCGCGCTCGCGGCGGCCTTAGCTGCATCGCTTGCGTTTTTGGTCGCGTAGCTGTGGCGGAAGCGTTTGAGCATGGCGATGTCGTTGCCACCGTCGCCGTAGACCGCGACCTCGTCCTCGGCAATACCGTAGTAGCCCGCCAGCCAGGCAACACTCTCGCCCTTGTTGCACGTCACGTCCGTAATCTCGAACATAACGGGGTCAAACGGCGCGTTGACCACGCGATCGGAACGCTCGGCAAGATACGCCTTAAGGTCGCGCTCCAGCTCGCGCGAGGTCACGCGGCAGTTGATCTTGCACACATCGTGGCGCAAGATGTCGCCAATCGACTGGTCGAAATACTGTTCCTCGTGGTACCCGCCACGCGCACGCATGCCGCGCATCACGATGCGCTTGATGGGGCTGTCCTTTTTAAAGCCTGCCTGATGCATCTCGAACGATCCACTCGAAAACATGCCATCGGGCGTGGAGCAGTCAAAGCAAATGTCCGGGAACGCCTTGAGCAGCTCCTCGGTAACCTGCGGGTCGATGGTCCAGGTCTTGAGCACCTCGCCATGGCTGTCGCGCACGATGGACCCATTGGAGCAGCAGGCGTCAAGCGCCAGGCCCGTAAAGCCATGCTCGCCGATCGGCAACGTCGAGCGTCCAGTCGCGGGAACCACATGCAGGCCAGCCTCAGTCAGCTCGCGAATGGCGCGGCGGATAGTCCTATCTGCCTCGTGCAGGGCGTTAAGCAGCGTTCCGTCTAAGTCACTCGCGAACATCTTGATCATGGGCATGCCTCTCCTTCGTCTGCACGATATTGTAGACGAAAGAGAGGCATGCCCAAACAATGCCGTCCCGGCGCGGCGGGCCACCGCCTCCGCAAATTCACGGTGCCCCAGCGCGTCAAGACAATCGCCGCAAGCGATTTTTCAGACGATAAAACAGCACCGTCGTCAACGTCAGCACCGCCAACATGGCTGCGAATACAATCGCTGGTGTCCATCGATCATATGCAGCCCCGTACGTCAATTGGCCGATAGACGTTGCGCAGGAAAGGACCATGTAAACGACCGAAAGCACTTTTCCGCAGAGCTCAGTCGGCGCTGCCCGCTGAACAAACGCGATGATTTCAACCGACGCAATGCTTGCCCACACCATGACCCATGCCGAACCAACTGCAAACACGGCGAACGCACATACATCAGTGCCGCACAATAGCGCGACAATGATCGGCGCGACTCCAAAACAGATCATCGCAACATATCGACATATGCCATTGAAAGAAAAGCGATGCGGCCAAATGCCGACCAAGCCACTGCCGGTAAGACCACCCAAGCCCAGAGCAACCTCAACTATCCCAACGCAGGACGATTGCATGCCGAGATGCTTTGTAACAATAATGGGAGCGCCAATCGTTAGCCCAACCAACGCAAGGTTCAAAACGGCCGCAAGCAAAATCACAGCGACCAATGATGCATTTTGCAACAGATACCGAATCGACTCCCGAAAATCGTTTCGGCATGTCGTGCGAGTCGCGCCGTCTCCCATCGTTTCAGATGAGGCATTTTGCTTGAGTGCGACCCCAAACAAGAGAGCTGAAATCGCAAACGCCACCGACGCGGTTGTGCAAAGAGCATCGATGCCAAAGCACCCATAGACTGCCGTCCCGACCACAGGACCCAAGATATTGCTCACCATGGTCACCTGCGAAACCAATGCAGTGGCCCGCTCAACCTTCTTTTCACCCGCCATGCGCACCGTCTCAATTTGGAGCATTGGCTTTAGCAGCGATTGAACACCATATTGAACACAAAGTATCGCTACTACGACGACCGCAAGAGGCAACGAGCGCTTCATGGGGATAGACAGCAGTGATGCAGTCATCAGAGCAATGCCGAGGGCCACGAGGACCTCGCGATGTCTTCCCCTATCCGCCAAGATTCCGCCAGCCGAAGTTGCAAGTACGCCGGGTATGAACGCTATCGCCGCGACGACGCCATATAACGTTGACGATCCACTGCGATCGAACAAGTAAAGTGGATACGCAAAGCACAGCGCCGACAGCATCGAATACGTGCACAGCTGCGCAACCAGAAGTTCCGCGAGCCTGATTGACCGCACTGTTTTTGATTTCAACGAGACACCGACGTCTCTCAGGCCAGCCATAAGCCCACCCCCTATACATACCACTAGTATGTATTTATCGACTTGAAAAGGGCAGCCGGAGCTGCCCTCTCAAATCTATTACATACCGTTGGTATCTATATTACCACCCGGCGCGGTCCCATACGTCCCAAATCTGCGCCGTTGTCTGAAGCACTTCTTCCCCCAAATCGAGTCCCACCGCGGCAGCCATCTGCGCCAAACATTGAGCGCGAGCGAGCATTCGATCCTTGGTCTCAAGCGGACGGAACAGCGGCAGCAGCCAAAGATTCGCCAACAACGATACGGCCTCCGCCGCTTCACGCGGGCATTCGCACGCAATGGATCCGTCGGCGATGCCCTCCTCGATCACCGGCAAGAGATAGCCATCGGCAGACTCGTTAAACGAGCCCTGGTACTGCATCGCCAGAAGACGCGAGCTTTTTACCGGATCTGCTGCAGGACGCATACGTGCCCATAGCTCAATTTGCGGAACAACGGACTCGGGAGCGTAAAGCCTTTTTAGCTTTTGGGCGCCGGTCATATTACCGACGCCAAGCATCGAGCGACGGTGCTCAACAATCGGAGTCATCGCCCGATCAAACGCGGCATTGAAAATCTCTTCTTTGCTCTTGAAGTGATGATAGACAGCGCCCTTGGTCATGCCATCAAGACGGTCAACGATATCTTGAATGCTCGTCCCCTCATAACCCTGTGCGCAGAATAGCTCCAGTGCCGCGTCGAGAATCTTCGCGACCGTCTCCTCGGGATATTTATTGCGACCCATAATCCGCCCATCCGCAACGCAAGTCTTGTGCCTCATTGCAGCATTTTAACGTTGCGGATGGTAGGCGGTCGATTCTACACCGCGGCGGGGCCGTGTTCGCCGGTGCGGATGCGGATGACTTCCTCGACCGGCTCGACCCAGATCTTGCCGTCGCCGACGGCGCCGGTGCGGGCGGCGTTGCAGATGATGTCGACAATTCCGTCGACATGTTCATCGGCGCAGATGAGGGTGAACTGCACCTTAGGGATCGTGTTGACGAGCAGCTCGTTGCCGCGTACGTATTCCTTCCAGCCATGCTGTGCGCCGCAGCCCTGCACCTGGTTGATAGTCATACCGCGAACATCGGCAGCAAACAGCGCGTCTTTAAGAACCTCAAGCTTCTCCTGGCGCACGATAGCCGTAATTTTCTTCATAGTGAATTCCTCTCTTCAATAAAAGAAATGAATTGTCCTTCACATGGCACGGGTTTTCCAGGTGCCCGAGATTGCCCCGAAAGAGAAGCGCCGCGTACTTCGGTACGCAAGCGACGGTTTGAGGGGCAAGGTCGGGTGCCTGGGAAAGCCGTGCTGCTAATCGAGTCCGGAGAAAGAAGGATAGGCGCTCTCGCCGTGCTGACTCGCATCCAGACCCAGCGCCTCGTCGGCCTCGTCCACACGCAGGCTGCCGTGGAACAGTGCCTTGACCACCGCGGCGATCACCAAGTCGAGCACCAGCACAATAACGACCGTCACCACAATGCCCAGAACCTGCGAGACAAGCAGCGACACGTCGCCCGTGTAGAACAGGCCGCCCTTACCGGTCCACGAGAGCTCCGGCACGCAGAACAGGCCCGTGAGCACACCGCCCAAGATGCCGCCGATACCGTGGCAACCGAACGCGTCGAGCGCATCGTCGTAGCCAAACTTGGTCTTAAGATGGCTGATGGCCAGGTAACAGACGGGCGAGACGATCAGGCCCATGACCAGCGCTGCCCACGGCTCGACAAAGCCCGCACCCGGCGTGACCACCACAAGGCCCGCAACCAGACCGGTGCTGGCACCCACCAGCGTGGGGCGACCGGTGTGCACGCGCTCGACGACAAGCCACGAGACCATGCCCGCCGCGCTGGCCGTCACGGTGTTGAGGATGGCGAGTGCCGCCACGGCGTCGGCCTTAAACTCGCTGCCGCCGTTAAAGCCAAACCAACCAAACCAAAGTAGACCGGCGCCCAGCGCCACAAACGGCACGTTATGCGGACGGTAGCTCACCATGCCAAAGCCGCGACGACGGCCGAGCATTAAGCAGAGAATCAGGCCCGTGAGACCGGACGAAATGTGTACCACGTCGCCGCCGGCAAAGTCGAGCGCGCCGATGATGTCGCCGATAAAGGAACCATCGCCGCCCCAAACCATGTGGGCGAGCGGCGCATAGACCACGAGCAGCCAAATGCCCAGGAAGGCCGTCATGGCACCAAACTTAACGCGGCCTGCCAGACTGCCCGTAACGATAGCGGCGGTGATCATGGCAAACGCCATCTGGAAGGCGATGTTGATGATCTGAGGGTAGACGGCACCATCCGCAGCATTGCCCTCGGCCGCCTGCAGCACCTGGTTGAGCACCGGCAGGCACAGCAACTGGTCAAAGCCGCCAATAAACGGGCTAGAACCGTCGCCACCGTAGGCCAGCGACCAGCCGGCAACAATCCACAGCACACCAACCAGGCCAATGGCGCCAAAGCACATAAGCATGGTGTTGATGACATTTTTGCGCCTGGACAGGCCGCCATAGAAAAACGCCAGACCCGGTGTCATTAAAAACACGAGCATGGTGCAGATGAGCATAAACGTTGTCGATCCCGTATCGTACATTCGCTCCCCCTTGGTCGCATGAACGTTGTCGGCGCTCATGATGCGGCCGAGGGGCAACTGGTGTAGACCAGATACGGCGTTGTTAAACGCTGCGTTGTCGAATGGAAACGGCACCGCAATCTTGGAAACGGCGCGGCAACGGACGCGAAACGAACGGGAAACGTGCGAACGAGAAGGGCTCGCTTGGCTCCGCTCTGGCTAGCGCCGGAACAGCTCGCGGGCTCGGTCGCGGAGGTCGGTAGCTCGAATGACACCCTCGTAACGATTGATGCGCAGACGCGGGAAGGCGTTAAAGAAGCGTAGGTCGCGGCGGCTGAGTGACACGCTCGGTACCGGGCGGCTCATGCGCTTGCCGGCAAGGCGACGACCGAGCGACGGACGCGGCATACTCGGCGCGGCATCGGCCACGCGGCGGGCAGCGAGCGCCAGGCCGCGAGCACCATCCGAGATAAACGTCGGCATCGAAGTCTTCTCGCGCAGGGCATCGAGCGCCGCGTCGCCCAGCTCGGCCAGCCAAGCGTTAACGGCGCGACCGCGGATATGCGTCTGCGCCACCGAGTCAATCGCCGAATCGGGAATACGTTCGAGCATAGAGTCGGAGGCGTCGGCAAGCGACTCATTGATGCGGTCGGCAAGGTCGGCACGCACACGCTCAAGCTGATCGGACAGACGCCGCCAGCTCGCCAACGAGCACACCGCATCGACCATCATCGCGACCGCGACGATAAAGGCGGCCAAGCGCACGATTAGCACCGGCAGATGGCCAAGCAGCCCCAGCAATGCCGGCTCCACTAAACGGCAAATACACAACGCACCCAAGCCAAACGCGCAGGCCCAGTACAGGCAGATGCGTCCGTGCAGGTTAAACGGCAGATGCGAGTAATCCCAAAACCGGGCACCCGTCGTTTTTTCCAACAGCACGCCCACGCTATATTCGATCACGCTGCATACGAGCGCGGCAGCGACAAACTGGCTCGAGGCGTCTGGGATTCCACGCAGCAGCAACCAGCACGCAATGCCGCCCGCACCGTAGATGGGACAGCACGGCCCTAGCAAAAAGCCGCTGTTGGCAAAGCGTCCGTGGTTGAGCATGGCGCAGACTGTCGACTCCCATACCCAGCCGCAAAAACCGTAGAAGGCAAACGAGAGTACCAGCGCCGAGAGCGGACAGGCGGCAAGCGTCGCGCCGTCAAATGCCATGTCGATCGCGGTTCCCACCGTCTACCCACTCCTCTTTTCGTTCGATTCTTTGCTCGAGCCGTCACTCGGGCCCTCGTTCAAATCGTTCGCGCCGCCTTTGCGCGGCAGACGGCCGGCAATCGTCTCGCGCAGTGCGCACCATTTATCCGCCAGGCACACAATCCATGCCTCACGACACGTCGGCGGCACCGGTACCAGCGGAAACATATGCCGTACGATAATATTCCGCTCGCGCGGCGTCAGCTCAAAATCTTCCTCCGCACGCGCCAAGGCAAAAAACGGGTGACGAAAGCCATGCAGTCGATGGCTTGGGTCGGGATCGTGCCAGTCATAGAGAAAGTAATCGTGCAGCAGGGCCCCGCGCAGCAGCGATAAGCGGTCGACGGAGATACCGACGCGGCCCAGGCGCTCGGCAAAGGACAGACTTGCCCGCGCTACCGAGGTCACATGCGTATAGACCGTCACATCGCCATGTTGGATAAACTCATGCATCAGGTCCAAGCGGCCCGCCTGGGCAAGCTGACGGGCGGCATCGTCGACCTCGCGCGCGATTTTCTCGGCACGAACGGTATCGGACATGCGGCCTCCTTCCGGCGGCGCTCGGCGGCAAGCCGCGGCCTGCGCGCAATGAATAAAATCATCATCGAATTTACCAGTATGGCATCGGACAAAACGTTTTGCCCCACCAGTTGGCGAATTACCGCGCCGCCGTCACATATCAAACGCCAAAATGTGCGAGACTGTCTTGTGCAATTGTGCCGGCCGAGGGAGTGCCGGCGCACGATTCGCATGGAGTAACCCACAACGATGCTGCTTACGCAAACGACAACGCCCGAGGACGTCAAGGCTCTCGATCGCGCCGAGCTTCCGCTGCTCTGCGGCGAGATCCGCCACGCCATCCTCGAAAGCTCCGCCGCCGTCGGCGGGCACGTTGCCCCCAACCTGGGCGTCGTTGAGCTTACGGTTGCGCTCCATCGCGTGTTTAACTCCCCCATCGACAAGATTGTCTTTGATGTTTCGCACCAGACCTACGCCCACAAGGCGCTGACTGGGCGCGCGTACACTTATATCGACCCGGCACGCTACGGCGAGGCCTCTGGTTTTGCCAATCCTGACGAGTCCGAGCACGACCTGTTCGCCATGGGCCACACCTCCACGTCGGTGAGTCTGGGCTGCGGCTTGGCGCACGCTCGTGACCTGGCGGGCGATGCGTACAACGTCATCACCATCATTGGCGACGGTTCGCTTTCGGGCGGTCTGGCGTTTGAGGGCTTTAACAATGCCGCCGAGCTCGACAGCAACCTGATCATCATCGTCAACGATAACGACCAGTCCATCGCCGAAAACCACGGTGGCCTGTATCGCAATCTGGCCGAGCTACGCGCCAGCAACGGCACCTGTGAGCGCAACGTTTTCCGCGCGATGGGGCTCGACTACTGCTATCTGGACACCGGCAACGATGTGTTGGCCCTGGTCGACACGCTGCAGGAGCTGCGCGATATCGATCATCCCATCGTGCTGCACGTCTCCACCGCAAAGGGCAAGGGCTTTGAGCCAGCCCAGAGCGACCCCGAGCGCTGGCATCATGTGGGTCCGTTTGACATGGCGACTGGGCGCAAGCTCTGCCCGGGCCATCCGAGCGAGCCTGCGCCGCGCACCTATGCCGACATTACGGGCGAGGCGCTCAGCGCCGCCATCGAGCACGATCCGCAGGTCGTGGGCATCACGGCCGCCACGCCCTACATCATGGGCTTTACACCCGAGCTTCGCGCCGCCGCCGGCAAACAGTTCGTCGATGTGGGCATTGCCGAGGAGCACGCCGTGACCTTTGCCACCGCGCTTGCGCGCTCGGGTGCCAAGCCAGTCTTTGGTGTGTACGGCACGTTTTTGCAGCGCGCCTACGACGAGCTGTGGCACGACCTGTGCCTCAACGATGTCCCCGCAACCATCCTGGTGTTTGGCGCATCGATCTTTGGCACCACATCCGAGACGCATCTTTCGTTCTTTGATATTTCTATGCTGGGCGCTCTCCCCAATATGCGTTACCTGGCGCCTTCCTGCATGGAGGAATACCTATCCATGCTGAGCTGGTCGCTCGACCACCGCGAGCATCCCGTGGCGATTCGCGTGCCGGGCATTGGCTTGGTAAGCCGCCCCGATCTTGCGCCTGCCGAGGACGCCGATTACGGCGCCGTTCGTTACAACGTGGTGTGCCAGGGTCGCGACGTGGCCGTGCTCGCGCTTGGCGATTTCTTTGAGCTGGGCGAGCGCGTGGCAAACCGTCTGACTGCCGAGTACGGCATCGAGGCCACGCTCGTCAACCCGCGCTATGCAACCGAGCTCGACCGCGAGTTCCTCGACAGCCTTGCCGCCAAGCATCGCGTTGTCGTCACCCTCGAAGACGGCATCTTGGACGGCGGCTGGGGCGAGCGCGTCGCGTGCTACTTGGCCTGCACGCCCGTGCGCACGCGCACCTTTGGCATCGCCAAGGGCTTCCCCGACCGCTACGACCCCAACGAGTTGCTCGCTCAGAACGGCATGACGGCCGAGAACATGGCCGCCGAAGCCGTTAGGCTACTTAACGAGTAAAAAACCTCCGCAAGGGAAGCACCCCTGCGGAGGTTTTTATTTTCGCGCGCGATTATCTCAATCTGTAACATCTAGGGCCCGAATTCCCGTCTAACTGTTACAAATCTAGACAAACCGTCTTTGCCCCTGACCTTTGTCTCAATCTGTAACAGATAGAGACCTTTTGGCCGTCTAACTGTTACAGATCGAGACATTCGAATTCCCCTGAAGAGAAAATCTCAATCTGTAACAGTTAGAACCCATTTCCTCGTCTACCTGTTACAGATTGAGACAAAGCAGCGAGACAGGCCACCACATCTGCAAGAACCACCACAAAGGTGCCTGTCCCTTTATGGTAGGTAGAATAACCCATAAGGTAAGTATGTTTCTGAGTTATTTCGTGTTGACCCATTTGAGCGGGATAGGGTATAACTCTACTCAACCGCTAGGGATTTTATTGAGAAAGGTGTTCTACCATGAGCAAGAACCTCTCCCAGCAGGTCGTTCTCGACCGCCGCGGCTTCGTTGCCGCCACCTTCGCAACCGTTGCCGGCCTTGGTCTTGCCGGCTGCTCCGACACCAGCGCCGAGGCCGACAAGGGTTCCGCCGTCGGCTCCTCCAAGAGCTCCGAAGATACCGAGGCTTCCACCATACTCGATGCCAAGGCATTCGACAAACTCGTCGACAACGGCCCCAAGGCCGATGACGACGCCATCGCCGCCAGCACCTGGGCCACGGCCGTCAAGGACGCCGGTGTCTTTAAGATCGGTGGCGTTCAGACCTCCACACTTTTCTCCCTCCTCAACGAGAAAGACGGTCAGACCCGCGGCTTCGACGCCGGTATCGCACAGCTCCTGTCCAACTTCATTCTGGGCGAGAACAAGGTCGAGATCACCCAGGTGACCTCGGACACGCGCGAGTCCGTCCTGCAGAACGGCCAGGTCGACGCTGTCTTTGCCACCTACACCATCACTGACGAGCGCAAGAAGCTCGTCTCCTTCGCCGGTCCCTACTACTACACCCAGCAGGCTATCCTGGTGCTCGCCGACAACGACGACATCAAGAGCGTCGACGACCTGGCCGACAAGAACGTCGCCGTCCAGTCCGGCTCCAACGGCCCCGCCATCCTGGAGGAGTTCTCCCCCAAGGCCAGCCAACAGGAGTTCAAGACCGACGAGGAGGCCCGCCAGGCACTTCAGCAGGGCCGCGTTGACGCCTACGTCATCGACAACAACATGCAGCAGAGCGCCCTGGTCCGCGAGCCCGGCAAGTACAAGATTGCCGGCAAGCCCTTCGGCAGCAAGGAGCCCTACGGCATCGGCCTGCCGCTCGATTCCGACGGTGTCGCCTTTGTCAACGACTTCCTTAAGAAGATCGAGGACGATGGCACCTGGACCGAGCTGTGGCAGATCTGCATTGGCGACCGTACGGGCGACACCAATGTTCCCGAGCTGCCCGAGATCGGCGCCTAGGCAGCGAGCCTAGTAACGGCCGCTACGAAACCATACGGAAACGCACGATGCGCTTTATTGCGCTAAACTGTTTCCTCACTGAGTTGTCGGGGCTTCCGTACACACGGGAGCCCCTTTCCTTACCGGCGGGAGGTCCGCATGAGTCTCTCCGAGCTCTGGTCGCTCTATGGCCAGAACTATATCGACGCGCTGCTAGCAACCTGGGGCATGACGCTTGAGTCGTTTGCCATCGCCATGGTGCTGGCCGTCGCCGTCACCGTGATGCGCGTGTCGCCGCTCAAGCCGCTGCGCGTCTTTGGCGACCTGTATGTCCAGGTCTTCCGTAACATCCCCGGCATCGCGCTGCTCATTATCGTCGTCTATGCGCTGCCCCCGCTCAAGGTCGTCCTGCCCTACCGCACCTGCGTCATCGTCGCCACAGTGCTCTTGGGTTCTGCCTTTGGCTCCGAGAACTTTATGAGCGGCATCAACACCGTCGGTGTCGGCCAGGTGGAAGCCGCCCGCTCGCTGGGCATGAGCTTCAGCCGTATCCTCGCCAAGATCGTGATTCCGCAGGCGCTGCGCTCGAGCGTGCTGCCCATGACCAACCTCTTTATCGCCGTCATGCTCACCACCGCGCTCGGCAGTCAGGTGCCGCTTAAACCGCAGGAGCTCACCGGCGTGGTGAGCTACATCAACACGCGCTCGCTCGGCGGCGTCGCCGCGTTCTTTATCTCGGCGCTCGGCTACCTGGGCACGGCCTTTGTGGTGAGCCACATTGGCAACTATATCGATAAGAAGGTGAGGATCCTCCGATGAGCAAGCGCTCCACCTCCGCGCTCACCATGCGCGATGCGCTCTACGAGGCTCCCGGCCCCAAGATGCGCGCCAAGATTCGCGTCGGCACCGCCATCTCACTTGTTGCCGTGGCCGCGCTCATCGCTCTGGTACTGCAGCGCTTTTATGTGACCGGCCAGCTTTCGGTCCATTACTGGTACTTCTTTACGCACCTCACCACCTGGAAGTTCCTGCTTGCCGGTTTTGAGGGCACAGTAAAGGTCGCGCTCACCGCCGGCGCCATCGCGCTGGTACTGGGCTTAGCCCTCATGCTCGGCCGTACCAGCGACATCAAGCCGCTGCAGCTGGTCTGCCGCGTGCTCACCGATTTCTTCCGTGGCGTGCCGAGCCTGCTGTTCATCTACTTCTTCTTTTTGGTGCTGCCTCAGTACAAGATTTCACTGCCGTCGTTTTGGATGCTCACGCTTCCCGTCGCGCTCGCTGCAGCCGGCGTACTTGCCGAGATCTTCCGCGCCGGCGTCAACGCCGTGCCGCGTGGTCAGGTCGAGGCAGCCCAGGCGCTCGGTCTCTCCAAGGCCAAAATCACCTTTAAAATCGTATTGCCCCAGGCGATTCGGTTTATCATTCCGTCGTTGATTTCGCAGCTCGTGGTCGTAGTCAAAGACACCACCGTCGCCTATGTGGTGAGCTACCCCGACCTCATGCAAAATGCCCGCGTGCTCATCACCAACTACGACGCGCTCGTATCGGTCTATCTGGTGATCGCGGTCATCTACATCCTCATCAACGTCGCGATCAACAAGGCCGCTGTCTACGTTTCGCACAAGACCGGCGCGACCATCATCCGCTAACGCTTTACCATTTCCAGTCATAAGGAGCCGAGCACCATGGCACAGAGCACTTCTACTTCTGGCAACCAGCCGCTTATCGAGCTCAAGCACGTCGATAAGCACTATGGCGATCTGCACGTCCTCAACGACATCAATCTCTCGGTCGACCGCGGCGAAGTCGTCGTCGTGATCGGCCCCTCGGGCTCGGGCAAGTCGACCATGTGCCGAACCATCAACCGCCTGGAAACCATCGACTCGGGCGAGATCCTCATCGAGGGCGAGCCTCTGCCGCAGGAAGGCAAGGATCTTGCCCGCATGCGCGCCGAGCTGGGCATGGTGTTTCAGCAGTTCAACCTGTTCGCGCATATGACGGTGCTGCAGAACGTCATGCTGGGGCCGGTCGACGTGCTGGGCGTGTCCAAGGAGGAAGCTCGTGAGCGCGCCATGGACCTGCTGAGCCGCGTGGGCGTTGCCGAACAGGCCGACAAGGTGCCCGCTCAGCTCTCGGGCGGCCAGCAGCAGCGCGTGGCCATTGCCCGCTCGCTCGCCATGCAGCCCAAGGCCATGCTCTTCGACGAGCCCACGAGTGCCCTTGACCCCGAGATGATCAACGAGGTGCTCGAGGTCATGGTCCGCCTGGCCCAGCAGGGCATTTATGCACACCGAGACTTTCGAGGAGATCAACATCGACCGGAACCTGATCACCAACTACGACCTGATGGCCGACGGCCAGATCGTGGAAACCGGCGCGCCCGACGAGTTCTTCGACCATCCCCAGACCAAGCGCGCCCAAGACTTCCTCAACTCCATCAAGGGCCACTAGCCCAATTGCCATATCCGCTCGCCATGACCATCCAAACTCGAAAGCAACACCTATGATCGGAACTCGCACTTCATCGTCATACACCCCGCACGTCAACGTCGACCCCGCCGACCGTCCGCTCATCCTGGTGGCGCCGCGCTGGGAAGAGGCAAAGCCGTTTTTAAGCGAGACACTCTCCCCCAACGAGGAAATCGCAAGTGTCTTTGTCGATGCCATTCTTGCTGCCGGCGGCCTGCCGCTGCAGATGTCCATCACCGAGGACATTGAGGTCATCCGTCATTACGTCGACATCGCCGACGGCATCGCCATCCCCGGCGGCCCCGATGTCAATCCCAAACGTTGGGGCGATGATCGACCCTACGACCCCACCCTCTGCTGCGAAATCCGCGATAGTTTTGAGTTTAAGCTGGTCGACGAGGTACTCCGCGCCAAAAAGCCGCTCTTTACCACCTGCCGCGGCACGCAGCTGCTCAACGTCGCCACCGGCGGCACCCTGTGCATGGACGTGCCGAGCCTGGGCGCGCGCGAGGGCCGCACGCAGTGGCGCCATACCCACGTGCTCAACGACCCTGTGCATCCTGTCGAGGTCGTGCCGGGCTCGCTGCTGGAGCGCGCGGTTGGCGGGCACAGGCTGATCCAGACCAACTCCGCACACCACTGCTGCGTCGATCGTCTGGGTAAAAGCACGCGCTTGGTCGCCAAGGCAACCGACGGCGTGCCCGAGTGCATCGAAGTCGAAGGCCAGCCGTTCTGCCTGGGCGTGCAATGGCACCCTGAGTACACGTGGAAGACGCTCGAGACCGACTTTGACCTGTGGAAGTCGTTTGTCGAGGCAGCGGCCAAGGTTAAGCGGGCTCGCTAGCTCGCGAATCACACAGGCTTAAACCTTCCATGCCAGGGGGGGCGGACACCAGCTACGGTGCCCGCCCCCCCTGTATTTGATATGCTCGGTATGATTATCCCTCACAAACAATCAGAGAAATCTCGACCGCAATCGGTCGACAGTAAAGCAAATGGCAACAACGCTTGCTACGTTTATGAGACAGTCAATTAAAATCGAAATGCATTGACCATTCCCCAACGGGGTCACGCCGCAAATCCACATGAGCATCGAGGCTGGAAGCGGAAGCATGGAATTGGCCCCGATCTGTATGTAGATCGCTACGACGTTGACAAGCAGCAGCATGCCAATCGGACCGAAGCCGGCCCCAAAATAGGAAACAGCGATCACGCAAGAGACCACATATGCAAGACAGACGGCACTCGCCAGAAGAAGTCGATAGCAAAATACATGCAGGTTGAAATACTGCTGAGCATCCGAAACGATTGCGCAGTTAAGACAGTACAAAACGACACTCGACAGGACAAACGCGCCCAAAAGGGCAAAAGAAGATAGCACCACTCGCGCAACGATAGCGCACACACGCTTCCCTCCCCGAGCCTCCGACAACCCCCACGGTTCCTCGACAAAGCCCGAACTGACAAAGCGCGGCACAATGCAAGCCGCGATGAACGGAAAGAACAATGCATGGGCCAACGGGGCTACGTTGAACAGCAGACCGCGAAAAACCTCTGCATTGCCAAATAGAAGGACATCCTCCGCCGATAGCCGAAGCGTCGGGTCTGGGAAAAAACCCAAGAAACTGTTCTCACGGAGGCTACAGAACCACATCGGGAAAGAATTAAGCTGCAATATCACCATGTACGCATAAATTACCAGGATTAAGGCGTACGCCCATTTGCTCACATGCTTCAATTCTGACTGGAGAAGTCTTTTAATCTGACGAGCCATTGAGCACACCCCCAGCGCGAAAGCTCAAGAGAGCGTAAATCAATACCGATAGACAGCTGGCTGCCACGCCATATCCCAGAAGCGTCAGCTGCCCCATATCGCTATACCCAAGGGCACATCCGACTCCAAGGTACGGCCCCGGAAGGAAGAAGATCCATCGCAAGGATGGTATAGGTGCCTGAAGGAAGGCTCCGTAGAGCGTCAAGCTCATGACAAATCCGACTATCACCACGGCCCCACTCAATACAGCGCTGCCCGTTATCCGATAGATGGTCACCGTCTCCAGCGCAACCGATATCACCAATACGGCGTTGACTATCATTGCAGGCAAAAATACAGTTAGTATGTTGTGCGAGTAGTTATGCCCTCCACGTATTATGGCTATTGCAAAAAGAAGAAGGCAAAGCGCGCTATACGCTGCGCCAATTATTAAAGCAGACGAAAATGCATGGGCTAGAGCCCCATAAAAGCGGTTGAGACCTCTTGCCGAAGAAATTCGGTGCCCCTCTTTATAGCCATGCTCCTGTAAAAGCACCAAACAAACGATGAGTGGAACGAACAGGGATGTACCGGCAAAAGCGCTGCGCGCAAGGGACTCATCAGGCGCAGAAGGATCGATTGCATTCCAGAGGAAACCAATATCCTCCCCACAAACGCCATAGCCAAAGGCGAGCAACGTTGTTCCGTTTTTTAGAAAGATGCCGAAGAGAAGGCCGAACGCCAGCATAAGCGCAAGACCAAACTTCGCCGGAAATATCCTGTGCAAACGCATCATATCTGCCTTTATGGGATGGATCGCCCGCTTCATAGCGAGACCGCCTTCATCAAGCGCCTGTAATACTCTTTTAGGGATGGCGCCTCATCCCTTATGACGTCCATCGATTCCTTTTTTAGCAGTTCACCGTCATGAAGAAACAGGCAGCTTGTTGCAACCGATGCCAGCTCATCCAAGTCGTGGCTAGAGATAAGCATGGTTTTGCCCTGCTCCCGATTCAATCGACCGATAAGGGCCCATATACTCTCGATGCCCAACGGATCCAATCCATTTGCCGGCTCATCGAAAATTAGTACGTCGGTGTCGCCCAATAAAGCCGTAGCTATATCCAGTCGCCGTTTCATTCCCAGAGAAAAACTGCTCACGCTCTTTTTCTCATCGACGTCCAGCCCGACTAGGCCCAAGACGCGAGGAACCTCACGTTTCTCATCGAGTCCCCATTCCGCACATCGGATCCGAAGATTCTCAGCCGCACTGAGGGATTGGTATGCTCCGCAGGAATCTGGCACATAGCCGACACGCGTCCGCATCAAGCTCAGCTCTTTTTTCGACTTGCCTCCAAAGAGCTCCACGCTCCCCGACGATGGCTCACAGAGGCCCAGCACTATTTTAATAAGCGTGCTTTTGCCCGCCCCGTTTGCACCAACAAGGGCGCAAAGCTCAGACTGATCCACCTCGAAGGAAACGTCATGCAAAACGCGGCGCCTCCCATAGCGCTTTGACACCCTTGATAGCCTTATCGTCGATGCGTTCATTGGCCTCCCGTTCCGCTTGATAGCAAAACCGCTCATATCGTTCCTTCTTTACTTTATCGTTTTCCATAGTTGTTATTGTTTTTCGATAACTCATATTTGCCAAGATAATCTAAAAGAAAGAACCCGTGTTAGACACGGGTCCCTTCACGCTGATATTTCGTTTTAGTTGTTCGCCTTAAGCTACTCGTCGCTCAAATCGACAGCAAAGACTGATGTCGGAAGCGACGCCTCATTGCCTCCGCCGTCCCGCATCTGCCTCACAACGTTTTTTGCACGCTCAACAATAAGCTCCTCAAGCTCTTTCTCACTCACGCGCTGAATAATATCTCCCGGTTGACAATCAAGCTCATCACAGATATCGAGGAGCGTCTTTAGGCGAATAGCTTTTATCTTTCCGTTTCTAAGCTTTGAAATATTAGCCGGAGTATGCCCCGTCGCCCGAATCAGATCAGCACTGGTCTTTCCGGTCTTAAGCAGCTGCGTCTCAAGCTCGATGATGAGATAGCTCATGTTTCCTCCTACACAAGCTCGTCAGACTGCTCTTGGAGCAGCGAGGCATAACTCCAGATCGCCGAGATAAATAAACAGACAACTGCGCCGATAAACGACCCCGCATCAAAGGTAGCGCCTTGGCAAATCTCAATAACGAAGGAATGAGGCACGATGTAAAGCTCCAGTCCGCCAATGGTGAGATTGACCGATCCATAGGCACCAACAAGCGAAACCGCGGCGTTAACAGCAAAGGCAAGCGCGAGAACACGGATAAGCCGCACATGCGTCTTGGTAAAGGGCGAGACGCCTCGCGAGATGTTACGGCTGATCCCGCACAGAACGACAAGCGAAATACCCATAACAAGCGCCATGCACAGTCCGCTTGGGATAACGATGCACCCGCCATCGAGAAGCGTCACGACACCGAAAGAATCGACAGAAGCAACGTTTGCAACCGCATACCAGATCACGTAAACAACCAACGCGGCAAAAGCGACGAGCATCCCTGCAAAAACGGCTGCCATGCAAAAACCGAGCTTCCTGATATTTTCGCCCGCCTTGGCCATACGCTGAACGCTGTTGGACATACACTCACCCTCATCGACTCTATCGTTATTCGAACGGTTTATCGAACAACGATATGGATTGCATGCGGAAAGCCCCGACAGTGTGCATAGGCAATTCACTAATCAGAAGAGGTGAGCGTGGATTTTTGGACACGTATCGAACGAGCGTGGATAATCTCCCACTTTGAGGCCGCCACCGGGCCTAAAACGGGAGATTATCCACGCTCATAGTCATCAAGGCTCACAGCCTCTTACTCGGCCGCCTCGCGCAGAGCCGACATCGTAGCCGCATATTGCTGCTGCAACGCATGCATCCCCTCGCGGGCGCCGTCAACGGCATCAGCGCCGCGCAGCGCTTCGGTTACCACGACCGCCGGCTCGTACAGATTATCGAATCCCAGGTTCTGGCTCACGCCCTTGAGCGTGTGCGCTGCCATAAACGCACTCTCGGCGTCTCCTGCCGCCATGGCAGCCTCCAGCTTGTCCATGCTCTCGTCATCCAAAAACTTGAGGGCAAAGCGGGCAAGCATTTCCCCGCCCATCAGCCGAGCGCACGCGTCGTCATAATTAGCGCCGATCTTCTCATACGCCTCACGCATGGAAATCATGGATTAAAAACTCCTTTGGTCAAACTAAATCGTGGGAAACGCGACGACGTCGGCGGGGCGTGCCAACGTCTCGGCAATTTGGTCTTGCACCTCGAGCAGGCAATCGAGCAGCAGCGGGTTAAAGGTGCCGCACTTACCGTCCAGGATCATCTGGATCGCCTCCTCGTGCGGGATAGCGTCCTTGTACACGCGCACGCTCGTCAGTGCATCGTACACGTCAGCCACCGAAACCACCTGCGCGGCGATGGGAATTTCGTCGCCCTTAAGGCCATCGGGATAACCCTTGCCGTCCCAGCGCTCGTGATGCCAACGCGCAATCTGGTACGCATATTCCATAAGCGCATTGCCGGCGTGATGGCTGCCCAGCTCGAGCAGCATGTTGGCGCCAATCGTGGTATGCGTCTTCATAATCTCGAATTCCTCGGGCGTGAGGCGCCCGGGCTTGTTGAGGATCGCATCGTCAATCGACATCTTGCCGATATCGTGCAGCGCCGAAGCCAGGGCGATCGTGGAGCGTTCCTCATTGTCGAGGGAGATCGTGCCGCTACGCTGGACCAGATAGCCAAGCAGCAGCTCGGTCAGCTTTTCGATGTTCGTAACGTGCCTACCGCTCTCGCCGTTGCGAAGCTCCATGACGCCGGCCATGATGTCGATGAGCATGCGACTGTTCTTGACGCGCTCGTTGTACTGTTGGGACAGCAGGTTCGTCAGGCGGCGCTGTTTGGCGTACAGGCGGATGGTGTTGCTTACGCGGCGGCGCACGACACGGGAGTCAAACGGGCGGTTGATATAGTCCGAGGCGCCCAGCTCGTACGCGCGCAGAACCGCATCATCGGAATCTTCGCTCGAAATCATGATGACAGGCAGATTATCGATACCCGATCGGCGCGACAGATCGGCCAGCACCTCAAAGCCGCTTATGCCCGGCATCACAATGTCCAGCAGCACGAGCGACAACTCATCGCCATAGCGGTCGACCATGTCGAGCGCCGCACGACCGTTATCGGCCTCGAGGATGCAATGCTCGTCCTTGAGCATCTCGCTGAGAATGGCTCGGTTCATCTCGGAGTCATCGGCGATAAGCACCAAAGGCTTTTCGCTTTGGAAGGCCTCGATGGAATCGGCATCGGTCACGACCGTACCGGCTTTTGCCTTAGCGCGGCTCAGTAACTGAGCAGCGCGGCCAACGCCCTCATCGACCGTCTCGCCATGAATGCGAACGCCACCAACACATGCCGTCAAGCTCACGTACTCATGGCCCGGAATAATCGTGGAATGAACGGCATCGGACACCTGATGCAGGCGACGGGTGAAGTCATCGGAGGGAATATTGGGCATGACAACCACAAACTTGTCGCAGCCATAGCGCACAAGCTCGTCAGTCGAACGGATTCCGCTGCGTATGGCTGTCGCCACAGCACCGAGCGCAAGGTCGCCGGCATGACGGCCACACGTATCGTTGAAGACCCTAAAATCATCAAGGTCGATCACCGCAACGCCGGCATTCACGCGGGTGCTACGGAGCTTTTCCTCGTAATATCGGCGATTGCGCACATTCGTCAGCACGTCGGTGTAGACAAGGTCCTCTTCTGCGGCCTCTTGCTCATCGATCGGACGCACCATCAGCAAGACGTGAGGCTCGCCCTCGACCTTCAAAGGGCGTAGACGGGCGCGGTACTCAGTGCCATCATTGAGCAGTTGCTCCGACACCTCATCGGAGTCTGCCAAAGCCTCAAGACTTGACTGACGCAGACAAGGACACCGATCACCGGCGAGCAGGCAGTTAGGCTCACTCTTAATCTGATCGGCCGACAGCAAACGCACCACGGGGTAGGTCTTCGCGACACGGGCGACCTCGGCGGCAGCCTCCTCGTCGGTTAGATTGACCTCGTGATTATTGAGCATATGGGGCCCTTTCGATAGTTTCGCATGGTAGCGGTGGGTTCCAAATGTTACAAGGGTAACACCTTGCCGATGCAGGTAAGCACGTGAATGCTGCCACATTCTTATGAGTTGGCAGACGGCGCGATTGAAGCCGCAGACGCGAGGTTTTGAGCACGTTTGTTAATACGGCCGAAACGTTTGCGGATGAAGCCTGCTTTGGCTATTGCGGATGCTAGAGCCCCAGGATGCCACGGACAGCCCGGGCAGCCGCTGCCGGGCGATCGCGCAGACCGTTATGCGCGCCCGGGATCGTCACGAGAGGGCAATCGAGATATTCGGCAGCCGCTCGCGTGCCAGCCTCGCGGGGCGTGCCAATCGAGAGCTCGCCTAGGAGCACGGCGGCCACCGTTTTCGACGCGCGAACGCTATCCCAATCGGGAACGCAGGTCATAGTAATCCCGTATTCGTTTGCCATGAAACTGCGGCCGTTGCGCAGGGCATGCTTGGCTTCTGCCTCGGTCGTTCCAGGAGCCTCGGGGTCCAAGTCGCCGAGGGCTCCCAAGAAAAGCCGGAGCGCCCTTGAAACCTTTCCAGCCGCAATCATATCGAGCAAAACCGGAGCTGCGCCCATGCCGACGCCTTCGGCCGACACAGCCGGCTCATGCAGAATCGCACGGGCGACGAGATGGGGTTCAGTGCGAAGAAGCTCCAGCGCCACCAACGTACCGGCGCTGTGCGCAAGCACATTTGTCGGAGCGCCAACGTGTTCGATCACGGCCTGCAGGTCGGCGGCCTGAGCGGCAAGATCATAGCTGCCGTCTGCCGCTTCGCTGCTGCCACCACAGCCGCGGCGGTCGTAGGCAATGACGCGGTAGTCACAGGCGAGCTCGCGGGCGATACCGTCAAAAAAGACGCCGTCAACACAAGCGCCGTGCACGCACACCAAGGCAGGAGTATCAGGCGACACATCCGGGCCGGCATATTCGCGACAGGCAATCGTGGTGCCCGCATTCTCGACCGTAAAATCCATGTTGTGCCCCCATCATCAATGCTCATCCAGTTGCACGTCAGCACGGTTGGATGGACCCGCATTGCTTTACGCCTTGTTAACAGATTAACTGTACCCGACCCGAGGCTTTTCATGGCACGGCATCATGAGCGACGTGAAAAAACGAAACTTGTAAAGCAAGAGCCCACACCTTGCTTTGGAGCCGATGCTATGCTTAGGCACAATTGTCTTGAGGAGCATATGCCTATGTCTACGTTTTTGAATGCCAGCCCCATCTTTGGGCCCGTTCGCAGCCGTCGCCTTGGTCTCTCGCTCGGCGTCAACATGATGCCGGCCAGCGGCAAAATCTGCACGTTCGACTGCATTTACTGCGAAAACGGCCTCAACGCCGAGCGCCCCTGCCACGAGCCGTATAACACGGCTGCCGTGGTGCTCGATGCACTCGAGGCAAAGCTGCGCGAGATGGCAGCCGAGGGCGAGCTCCCCGATGTGATCACCTTCGCAGGCAACGGCGAGCCCACCGCCGCACCGGAGTTTCCGCAGGCCATTGCCGGCGCCGTCGCGCTGCGCGACGAGCTTGCCCCAAACTCCAAGATCGCCGTGCTCTCCAACGGCACGCGCGCCGACCGCCCCGAGGTGCACGACGCGCTCATGATGGTCGACGACAACATTCTTAAGC
The DNA here is from genome assembly GCA_900546825.1 of uncultured Collinsella sp. GTDB lineage: Bacteria > Actinomycetota > Coriobacteriia > Coriobacteriales > Coriobacteriaceae > Collinsella. Next base: position 43,662 of record UREE01000004.1, on the reverse strand, counting down.
TCGATACCGTCGACCCGGCGTTTATCCAGCTGCTCGACCAGCCCGTTGGCCCCTACGACGTCAAGCACCAGATTGAGACGTTCGCAAGCTTTAACGGTCACGTTATTATCCAGACGATGTTTTTGAGCGGTGAGTACCGGGGCAAGCCCATCGACAACACCGGCGAGGAGTACGTTGCCCCCTGGCTCGCGGCGCTTGAGCGCATTCGCCCGCAGGAGGCGACCATCTACACGGTGGCGCGCGAAACACCGATCGCCGGCCTTGCCAAAGCAGTGCCCGAGGTACTCGACGCCATTGCCGCGCGCGTGCGCGCCCTCGGTATTCCCTGCCAGGTGAGCTACTAGCAAAACCACGCAGCGGCTAGTGCCCGCCATCCCGCCCCATCAGTTGCGGTGATATAGTTCCTATTTGTGCTGTTAAACCGCTTAAATCGGAACTATATCACCGCAACTTTTATGGCCGCGTGCGTGGGCTATACTAGCTGCGAATGAAAGGAAGTTAGCCATGTATGACAAAGGACCCGTGCCCGGCCGCAACGACGCTTGCTGGTGCGGCAGCGGCAAGAAATACAAGAAATGCCATAGCGCCTTTGATGAGCGCCTCGAGCGCTTGTGGGAAGAAGGCTGGGAGGTTCTGCCTCGCACGCTCTACAAGACTCCCGCCGATATCGAGGGCATCAAGCGCTCGGCAGCCATCAACGTGGGCGTGCTCGATTATGTGGGCGAGCATATCGCCGCAGGCATGACCACCAACCAGATCGACCAGATGATCTACGACTACACCGTCGAGCACGGTGGCACGCCGGCCGACCTCAACTACGAGGGCTACCCCAAGAGCGTGTGCACCTCGATCAATGATGTGGTCTGCCACGGTATCCCCTGCGATACGGACGTGCTGCACGAGGGCGACATCATCAACGTGGACTGCTCCACGATCTTGGACGGTTACTTTAGTGATTCGAGCCGCATGTTCTGCATCGGCGAGGTCTCGGCCGAGCGCCAGCGCCTGGTCGACGTCACCCGTGCCAGCGTGGAGGCGGGTCTGGCGGCCGTCAAGCCATGGCTGCCGTTGTCCGTTATGGCCGAGGCAGTGCAAAAGACCGTCGAGGACGCCGGCTTTAGCGTGGTGCGCGAGTACGGCGGGCACGGCATCGGTAAGGAGTTCCACGAGGACCCGTTTGTGGGCTTTACCACCGAGGCGCCCGATGTGGACACCATCATGGCCCCGGGCATGGTCTTTACCATCGAGCCCATGGTCAACGCCGGAGCGCCCGACATCAAGATCAGCAAGGGTGACGGCTGGTGCGTGCGCACCAAGGACGGCAGCGATTCGGCCCAGTGCGAGGTACAGCTCGTGGTGACCGAGGACGGCTACGAGCTGCTGAGCTGGTAGCCGCGGATGCGCCGGATGCTGACGGGCACGCTCGTCTTGCATCCGGCGTTTTTGTTTGAACGTTTTGCCTGATAAAACCTGCCAAAAATAAACCTGTTTCTTTTTGGCAGGTCGAGCGGAGAGGACTGCTTGTGAACATCCTGGTTTTGTTGCCCGTCAACGACCGTCATCGCGCAATTCTTGAATCGAGCGCTCCGGGCGAGGACTTTATCTACACGAGCGCCGACGCCGCCACGCGCGAACAAGTCGCCAACGCCGACGTGATTTTGGGCAACATAGACCCTGCCCTGCTTTCCGCGTGCGAGCACCTCCAGCTGCTGCAACTACAGACCGCAGGCTATGACGATTACGTCGCCGCCGGCACGGTACCGGCTGATACCAAGCTTTCCTGCTCGGTGGGCGCCTACGGCCAGGCCGTGAGCGAGCACATGTTTGCCATGGTCCTTTCCATGATGAAGCGCCTGCCTGGCTATCACGACTTGCAGCGCGAGCATCGCTGGGAGGATTTGGGGCCGGTCACCTCGCTCAAAAATGCCAACGTGCTGGTGCTGGGCGCGGGCGATATCGGCGGCCACTTTGCCACGCTCTGCCGCAGCATGGGTGCACACGTCCGCGGCATCAAGCGCCATCCACTCGTCTACCCCATTGTGTTTGAGGACATGGACGGCATGGACGCCCTGCCCGAGCGCCTGGCCGAGGCTGACATCGTCGCATCCTTTATGCCCAGCACGCCCGAGACCCGCGGTCTGGCGAACGCCGAGTTCTTCGCCGCGATGAAACCGGGCGCCTTCTTTGCCAACGGCGGCCGCGGCGATCTTGTGGTTGCCGACGACCTAGTTGCCGCCCTGGAATCAGGACATCTCGCCGGCGCCGCGGTCGACGTCACCGACCCCGAGCCGCTGCCTGAGACAAGCCCGTTGTGGGATACGCCCAACATGCTCATCACGCCGCACATCTCCGGCTGGTTCCACTTGGCCGCCACGCTCAACAACGTGGTCGACATCGCCGCGGAGAATCTGCGTCACCTGCAAGCCGGCGAGACCCTGCGCTGCTGGATCGAACATTAGGGTTCCGCCGTTCTAACGAACGGCGGACCGGCCGACGCTGCGCGCCGCCCAGGGCGACAATTTGTCATTCAAAAGGCAAGGCATGACCAGAAGGTCTATGCCTTGCCTTTTTCATGCCAACTTGTTCGCCCTGGACACCGCTCGCTGACGTTTGCTCAACCTGCGGCGCTTTGCTGGCGCGGCCCTACCTGTGGACTCTCGCTGACCATTATTCGACCAGAGGGGTCTAGCGCTATTTAAGCGTTGTTAGATAGTTTCTTGCGTTTTCGACGTTCATTGCTGCGACGGGAGCATGCGAACAGAGCTTGACATCGTTGGTGACCAGTAAATCTGCTTGAGCGCGTATCGCTGCCGCAATGATTAAATCGTCTTCGTAATCGCTATGGAGCTCACGCTGTCTGCTCGCCATCCAGATGTCGCTCAGGTCACAGGGCACTGGCGTGGCAAGCTGCGACAGCACGCTAAGACAATCCCATGCAAGCGAAGTCGCTACCGTAGCGGCATACTGGGAAAGCGAACCGTGCTCTCGCCGATACCATGCCTTATGTTCACTTGAAATCAAATAGAACAGGTCTTTGGACGATGTCGCCGCGTACAGCAAATCAACCTGTGCCGTGCATGCATCGCGTAAAAACTCAATCGCCACCGAACGACCACGTCGTGAGGGAATGAAGTAATCGAGCCACACGTTGGCGTCAACCAAGATGCGCTTTGGAGTCTCACTCATAGAGCCAGCTCATCTCCTCGCCATAGCGATCCGCATAGGCATTCCGTTTGAGCTCTTCGTCGTCCGATGGCTGAGCCTTGACCATATCGATTCCCGACTCACAGCAAGCGGCAGCGAACAGCTTCGACCCCTGATCCATGAGCTCGAGCTTACGTTTGGCGGCCTTTTCGCGCTCGCGCTGTTCCGCCCGGGCACGACTGGGCAGCAGGATATCCTCGAGCGCACCGGGGCGATCGGCCAGCGACGCTGCAAGCTGCCAGAGCGCTCGCACCGCTTGGCTCGGCGTCATACCGGCCTTGGAGAGAGCAGCGTCGCCGCTCCTTTTAAGATCGGCATCGAGACGCACGTTGATCTGAGCGGCCGTTGTAGTCATGATCCCTCCTTACCACTCCAAAATCATCATAAAACACTATGTTAAATACGTAAAGCATGTATAGCATTTTGAAGCATAGCCGTATCCTGCGCACCAAAAGCCGCCGAGGCGCACTGCACCTCGGCGGCTACGCATCACCGATGTAGTTCGGTTTTACCCTTTGCATTTGCCCAGATAAAACCTGCCAAAATTAACATCCCTTTTTGGTAGGTTTTAGAGCTCAACGCTTTCGGCGCCGTTGATGTTCAGGTCACGCTCGTAGAAGGCCGCGAGGGCGCGGATGGCGTATACCACGTCGCGCACGCCACCGGTCTCGTAGCTAGAATGCATGGCCAGCTGAGGCAGGCCCACGTCCACGGCATGCATGCTCGCCTGCATATTGGACAGATTGCCGAGCGTGGAGCCGCCGGCCATGTCGCTCTTGTTGGCGAAGGCCTGCGTGGGCACGTCGGCGTCATCGCAGATGGCCTGGAACACCGCGCGGCTAAAGGCATCGGTGCAGTAGTGCTGGTTGGCGGCTTCCTTGATGACGATGCCGCCGTTGAGCACAACCTGGTTGCGGGCGTCGCACTTCTCGGCGTGGTTGGGGTGCACGGCATGCGCGTTGTCGCAGCTCACGAGCATCGAAGCGGCAAGCGCACGGTGGTACGACTCATCGTCAAAGCCCAGCGATCCGTTGATGCGGCGCAGCGCGTCGGCCAAGAACGTCGACATGGCGCCCTGCTTGGTCTCGGAGCCAACCTCCTCGTTATCGAAGCAGCAGAAGACCGAAACGTCGTGCGCATTCTCGGCACCCAAAAATGCCTGCAGCGAGGTGTAGGTGCAGGCCAGGTCGTCGAGCTTGGGCGTCGAGATAAACTCGTCGGCCCAGCCCCAAATGCGCGCATCCTGACGATTGACCAGGAACAGATCGCGGCCCAGAATCTGCTCGGGCTCAACGTCCAGCTCTTCGGCGATCAGGGCATCGAAGTCACCCTGCTTAAGCTCGCCGGCGCTGATGAGCGGGCACAGGTCGACAGCTCGGTTGGGCGCAAAGCCCTCGTTAACGCCACGATTCATATGGATGGCAAGGCTCGGGATAATGGCAACTTCGCGCTCGGTAGCGAGCAAGCGGCTCTCGATACGGTCGCCCTCGCGCACCAGCACGCGGCCCGCAAGTGCCAGCGGGCGATCGAACCAGGTGTAGTCGATCATGCCGCCGTAGGCCTCGGTGTTCAGGCGCAGCGTCTCGCCCGCGCCGTCGAGCTCGGGCACGGCCTTAACCTTAAACGTCGGCGAATCGCTGTGTGACGCCGTGAGTTGAAAATGATAGTCGCCGGCAACGCCGTCCTCGCCCCACGTCGCGGCCAGGTCCTCGCCCACCTTAAAGGCAACGACGCTCGAGGTGTTGCGCTGCGTGTAATAACGCCCGCCCGGTTCGATATCCCACGCCGCATTCTCGGGCAGGTAGGTAAAGCCCGCCTCGTCGAGCTCGGCCATAATGGTCGCCGCCGTATGGAACATGCTGGGGCATGCCTCGATAAAGTCGATAAGGTCGTTGGCGGCCTCGATATCGTCGGCCGTCACATGCACGCGCTCGGGCGTTTCCTGATCCGTCATGCTCTCCCCTTTCGCTGGGTTGATGGTCCCCTCCAGCATACCCCGCCACGCCAGTGCCGCACTCTTCATTCCGTGCTTAATTCCGCACCGCTCACCAAGTTGAGCCATCATGCCCGCGCTCCTTTTGCGACAATTGCGCCAACAGGACGAGAGGAGCCGTCATGAAGCCACGTAACATTGCCATCGCCTGCGGTGTCGCGGGAGCCGCCGTCGGCCTTGCCGCTGCCACCGGCATCGTTTACCGCAAGCAAATCAAGTCCGTCGCGTCGCTCAAACGCTTGACCGACTATGCGGATGGCTATGACCTGTACGCAATCGACATCGCCTACGGCTACGATCTTGATCGCATCATCGCCGCTGGCGTGTGCGACGATCAGGCCTACATCGATGCCGTGGTGGCGCAGGTGCTGCCCGGTGCGCCGGCACATGTCCAGGCGCCCCAGTTTGCCTGCAGCGCTTTTGCCGCCGTAGATGCCGAAGGCCGCGTGCGCACCGGTCGCAATTACGACTTTAAGGACGACACCTCGGTGCTGCTGGTGCGCAATCACCCACGCGGCGGCTATGCCTCCATCGGGTTTGCCGCCCTTAACAACCTGGGCGATAACACTCCGCTTGACTCCGTCGCCGGACGTGCCGCCGCACTCATGGGCCCGTTTACCCAGCTCGACGGTGTTAACAAATGCGGCGTGTCCATTGCCGTACTCACTCTGGATTCCAAGCCCTGTGACCAGGACACGCAACGCCCCGTCATCAACACTTCGCTCGCCATCCGTCTGGTGCTCGACCGCGCGGCCACCACGCAGGAGGCCGTCGACCTGCTTTCTGCCTACGACATGCACGCCATGGCCGGACGCGACTATCACTTCTTTATCAACGACGCCGCCGGTGACGCGCGGGTGGTGGAGTGGGATCCGCGCGATCCCGACCGTGCATGCAAGGCGACGCCCGTACGCCAGGTCACGAACTTCTACGCCTGCTATGGCGACGAAGTGCTGCCCAACCAAAAGAATGGCGAGCTGGGCCATGGCAAGGAGCGCGCCATCGCCATCGCCGATGTCCTCGACGCCCATACCGGCGCCCAAGACGAGGCAGTCGCTTGGAAGGCCCTACGCGCTGCGGCGCAAGAGCCCAATCCGGAAGACATCACCAGCAACACGCAGTGGTCGGTCGTCTTCGACAACACCGAGCCCGCTGCCGCCATCACGCTGCGCCGCCACTGGGGCGACGTCGACGCCTTCGCGCTGTAAGGAGCTGGCACCGTCGTCCTTACGCTCGCCTGACGTTGCTTACATTTCTATACGCTTGAGCTAACACGTTTTACCCCCGCATCAACAGTGTGCGGGGGTAAACTTATGCGCATGTTATAACTTGCCCGGAAGGATTCATCATGCTCAGGATCGGTCTTCTTACCAGTGGCGGCGACTGCCAGGCGCTCAACGCCACCATGCGCGGCATTGTCAAAACGCTTATGACCAATAGCAAAGAGCCTATCGAAATCTATGGTTTTGAGGATGGCTACCAGGGCCTTATCTACAGCAGGTTCCGCGTCATGACGCCCGCCGATTTTAGCGGCATCCTCACCCGCGGCGGCACCATCCTGGGCACGAGCCGCACGCCGTTCAAGCGCCTGGACATTCCCGAGGCCGACGGCGTCGAGAAGGTGCCCGCAATGGTCCACACCTATCATAAACTGCAGCTCGACTGCCTGTTTATGCTGGGCGGCAACGGATCCACCAAGACCGCCAACCGCCTGCGCGAAGAAGGCCTCAACGTTATCGCCCTGCCCAAGACCATCGATAACGACACCTGGGGCACCGAGTTGACGTTTGGCTTTACGAGCGCCATCGACGTCGCCACCAAGTGCATCGACGACATCCACACCACTGCCTCGAGTCACGGCCGCGTGTTTGTCATCGAGATCATGGGCCACAAGGTCGGTTGGATTCCGCTGTATGCCGGCGTCGCGGGCGGCGCGGACGTCATCTTGATTCCCGAGATCCCCTACGACATGGACAACGTCATCAAGACCATCGAGCATCGCATGGAGACCGGCAGCCGCTTTACCATCGTAGCCGTCGCCGAGGGCGCTATCTCCAAGGAGGACGCAGCGCTGCCCAAGAAGGAGTACAAGAAAAAGCTCGCCGAGCGCACGAGTCCGTCGATCGTCTACGACATCGCCAAGGAGATCGAGGCCAAGACTGGTCGCGAGACCCGCGTCGCCATCCCCGGCCACACGCAGCGCGGCGGCCAACCCGACGCCCAGGACCGCATCTTTGCGACCCAGTGCGGCGTCGAGGCGGCACTGGGGTGCCTACGCGGCGAGTTTGGCTACATGATTGCCCTGCGTGACGGCAAGATGTGCCACATGCCGCTCGAGGAGGTCGCCGGCAAGCTCAAGTTTGTCGACCCCCAGAGCGACCTGGTGCGCGAGGCCAAGGCGCTGGGCATCAGCTTCGGCGACGAATAGCCTCGGCCGAAACTGCTCTCATCGGAGACCCCAGGGCTTACATCCCAAATCGTCCTCGGACATGTCAGGACCCCGCCGTGCGCTTCGCGCGGCGGGGTCCTTCCGTCCTGCGGAAAGATTTGGGATGTAAGCCCTGAGGCCTCCTGCGGTAACTAGGGAGGCCGAGGCTATTCGTCTTCTTGCTGCGGGTGCGTGGGCTGAGATTTTGGGATGTTGCAGGCTCTTAGCTGAGAGTAGCACTGACATTTGTCCTGAAATGGCTGGTCGTTAGGGGTTGCTACCGGTAGTTGCGGTAGGGTTGGGGCAGATTCTAACTAGAAATGGTGGTCGCTACCGGTTGTTCTCGGCATACTCGGCTCATTCGATTACGGTCACCACATGAAAGGAACTGTCATGGATCTTGCGATGGCACAGCGGCTCGTCGATCGCCGCAAGGCTGCTGGGCTTTCTCAGGAGGCGCTTGCCGCCCAGCTGGGTGTGAGTCGTCAGGCTGTCAGTAAATGGGAGCGCAGCGAATCCTCTCCCGATACCGATAACCTTATTGCGCTCGCCGCGCTGTATGGCGTGTCGCTGGATGAGCTGCTGTATGGGGAGGCGGTGGATAGCACTGACGACTCGCAGGCTGATGATGAGGCGCAGAACAGCAACGCCGGCACCAAAGCTTCAGATAAGGCTGAGGAGGCTGAGGCTTCTACTGAACACGCTGATTGCAGCGATAAGCCACTTGTCGATATTTCCCTCGCGCGCGGCATCCACGTTATTGACCCCAACAAAGGCGAAGAGGTTCATGTTGGCTGGAATGGCATCCATGTGGCTAACGAGCGCAAGGGTGAAGAGGTCCATGTGGGGCCAGGCGGATTGCATATCGATACGCTTGAGGACGATGGACATAGTGTGCATACCAATGACGACGGCACCGTCACCATCGACGGCGAGACGTTTTCCAGCTGGAAGGAAGCACACGACAAGCTCGACCATCACGGCAAGCATTTCCACACCAAGGTCGGACGTGCATGGAACAAATTCCCCTTCCCTGTGCTTGTCGCCCTCGCCTATCTGGTGCTCGGCATTGTCTACGGCACATGGGCTACGGGACTCTTCCTCGTCTTTCTGATTCCCGTCTATTACGCGCTTGGCGACTTTATCGACCAACGCCACTTATCTAAGCTGATCGAGGTCATCTACCCGGCAGCCGCCATCGCTTGGTTCCTCTACATGTGGCTCTGTTTGGGACAGCCCCATCCTGCATGGATCATCCTCATCACGATTCCCGTCATCAAAGCGCTCATGCGCTGGTGCCTCAAACAATGGAAGCACCGCCAACAGGCCTAACACGCTCCGACCCACCAGCACCCAACCACCCCCGCCCTTCTCCTAAGTTGCGGTGAGATAGGGACTGTTTTGAAGCTCCAAAGCGCCAAACAGTCCGTATATCACCGCAACCTACAAACAACTGGGTCAGTTCCGGCACGGAGATTAGCATTGAGCTGACCACGCGCCAAGAAAAGGGCCTATTTACTACGTTTAACTCGAGAGGGCCGACCATACCCGCCTTTTCCGAATATTTGCAAGCCCTCTACCTGCGGTTTTAATTTCATAATCTTTGTCATGGTCGAGGGTGTGGTAGCAAACGTAGTAGATAGGCCCGTTTTGCGGCATACGACCCATTCAAGCCCAATCTCGAAGGCTGGAGAAAGCCCTTCATCCACGCCTGTGAGCGAAAACCAAATAGAATGAAAGGCAAATGGAAAAGCCCGTTTAACGAGCGGAGGACATATGCGCGACGTAGCCGAAAGCGACTGGAAGCTGTTTAAGAAAATGCTTCCTCAATGGCAAGAACGTTATATGGAAAAGCTCATCGGCCAGTATGTTGAGATACTGAACGGCGACAGTGAAGCGTCCAGTAGATTTTGGGCACTAGAAGAGCGCCTCAATAGAGACAAGCTGTCCTCAGGCGTAATTGCAAACGACATTCGCCGCAGCACAATGCACCGCGAGATAGCCAATTTGCTTATCGACAGCGTGATCACCCTTGACGACCTTGACGGTTTTACCGAGGACATTAAGAGCTATGCGCAACACTGGATTGGCCAGTAAGAGCACTGAACGACAGACATCCCCAGCAAAACGGGGCAAACGCCGGGCCACCTAATGGTTGTCCGGCGTTTGCGCAGATAAAACCTGCCAAAATAAACCTGTCCCTTTTTGGCAGGTCACTCGGCGCTCTTGAGGGCGCCGACCATGTCGATCTTGTTGAGGGTACGATTGGTGGCTAGGTTGACGATAAACGTAAAGCCAAAGGAAAGCACCACGGCGAGCACGTAGCTTAGCGGCTCGACTTCGACGTCAAAGTACAGCGACGGCATCTGCAAAATGTACGTAAAACTCTCGGCCAGCAAGCCGCCCAGTGGCACGCCCAGCGCGGCGCCAATTGCCGTGAGGATCAACGTCTCCTTGTTGACGTAATGGTGCACCTCGCCACGGCGGAAGCCCAGCACCTTGATGGTCGCCAGCTCGCGTTCGCGCTCGGAGATATTCGTGTTGGACAGCGTAAACACCACCACAAACGACAGGCATGCCGCCATAAAAGTCACGAGCACCACGACCGAATTGATGATCGCAAAGTTCGCCTCGTAGTTCTGCCAATGTTCGGCCGTGCTCGAGATGGTGAGCCAACCGTCGCTCTTAAGCTTCTTGCTAAACGCAATCTGGTCGGCCGACGAGCCCTTAAGCAGCACAAAGACGCCGTTGAGGCGTGCGCTTCGACCGAACGCGCGCTCATAGGTGCCCTGCGTCATGTAAAGCGTGTTGCCAAGATAGTTAAGCGAAATGTCACTGACTTTGACCTTGGCAACATTGAGCGACGAATCCTGGACGTATGCCGTATCGCCCGGCTGAATCCCCAGCACCAGCTGTGAACTCTTACTCAGATACACGTCTCCGTCACGCAAAGACAGCGGCTCTTTGGACTCGTCCTCGAGGCGCACATAGTCGTCCAGGTCGTTCGTGCGGTCATCGGGCACCACGATCAGCTGCACGGTCTCGCTCTTGCCGCCAAACGTAAAGGTGACGTTGTCGGTCATAATCGGCAGCGTCGAAGTCACGGTCACGTTGGAATCATTGGCCGCGCTGCGCTCATCCAACGCCGCGCACGTCTGCGTAAAGTCATCGGGGTTGGCGACCGCCAGCAAGTCATAACGCGTGATATGCCCGTACTGTTTGGGCGAAAGCGCCACCGACGTATCGCGAATACCCATACCGCAGATCACAAGCGCGGTGCAACCCGCGATGCCAAAGATGGTCATAAAGGCACGCTTTTTGTAACGGAACAGGTTGCGCGCAGCCACCTTGTTCAAAAAGCCCATGCGGCGCCAGATAAAGCCGATGCGCTCAAGTAGGATGCGCGAGCCGGCGCGCGGGGCCTTGGGGCGCATGAGCGAGGCCGGGGTCTCGGCCATCTCGTGGCGGCAGGCGATAATTGTGGCGCCCACCACGCCCACGGCAAACAGCGCCACCGAGACGATCGAGGACACGATGTCGTACGAAAGCAGCATCTGGGGCAGCGAGTACATGTCGTCGAACACCGTAAACAGGAACAGCGGCAGGCCCACAAAGCCGATGATATTGCCGAGCACGCCGCCAATCAGGCACGCCCACAGCGCATAGTCCACGTATTTGGACAGGATGCGCTCGCGCGAGTAGCCGAGCGCCTTGTACAGGCCAATGAGCGTGCGCTCCTCCTCGACCATACGCGTGGCGGTGGTGAGGCTGATGAGCACGGCGACGATAAAGAAGATGAACGGGAACACCGTCGCAATAGCCTCAATTGACGAGCTATCGCTCTCCACGCTTGAGTAGCTTGCGATATTGTCGCGGTCCTGGATGTACCACGTGCATTCACCCAAATCGGAAAGCTCGGCGCGGGCATCGGCAAACTGCTGGTCGGCGGCGGCGCGGCGCTGATCCAGGTCGGCCTGAGCCTGGACGCGTTCCTCGCTGCCCTGGGCCATGCGATTGATGTTGTCCTGCTCAATCCCAAAGAGCATATTCGCCTGGCGCTCGGCCGCATCCAAGCTTGCCGGCGTGTCGACTGTCAGCTCCTGAGCGCGCGCCTTCTCACGCTCCTCGCGGATCTTCTCTATATTGCCCTTGACCTTGTTGATCTTTGCCGCGTAGGCATCCGAATAGGAGTTGAGGCTCTTGGCTCCTTCGACGACTACGTGGACTGCGGAATAGGACGACGACGTCGCGGCGTCCTCGCTCACATAGAACTTATAGTCCGCCGCCGAAGCAGCGCGAAAGGCGTTGACTGTCGAGTCGGAGCTCACATCAGTGGGATCGAGGACCTCGGCCGTAATGGTGTAATCGCCCGCGGCAAACTGATCCTTGGCGCTTTGGTTCGACGAGCTCGCGTCATTGGCGGCAAAACTCACCGTATCGCCGAGCTTTTTGCCCGAAGCCTTCAGGAACTTCGAAGTCACCGCGACTTCATCGGCGCTCTCGGGCAAATCGCCGTTCACGAGCACCGGCTGATCGATGTTCTCCTTGGAGAGACTTTGCACGACCACGCGCTCGCGCGTTGTGCCCACGGCGGTGTAGGCGGTCTCGGCGTAGATGCCCTCGGCCGTTTCGACGCCATCGACCTCTTGGATGGCGTCGAGATCATCGTCAGTCAGGCCATAGGTCGACTGCACGTTAATGTCATAGACATTTTGCTGGTCGAAGTAGGCGTCGACCGAATCGCACAGATCCTCGCAACCCGCCTTGAGGCCGCACATCACGCTCACGCCGAGCGCGGTGATGACCACGATAGATAGGAAGCGCTTAAGACTGCCGCGGATTGTGCGGTAGATGCCACGGCGAAATACCGTCGGCACCATATCGTTTGAGCTTTGGGCGGTACGGTAGGTCGCGAACTCCCGGTCGCGGCCCGCGTGCTCCGTATCGTGGTTTTGGCTGTTTTGGCGGTCCTGGTCCATGGGCGCTACCACTCGATTGTCTCGATAGACACGGGATTTTGCTGGACCGTCTCGCTCTCCACGCGGCCGCTCTTAAAGCGGATCAGGCGATCGGCCATGGGCGCCAGCGCGGAGTTATGGGTGATGATAATGACCGTGATGCCCTGCTTGCGGCAGGTGTCCTGCAGCAACTGCAAAATCTGCTTGCCGGTTTTGTAGTCGAGTGCACCCGTGGGCTCGTCGCACAAAAGCAGCTTGGGGTTCTTAGCCAGCGCGCGGGCGATGGATACGCGCTGCTGCTCGCCGCCCGAAAGCTGCGCCGGAAAGTTAGCGAGGCGGTCGCCCAGGCCAACCTGGCGAAGCGTTTGCTCGGCATCGAGCGAATCGGGGCAGATCTGCGCCGCGAGTTCGACGTTCTCAAGCGCCGTCAGGTTAGGGACCAGATTGTAGAACTGAAAGACAAAGCCAACATCGGCGCGACGGTATTCCACAAGCTGAGCCTCGTTGGCAGAGCTCACGTCACGCCCGTCCACCGTCACGGTGCCAGAAGTTGCCGTGTCCATGCCGCCCAGAATGTTGAGGGCCGTGGTCTTGCCGGCACCCGAAGCACCCAAAATGATGGCGAGCTCGCCGCGCTCGACCGTAAAGCTCGCGCCGTCGAGCGCGTGGATGCGGGCATCGCCCTCGCCGTATGCCTTGATGACGTCTTTGAATTCGATATAGGCCATCGATTAATTCCCATCTGGTCGGATAACTCTTTAGTATTACCCATTTCCCACCTACCAAAAAGGGACAGGTTTATTTTGGCAGGTTTTATATGGGGAAACGGCAGCTATAGATAGGGCGCCGGGGAGGCCGAGAAATCATCAACGGGGTCAGGCCGACCGCCAAACACAACGCACGCATCTCAATCTGTCAGCCAAATCATTCGAACAGCTGTTCGTTTCTATGATATGATTCAACTATCTAAGCAGGCCAATACGCAGAAAGGCGGCCAACATGGCGTTCGACTTTAAGAAGGAATGCAAGGAGCTCTACAAACCTGCAAGCAAGCCGAGCATCGTAACAGTCCCGCCTATGAGCTACGTTGCCGTTCGCGGAAAGGGCGACCCAAATACCGAAGGTGGCGAGTATCAAAACGCCCTGCCGCTACTTTACGGCATCGCCTATACCGTCAAGATGTCGAAGAAAGGCTCAAGGAGTATCGAGGGCTATTTCGACTTTGTGGTACCGCCGCTCGAGGGTTTCTGGTGGCAAGAGTCCCCGAGCGGCGGCATCGATTATGTACGCAAGGACAATTTCAACTTTATCTCGTGCATCCGCCTGCCCGATTTCGTCACCCGAGATGACTTTGACTGGGCAGTCGCGGAAGCCACGACCAAAAAGAAACTGGACTTTTCCGCCGTCGAACTGCTTAAAGTTGACGAGGGTCTCTGCGTTCAATGCATGCACACCGGGCCCTACGACAACGAACCGGCGACCGTAGACGCTATGCATGAATACACGACCGAGCTGGGCTATGTTCCCGACTTCTCAGACACCCGTTTACATCACGAAATCTATCTCTCCGATCCACGCAAATGCGCACCGGAGAAACTTAAGACCGTGGTTCGTCATCCTATCAAGCGCGCTGAATAGCGTGGGGCGTCATTTCACGCGCTAGGTTTTAAGCCGGCCAACCAGCCGCCTCCTAGGCCGTCCGGTAATTATCTTGACGCGGCCCGTCGCATCTTATAAGTTTGTTTTGCTAAAGCTGGAAAGCCTCTCAACGATGCGCAACTCCAGCTCTTTTTCTATCAAGAGAGCAAGTGTCGGAAAGCAAAATGTCAGAAAGCAGCGCTTCGAGCAGAATCAAACGCCTGGTCAACACCTATAGCGGTCTCGTGCTCATGGGCGCCGTCGGAATCCCTATCGGCGTTATCGTTGGCGCCATCTGTGCCCTTTTTGGTCGTGTGCTCCTGGCAATCGGCGCCTTCCGTGACGAGCACATCGTACTGCTCCTTCCCTTCCTCGCCCTCATGGGCTTGGCCATCGTATTTGCCTACCTCACCTGGGGCAAAGGCACCGATCGGGGCATGAGCTTAGTATTCGACGTAGGTCACGGACGCGAGGACGCCATCTCCCCGCGTCTGGTGCCGCTCATTATGCTGAGCACGTGGGCCACGCATCTCTTTGGCGGCAGCGCGGGACGCGAAGGCGTAGCCGTGCAGATCGGCGCAACCGTCTCGCATTGGATCGGCCGACGTCTACCTTTCCGAGAACCCGGCAACACGTTTTTGCTTATCGGCATGGCCGCCGGCTTTGCCGGACTCTTCCGAACGCCCCTCGCCGCCACGGTCTTTGCGATCGAAGTACTGGTCGCAGGACGCATGGAATACCGCGCGCTGTTTCCCGCGCTTACAGCCTCGCTCGCCGCAAGCATGACCTCCGGCGCTCTGGGGCTCGAGAAGTTTGAGGTCGCCGTTACCGCCTCGTATGCGCTCGACCTCCCCGGTCTTGGACGACTGGCGTTGTTGGGTATCGCGTTTGGTATGGTAGGTGGAGCTTTTGCCTGGTGCCTTGCCCATGCCAAGACCCTTGCAGCGCGGCTGCTCCCCAGCCCTTACATACGCGTTGCCGTTATGGGCCTTGCGCTGTCGGCGATTCTGTTCGCGCTGTGGCAGGGGCGATACTGCGGCCTTGGCACCAACCTGATATCCGCGGCACTGGGTGACAACGGTGAGGCGTCGATCATGCCTTGGGACTGGGCGCTCAAATTCGTACTCACCATCGCCACGCTTGCCGCAGGATATCAGGGTGGCGAGGTGACGCCGCTGTTCTCCATCGGAGCCAGCCTGGGTGTCGTACTCGCCGGGATTCTCGGCATGCCCGTCGAGCTCTGCGCCGCGCTGGGATACGCCGCCGTCTTTGGCAGCGCCACCAATACGCTGCTCGCGCCCATCTTTATTGGCTGCGAGGTCTTTGGCTTTAGCAGTCTGCCGACGTTCTTTATTGTCTGCGTCGTGGCCTACCTGTTCAACATGGATAAGTCGATCTATGCGCTGCAGGAGCACAGCCGCACCCGATAAACAGGGCGTTTGCCACCAAAAAACGCGCACGACAGGCCGGGCCCGCCGCGCGCGTCATCCTATACACGATTAGTTATTGTTGTTGGTCATCGAAGCCACTGCTGCCGCAAGATTGGAAATGGGCATTGTCTGCAGCCAGATGCGCCCCGGACCGGTGAGCACAGTGTTGAACACGCCTTCACCGCCAAACATGATGTTTTTGACGCCCTTGACCATCTGCGCGTCGATGCTCACCGTCTCCTCAAAGCCGGCCACGTTGCCGGTATCTACAATCATTTGCTGGCCAGCAGCAAGCTCGTACTCAACTAGGTCGCCGTCGATCTCGGCAAAGGCAATACCCGAGCCCGTGAGCTTTTGCATGATAAAACCCTCGCCGCCAAAGACGCCGGTCTTTGCCTTCTTGTTAAAGTGGATGCTCAGCTCAACACCACTTTCCGCGGCAAGGAACGAACGCTTCTGCAAAATCCAGCTCTTACCAGGGCCAATCTCGATCGGTATAATGCGGCCGGGGAAGCAAGAGCCAAACGCAATCATGCCATCGCCGTGCGCGGTCCAAATGTTTTGGAACAACGCCTCACCCGAAAAAGCCTTAGAGAACATCTTGCCTATACCACCGCCCGAGGTGGACATCTCCATGTTGGGGGTCATCCAGACCATGGCACCGCTTTCGGTGATCATGGATTCGCCGTCGCTAAGGTTGCACGTAACAACCGGGAAAGCCCCTCCGCCGATCTCGTACTGCATGACCGTCTCCTTTCCTTCGGGAGCCGAACAACGATGTCCATATTTTAGCAGTTAGAGGTGCGTTTATTTGGGTCGGTGGCGTTCATGGCGCCGATCACCGCCAGCCTCCGCTGCCGTCTGCACAGATAAAACCTGCCAAAATAAACCTGTCCCTTTTTGGCAGGTCTTAGAGGCGGACGGTGAAGGTGATCTGGTTACCGTGGCCGCAGACAGAAGCGCTCCCGCCATGGGCTTCGGCGATGGCACGCACCACGGATAGGCCCACGCCCGAGCCGCCCGTCTTGGAGCTGCGCGACACGTCCGCACGATAGAAGCGGTCGAACAATCGATCTAGGTCGCCTTCGGGCAGCTCGTCCACGGCGTTCGATACGACAAGCTCGGTGGCGCCCTTACCCTGAACGCGCGAAACGGCACGCAGGCTCAGCTCAATCACGCTGCCCTCGCTCGCATAGCGCGTGGCGTTGTCCAGAAGCAGCTCAACCACCTGCGCCACCGCCGCAGCATCGGCATGGGCCCGCACGCCGCACGCAATCGACGTCGACAGACGCTTGCCGCGCGAAACCGCCACCGATTCAAACGGCGCCGCAGCCTTGTCCACGGCCTCCGAAAGATCGATCGATGTCATGGTAAAGCCCGCCGAGCCCTCGTCCATACGTGCCAAAAACACTAGACGTTCCGTGAGCGCCGTCAGCCGCGCAACCTGCTCGTGAATGCTCTGCGTCCACTCACTTTCGCCGCTCTCGATCTCTTGTACCTCATTGGCGGCGTCAATTACAGCCAGCGGCGTCTTGATCTCGTGGCTCGCATCGGTAATAAAGCGCTTTTGCTTGCTGTAGCTCTCGACCATCGGTCGAATCACCGCGCCCGAGGCACCCGCCACAATTGCCAGCACCGCCAGCCAGCCAATGCAACTGATCGCCACGCTCGCGCTCAAAAACGAATGAAAGCTTGCAAGCTCGCGCGAGCAGTCCACGAACACATAGGTGATCTCGTCGTCCTGGACGTCGGTCGTATAACGATAATTGCCAGAGAAGCCCGAGGTCCAGCCCTTGGCATGCAGCCTTGCGGCAATACTGGCGGCGCGCTTGGCACCAACCGCGGCAATGCGGGCCGTATTGACATCGGCAACCTGTCCGGCGTCAATCGTCACCGTAAAGTAGCGCGTGTCGAAGGGAGACTCCGCCGTCATGCCTTCGAAGTGTCTGATGCGAACGCCCGCTTGGCTATCGCCGGCATCCTTGCCATTAGCGGGCTCGGCTTTAGGCTCGTCCCCCCAATCGATACCGTCCTTGCCCGCCAGAATATAGTCCAGGCGAGCGTCGGCCATCTTGCAGACATGCGAATAATTGACGATGTTGATGCCGGCGATGATAAGCGTGAGCACCACGGTCACGGCGCCCATGGCAACGAGGATAAACTTGCGACGCAGACGGCGGCCCAATGCGTCAACAGAATTAGCCCGCCCCGTACTACTCGAGGCGGCGTGAAACCACTCCGTCATGCGCTTGCACCACGCGCTCGCGCTCACGCTTATTCGCCTTCCTCGACAACCTCGAGCGAATAGCCCTGGTTACGCGACGCGCGAATGGCAACGTTGGCACCAAGCGCCGTCAGCTTTTTGCGCAGGTACGAGATATAGACCCACACCACGTTGGCGCCTTCGGGCGCGTCCTCACCCCAAACCTCGAGCATCAGACGTTCAGCGGGCATGCGCGTGCCGGCGTTGCGCATAAAGAGTTCCATAAGCTGAAACTCGCGATTGGCCAGGTGCTCCTCGCCCAAAGGTCCCACAAGCGTGCAAGCCGCCGTGTCGAGGCGCACGTTACCCACGCTGAGCGTCGTGGCGTCAATTGCCGTCGCGGCGCGCGTCATGGCACGAATACGCGCAAGCAGTTCCTTGGCGGCAAACGGCTTGGTCAGGTAATCGTTGGCACCGGCATCCAGGCCCTCGACCTTATCGGACACCTCGCTTTTTGCCGTGAGCATGATGATGGGCAGTCGATTTCCGGCGGCGCGTGTACGCTTGAGCACCTCGATGCCGTCCATGCCGGGCATCATGATGTCCAGGATTGCGGCGTCGTAATCGTTGGTGAGTAGATTCTCGAGCGCCGTCAAGCCGTCGAGGGCGGTGTCGACCTCGTAGTCGCTATGTTGAAGAATCGCGGTGAGGGCGCGGGAGAGACCAGGTTCGTCCTCGGCAAGCATCAGCTTCATAGTTGCTCCTTTGGCGCATGGAAATACAGGTTTCGATACTGCCGATAATAGCGCACCGAAAGCTGCCTTAGCACAGCCCTAGCGGCTCAACCTGCGCGTTTCCAAATACGCAAGATATGGCTTAGCCAAACTTAAAGCGCAGATGCCAAGCGTCTGGACGCATGCCGGCCGTAGAAGGACGGAGGCTCGTCCTTTCGCGGCGTCCTAGTTATGCAAAGCGTTCGAGCGCTATTCCTCGTACGCGCCCTCAAGCCGAAGCAGCCACTCCTTGCGATCAAGGCCGCCAGCATATCCGTTGAGCGATCCGTCGACCGCGACCACGCGATGGCACGGCACGATAATCGAAATGGGATTACGCGCAACCGCAGCCCCCACCGCACGAGGAGACACGACGGGTGCCTCATTTCCCGGCACACGATGTCGAGCCGCAACACGCTGAGCGATCTCGCCATACGTAGCGACTTCGCCACGCGGAATTGAAAGCAGCTCAAACCAAACCTCGCGCTGGAACGCCGTGCCGATCATATGCAACGGCGGCGTAAACCGAGGCTCCTGCCCCGCAAAATAAGCATTCAGCCAAGCCCAAGAACGCTCAAGCACCGAAGAAGCCGCGCCATTTGCCGGACTCACCGGCAACATGCCACCGGTACCGGAAACCGCGTCGGCGCCTTCAACATGTTCGGAGTCTTCCCGGAGAAGCGTGGAACCAAAGTGCTCCTGCCCCTCAAACCAAAGCCCCGTCAGACCGCGGCCATCAGCGGCAAGCAAGATTTCGCCCAAAGGCGAGGCAAATGTCGTCGTGACCACCAGCGGCTCCTTTCAAAACTCCGCAACATAATACCGCGAATTGTGCAGACAACCCCAATCGACCCCAAAGTCACCCAAGGCAGCAGGCGCAAAGCGCCGAGGCCGCCGCCGGGACCAGGGCCTGCAACGGCCACGTGCCCCCACATCAGCCCAGCGGCCCCAACCAGCAACGGCCCCATCGCAGGCCGCTCGCAGCCGAGTCACCGCAGGCAGGGGCCGGGCTTAGTTTTCAGAACACTCCGCAGACCAGTGTGGCGCCTTGTCCGCGGCTCCGAAGGAGCAGGACAAGGCGCCACACATGGTCGAGGACGTTCTGAAAACCAAGCCCGGCCCCCGCCGGACAGGTCAACCGCTACTCGCAGAGCAGCTTAGCGATCTGGACGGCGTTGGTTGCCGCGCCCTTACGGATTTGGTCGCCGCAGCACCAGAAGGTGATGCCGCGCGCGGCCTCGGGGTTCGAGATGTCGCGACGCACGCGACCGACCCAAATCAGGTCCTGGTCGGACGTATCCATCGGCATGGGGAAGCGATCGTGCGCGTCCTCGGCGCTCATGTCGTCAACCAGCTTGACGCCGGGAGCGGCAGCCAGCGCAGCACGAGCCTCCTCAACCGTGATGTCACGCTCGAACTCGAGCGTAATGCTCTCGGAGTGCGAGCGCAGCACGGGCACGCGCACGCAGGTGCAGTTCACGCGCAGCTCGGGCAGGTGCATGATCTTGCGGCCCTCGTTCTGCAACTTCATCTCCTCGGAGGTAAAGCCCTCCTCCTTGACACCGCCGATCTGCGGAATCAGGTTGCTCGCCAGCTGGGCGGCAAACGCGCGCGGCTCGGGAATCTCCTCGCCACGGCCCAGGGCGGCAAGCTGAGCCTCGAGCTCGGCCATACCGGGAGCGCCAGCGCCCGAAGCTGCCTGATACGTGGACACGATCATACGCTTCACGCCAGCAAGCTGGTGCAGCGGCCACGTGGGAACCAGGCCGATGATGGTCGCGCAGTTGGGATTGGCGATAAGGCCGTGATGCCACTTGATGTCGTCGGCATTGATCTCGGGCACGACCAGCGGCACCTCGGGATCCATGCGGAAGGCGTGGCTGTTGTCGACCACGACGGCGCCGCGCTTGACGGCCTCGGGCAGTAGCTCCTTCGCAATATCGTCGCCGGCGGCGCCGAGCACGATGTCGCAGACCTCAAAGGCCTCGGGGCAAGCCTCCTCAATCACAACCTGCTCGCCGCGGAACTCGACGGTCTTGCCCGCAGAGCGCGCGCTCGCTAGCAGCTTGAGCTTGCCAACCGGAAACTCCTGCTCGTTGAGGCACTCAAGCATCTGGGTGCCCACGGCTCCCGTCGCGCCCAAAATAGCAACCGTGTACTGTTTCATGCTTCCCCCTTTAAAGGCTGTGGCTTTTGCCCGCACGCCGAGCAGGCCGATTATTGTTGCCAGTGTATACAAGAACAGGGCGGGCACGAAACCCGCCCCGTCGAAACGAAACCGAAACGAAACGCCCCGCCGTAGTTTTTGAAGCAAGTCCCAAAAATCTACTGGGATAGCAGCTACTTGTGGAGCGCGGCCGGAGCGGGATCGACCGGCACGGGAGCCTCCAGGTCGGAGACCTTCACAATGCCGTTCTCGTCGGAGAAGGCGCGGTAAATGGTCCGAATCGCCAGGTCGAAGTCCTTCTCCTCTACGCCGATAATGATGTTGATCTCGTCGCAGCTCTGCGAAATCATACGTACGCTCACGCCGGCCTGACCAAGCATGCCAAACAGATGGCCCGAGATACCTGCGCGGCCGCGAAGGTTACGGCCGACGGTCGCGATGAGCGCCAAACCCTCGACAACCTCGATCTCGAGCGGCTCGACCTCCTGCTGAATGTCGCCCACGAGCGAGTACAGCGAGTCGTGCACATCCTGCTCCTGCACCACGGCGCCAAAGCGGTCGACGCCGGTGGGCATATGCTCGACGGAAACGTCATAGCGTTCGAAGACCGAAAGCGCACGGCGCATAAAGCCGACGCGCGGCTTGGTACGGTCGCGGGCAACGTTGATGGCGACAAAGCCGCGCTTGCCGGTCACGCCGGTAATGATAGGCTCCGCCTCACCCTCGTCAGCCGTCTCGCTAATGATGGTGCCGGGGTCCTGCGGCGCATTGGTGTTCTTGATGACCAGCGGAATGCCTGCCTCGCGCACGGGGAACACGGCCTCCTCGTGCAGGACGCTTGCACCCATGTACGAAAGCTCGCGCAGCTCCTCGTAGGTAACGCGCGCAATGGGCTGAGCCTCGGGAACAATACGCGGATCGGCAGAATAGAAGCCCGAAACGTCGGTCCAGTTCTCGTACAGGTCGGCACCAAGGCACTTGGCCAGAATCGAGCCGGAAATATCGCCGCCGCCACGGTCGAGCAGCTTGATCTGCCCCTCACGCGTCGCGCCGTAGAAACCGGGCATGACAAAGCCGCCCTGCTGGCCGTACTCCTGCACCAGCTCGGCGGTGCGGTTCATGCTGAGCGTACCGTCATGATGGAACGCCACGACCGTCGCGGCATCCAGGAACGGCAGGCCCAGGTACTCGGCCATCAGGCGAGCGGTAAAGTACTCGCCGCGGCTTACGAGCTCCTCAGTAGAGTAGCCACCGGAGCGAGCACGCTCGGCAAAGGCCGCAAACTCTTCGCGGATGGGATAGGTGAGCCCCAGCTCGTCAGCGATATCAAAATAGCGCTGGCCGATGTCCTCGAGCAGCTCCTCGCACGACACGTGGTACTTGACGTGCGCGTTGACCAAGTAGAGCAGATCGGTCACCTTGGTGTCGCCCTTAAAACGGCGACCGCAGGCAGAAACCACCACAAAACGGCGGGCCGGATCGGCATCGACGATGGCCTTGATCTTCTTAAAGTGTTCGGCGTCGGCGACCGACGAGCCGCCAAACTTGGCAATCTTAATCATGGGCTGGAGGTTACCTTTCTAAAAAGCCTCTGCGAACCTATTTTGCGCGCTCTGATACCATGGTTTCACCGATTGGGACCAAGGCATCCGAGGAGCAGTGTTATATGGGAACTTATCATAGTACACGAGGACGCACTTTATCGTGCTCAAGTAAGGTGGCAATCCGTACCGGCATCGCTCCCGACGGGGGTTTGTTTGTCTCGGACGAGCTCGGCACCCAGCAGGTCGATATCAGCTCGCTTGCAGATAAATCGTACTTTGAAATCGCTCAAGATGTGTTGGGAATGTTACTGAATGATTACACGACCGAAGAAATTTCGGCCTGTGTGAATGAGGCATACCGCGGCACGTTCGCGAGCGAAGAGGTCACGCCGCTCGTCAAACTCGACGCCGCACCGGGCGCTGACGTCCCTCAGACCTATGTGATGGAGCTCTTTGGCGGCCCCACAAGCGCCTTCAAGGACGTCGCCCTGCAGATGCTCCCCCGTCTGATGGCCCGCACTTCCGCCAAGGACGGCGGCGCCGAGCGCATCATGATCGTCACCGCCACGTCGGGCGACACGGGCAAGGCAGCACTCGCCGGCTTTGCCGACGCCCCGGGCACGGGCATCACCGTCTTTTATCCCGAAGGCAAAGTCAGCCGCGTGCAGAATCTGCAGATGTCCACGCAGGAGGGCGATAACGTCGCCGTCTGCGGCATCCGCGGCAACTTCGACGATGCCCAGAGTGCCGTCAAGCGCATCTTTGCCGATAAGGAGCTTGCCGAGCGCCTGGAAGCCGCCGGCACTGTGCTTTCGAGTGCCAACTCCATCAACGTCGGCCGCCTGGTGCCGCAGGTTGTCTACTACTTTGCCGCCTATGCGCAACTGCTGCGCGCCGGCGCTATCGAGGCTGGCGACGCCGTAGAGTTCTGTGTGCCCACCGGCAACTTTGGCGATATCTTGGCCGGCTACTACGCCAAGTGCATGGGTCTGCCCGTCGCCAAGCTCGTCGTGGCGAGCGACAAGAACAACGTGCTTGCCGACTTCCTGACCACCGGCGTTTACGACCGTAACCGCCCGTTCTTCACGACCATCTCGCCGTCGATGGACATCCTTATTAGCTCCAACCTGGAGCGCATGCTCTACTTCTTGTCCGACGGCGACTGCGAGCTCGTTGCCGGCCTTATGGAGCAGCTGGCACAGACTGGTCGCTACGAAGTTCCCGCCGACCTGCTGGCAAAGATTCAGAGCGTCTTTGGTTGCGGTTGGGCCAGCGAGGACGAGGTCCTCACTGCCATCAAGAGCTGCTGGGACGCGAACGGCTACGTGATCGACCCGCACACCGCTTGCGGCTATCACGTCTTCGAAAAGGTCGCTCCCGCCGAGGGCGCCAAGGCCCGCGTGTTGCTTTCGACCGCCAGCCCCTACAAGTTCCCGCGAGCCTGCTGCGACGCCTTGGGCCTCGACGTTCCCGAGGATGATTTTGAGGCTATGCGTGTGCTCGAGCAGGCCACCAACACGGTCGCCCCGACCCAGCTCGCCGAACTCGAGTCCAAGCCCGTCCGCTTCGAAGACGTCTGCGACGTCGATGAGATGGCAAGCTACGTCGAGTCTGCAGCAAAACGAATGAGCACCAACTAAACCCCTTATTAAGCGCCGGCGAAAGCCGGCGCACCTTCTTTTTATTAAGCTTTCGGGATGATGACGAGCATGCGAGCGGGTCTGGCCGTTTAGTTCGTCGCGAGTTCCGCACGAGCCGGAAAGCACTTAATGTGCTTTCCGAGCGAGCCAGGACTGCCCGAGCAGCGAACTAAACGGCCAGACCCGCCCAGGAGGACCCACATGATCAAAATCACCGTCCCAGCAACCAGCGCCAACCTAGGCATCGGCTACGACACCCTCGGCATGGCCGTCAGCCTCTACTCGCACTTCACCTTCGAGCGTACCGACAAGCTCACCATCACGGGCTGCCCCGAGGAGTTCCAAAACGAGAACAACCTGGTCTATGTGAGCTTTGTCGATGCTCTGGCCGCCTGGGGCGAGCAGGCCTTCCCCGTTGCCATCGACATCCAGACCGATGTACCCGTCGCTCGCGGCCTGGGTTCCAGCTCCACCTGCGTCGTCGCTGGCATCATGGCGGCCGCCGCGCTGACGGGCCACACCGTCGACCGTGCCGAGCTCGTCCGCATTGCCACCGAGGTCGAGGGCCATCCCGATAACGTCGCCCCTGCCATCCTGGGCGGTGCCGTTTGCTCCTTTACGCCGACTGATTCGCTCCCCCAGTGCCTGCGCTACGAGGTGAGCGATCGCTTGCGTTTTATTACCGTGATTCCGCCCTACGAGGTGCATACGAGCGAGGCGCGCAAGGTTGTGCCGCAGGAGATTCCACTCTCCACCGCCGTATGGCAGATGGGCCGCATCGCCGGCATGACGCGCGGCCTGGAGACCGGCGACCTTGACCTGATTGCCGCCGCCAACGACGACCGCATCCAGGAGCCCTATCGCCGCCGCCTGATTCCCGATTACAACGCTGTGCGCGACACCTGCCTTAATGGCGGCGCCAAGACCATCTGGATCAGTGGCTCCGGCTCGACCCTTATGGCTGTAACCGATGACACTATCGTAGCCAAGTTCCTGCAGGTCAAGCTGCGTGAGCAGTTCCCCAAATGTGACACGCATATTCTGACGTGCGACACGGAAGGCGCTCAAATCGAGTACCTGTAGACATCCTCCTCATATACCTGTCCGGGACGGTCGGGATGTTCCTGCGCCTACCTTGCTGAGGATGTCTACAGGGACCCACGCTTTGAAGGGGCGCCGGGCTGATAGTTTGGCTTTTTATTGGTAGGGGCTCTTGCTAGACTGAAGCACTTATTAGAGGCACGCCTCGGCAATGCGGCGCTTGAGCTCGTCGATGCCCACACCGGTTTGGGAGCTTGTGATGATTACGTTTTCGGCCGGGACGTTGAGCTGCTTTTTGATGGCTGCTGCCTGGCGGGCCTGCTGGGTGCGGCTGAGCTTGTCGGCTTTGGTGAGGCAGACGATAAAGTTGAACTCGTTGCCCTGCAGGTAGTCGATCATGTCATGATCGAGCTTGCTGGGGTCGTGACGAATGTCAACCAGCGATACGACCAGGTTAAAGCTGCGCTCGGAGTCAAAGAAGTCGCCAATAAGCTCGGCCCAGCGGTCGCGCTCGGCCTTGGAGCGACGGGCGAAACCGTAACCCGGCAGGTCCACGAAATGCACGTCGTCGGCCTCAAAGAAGTTGATGTTGCTCGTCTTGCCCGGCGTACTGGAAACCTTGACCAGGTTCTTGCGGCCAAAGAGCTTGTTCATAATCGACGACTTGCCCACGTTGGAGCGGCCGACAAAGCTCACCTCGGGGCAGGTGGACTCGGGAATCTGCGAAACCTTGCCGTAGCTGGCGACGAACTTGGCAAGCTGGTAGTTAATGGAATCGGCCATGGACACTCCTTGGTCGTAGGTTCTTACAAAAGAGCGCGCTATTGCGCAGCGGCAATGCGGCGGACGATATCGAGCGTGATGTTACTTGCGACACGCGCGTACTCGAACAGATCGAACTCTCGGTCGCAAATTGCATCGTACGCCTCGTCACAATTATCGCTGATAGCGCGCAACACCAGGCAATCGACACCATTTTTGGTTGCGACATGAGCAATCGCCGCGCCCTCCATGCCGACACAATCGGCATGCGTCGCTTCGATAGCGTCGTTACGCATGGCGGCGCCCGTCACAAAGCGGTTACCCGTGGCAATCGTGCCGACCAGGAACTGTTTGGTGCCCCCGTTCGAAGCGACTGCATTTGTCGAAGCGTCAACGAACCCACGCTCAGCAAGCACGTCGACGGCAATATCGACCAGCGCGGGCGTCGAACCAAACTCCTCAAGCCCCGGTGCGGACTCGGCGATAAGCGCGGTATCGGTATCCAGATAGCGCAGGCGTTTGCCAATGACCACGTCGTCGATATGGAGCTTGGGGTTCAAACCGCCCGCAATGCCCGAAAACACAACAGCCTGCGGAGCATACTTGCTAATGAGGTGCTGTGTTGCAGCGGCGGCGTTCACCGTGCCCATGCCCGCCGTTGTGGCGACAACTGTCAGGCCGTCGAGCCCGCCGCTCACAACGGTCAAGCCTGCCTCCCGTGCCTCGCAAACGTCGCTCAGCTCTTCCTTAATCTGCATGATCTCTTTTTCGAGCGCACCGATAATCGCGATGGTAGCCATACCATTCCCCAAACCTATACGAAATTCTCAACCACGGTATGGTACCAGCATTTTGTTTGACCTCGCCAAACGAACACGCTAAGCCAGTGCAGCTCGCGAATCAAACAGCGCCTTTGCAATCGCGGCCGTAACCTCACTCGAGCGGTCGCTCCACGGCATCGATGTCATGACGCTCATGACATAGGTACGGCTATCGATGTCGATAAGGCCCGCATCGCATGTCGAATAGTAACCGTCCTCGCTTATCCAACCCGCCTTGTTACACATCTTAAAAGGTAGTCAATTTGGGACGGGCTTGTTAGCCGATGGCCGACCTGAGTTCGGCGCGGCGCTTTTTCATGCCGGCCATGACGGCGTTGCGCAGCTCGGGCATGCGCGCGGTATCCATCTGAGGCACGCCCTCGAGCTTATAGGGGATCCCCAGCTGCTCATATTTGACGATACCCATGGTGTGATACGGCAGCATCTCCAGACCGACCACGTTATGCCACGGGGCAATCAGGCGGCCGAGCGCCTCACACTCCTCCACCGTGTCGGTAATGCCCGGCACCACCACGTGGCGAATAACAACCTTAATCTTGCGACGGGCAAGCTCATCGCCAAACGCCAGGATGCGCGCAGGATCGCAACCGGTCAGCTTTTTATGCTCAACCGGATCGGCATGCTTGATGTCGAGCAGCACCATATCGGTCTCGTTGAGAACAGCATCGAACTTCTCCGGATGCTTGGGATCAAATGCATAGCCACAGCTGTCTAGGCAGGTGTGTACGCGGCCATCGGGGTTGTTGTGCATCACGCGGAACAGGTCGGCCAAAAACTCGGGCTGCAGGAGCGGTTCGCCGCCCGAAACGGTAATGCCGCCGCTACGGTAGAACTCATGGTTGCTCTGGAACTCGTCCATGAGATGCTCGACGGTCACCATCGTGCCGCCGTTAACAGACCAGGTATCGGGATTGTGGCAATACGCGCAGCGCATGGGACAGCCCTGAACAAACACCACAAAGCGGATGCCGGGTCCGTCGACCGTTCCCATCGTCTCGATCGAATGCACGCGACCCAGGGCATACGCAGAGTCCTCGGGATGAGCATCCACACCCTCAAGCGTCATCTCAGCCATTCCCGCAACCTTGCCTCTCTTTGGTTTTTGTCAATTAAAATGCCAGAGCCATTCTAGCCCATACGCCTGATGGCGAAACGGTTTAGCGGTCAATTTGATCGTCCTATTTGACTCCACGCAAAAGCAGCGGGAAGGTTGTCACAACCCGCTCGCCGCCGAAGCAATAGAAATCGATAGACGCCAGGCCCTACGCCTTAAGCGTAAGCACCGCGCCAAAGGCGGTCGGGCCGCAGTGGCTCGAGATGACGCCGCCGACCTGAGTCCAGGTAACGTCCTTAAAGCCCAGGTCGTGCGCATAGACTTCCATATCGTCGCGCAGCTCCTCGGAAAGGCCCACCGAATACGCCAAGCCAATGTGCGAATAGTCGATCTCGCCCTTCTCAACCATGTGATCGATAAAGGCGCGGGCGCACTTGAGCATAGAGCCGCGGAACTTCTTGGTGGCCACGAACTTGCCACCCGTCACCTCAATGCAGGGCTTAATCTTGAGCAGATGGGCGCCTAAGAACGCGACGTTGGACAAGCGACCGCCCGCCTTAAGGAAGGCAAGGTCGGTAGGAACAAAGCCCAGCAGCACGCGGTCCATGACGGAATTGGTGAAGGCGAAAATCTCGTCGACGGTGGCATCGGGGTGAGCCTCGATGTATTTGGCGGTCTCGACGACAACAAGCGACTGGCCCACCGAGACAAAGCGCGTATCCATGGAGAAGACGTAATCGCGGCCCTTTGCCGCAATCTTCGACGACTGATGCGAGCAGGTCGTTACCTCGGAATATGCAAGATGCAAAATGGTCGCGTCGGGCTGCTCGGCGTGAATGCGGTCGTACACATGCGCAAAATCCGCCGGCGAGCAACCGCTGGTCTTGGGCATCACGCCAAACTCGTTGCAGCGCGAGTAAATCTCAAGCGGGTCGATCGATCCGTCTTCGACGGTCTCGTCACCAATCGTGACATGCATGGGCACGCGCACGATGCCATAGCGCTCGCAGAGCTCCGGCGTCACATCCGAACCAGACTCAACCACGATTACGTACTTGCCCATTATCATCACAACCCATCTCGACGTTGGCTTTTGAATATGTGACGCACGTCCGCCGTCCTGCTGCAGAACGGCCTCCAAGCGCCAAAGAGACGCCGACCCTTGCACACAACAAAGGACAGCGTCTCCCTGGAAAACTCCGTGCTTATCTGAGATTCTACACGGTTTATTAAGGAGTGTTACTTATTCCGCAAACGGTAGCTATACGCGATAAACGGTAGCAAGCAAGAATCCAGAACGCTCAACCCATTAGGAGAGTTCCGCCTAAAGGGTGACTACACAGGACCCCGCCGGGGCTGTTTGGGCTACCTCCCAAAATATTCCGCAAGACGCAAGAAGCCCTCGCCGCACGAAGTGCGCAGCGAGGGCTTCTTGCATGTCCGAGGACGTTTTGGGAGGTAGCCCAAACAGCCCCGGCGATCCTGCGGGAGTTAAACCCCTTTAGAACTTGTTGTGGAAGGTACGCGAAATGACCTCGTCCTGCTGCTCCTTGGTGAGCGTGTGGAAGTTCACGGCGTAGCCGGAAACGCGAATGGTCAGCTGCGGGTACTTCTCGGGGTGAGCCTGAGCGTCGAGCAGCGTCTCACGGTTGAAGACGTTGATGTTCAGGTGGTGGCCACCCTTCTCGGCGTAAGCGTCGAGCATGTGGACCAGGTTATCGGCCTGAGTCTCGGAAACTTCAGAAACCTTCATAATGTGTCTCCTTCGATCGATAGGCGCCGGCCGAAACCGGCGCACTAATCAGTAATCGTTATTGTTAGTATAGCACTAACAATAGTTACTCGCCCAGCTGATCAAGGTCGATATCACCAAAGAACACCTGGTCCTCCTTGCCGAGCGCACCCGGGATGATGGAGAAGGTGTTGGAGATGCCGTCCTGAGCATCGCGGAACGGGAGCTTGGAAACCGAAGACAGCGAAGCGATGGCGCCGTGGCTATCGCGCTTGTGCATGGGGTTAGCACCCGGGGCGAACGGCTGGCCAGCCTTGCGGCCGTCGGGGGTGGAACCGGTCTTCTTGCCGTACACGACGTTGGAGGTAATGGTCAGAACCGAGGTCGTGGGCACGGAGTTGCGGTAGGTGTCGTTCATGCGGATGTACTCCATGAACTGGTGCACAACGTCGTGAGCGATCTGGTCGACGCGGTCGTCGTCGTTACCGTACTTGGGGAACTCGCCCTCGGTCTCGAAGTCGACGATAATGCCGTTCTCGTCACGGACGGGGTGGACCTTGGCGTACTTGATGGCGGACAGGGAGTCAGCCACGACGGAAAGGCCAGCGATGCCCGTAGCGAACCAGCGGTGCACGTGCTTGTCGTGCAGAGCCATCTGGATGCGCTCGTAGCAGTACTTGTCGTGCATGTAGTGAATGATGTTCAGCGAGTTGACGTACACGCCAGCGAGCCACTTCATCATGTCGTTGTACTTGGCCACAACGTCGTCGTAATCGAGCGTATCGCCCTCGACGGCGCGGTACTTGGGGCCGACCTGCTTCTTGGAGACCTCGTCAACACCGCCGTTGAGTGCATACAGCAGGCACTTGGCCAGGTTGGCACGGGCGCCGAAGAACTGCATCTCCTTGCCGATGCGCATGGAGGACACGCAGCAGGCGATGCCGTAGTCGTCGCCGTGGTAAACGCGCATGAGGTCGTCGTTCTCGTACTGGATCGAGGAGCTGGCGACAGAAGTCTTGGCGCAGAACTTCTTGAAGTTCTCGGGCAGACGGGTCGACCACAGAACGGTCATGTTGGGCTCGGGGCTGGTGCCCATGTTCTCGAGCGTGTGCAGGTAGCGGTAGCTCATCTTGGTAACGAGCGTACGGCCGTCAACACCCATGCCGCCGATGGACTCGGTGACCCACTGCGGGTCGCCGGTAAACAGGGCCTGGTACTCGGGGGTACGGGCAAACTTGACCATGCGGAGCTTCATGATGAAGTGATCCACGAACTCCTGGATCTGCTCCTCGGTGAAGGTACCGTTGGCAAGGTCGCGCTCAGCGTAGATGTCGATGAACGTAGAGGTACGGCCGATGGACATAGCGGCGCCGTTCTGCTCCTTGACGGCAGCGAGGTAGGCGAAGTACATCCACTGGATGGCCTCCTGCGTGTTGGTAGCAGGGTTGGAAATGTCGAAGCCATAGGTCTCGGCCATCATCTTGAGCTCGCCGAGGGCACGGATCTGCTCCTGCAGCTCCTCGCGATCGCGGATGTTGTCGGCGGTCATGACCGTCGGGGTGGAAGCCTTCTGGGCCTCCTTGTCCTTGATCAGGTAGTCGACGCCGTACAGGGCAACACGACGGTAGTCGCCGATGATGCGGCCGCGGCCATAGCCATCGGGCAGACCGGTGATGATGTGAGCCGAGCGGCAAGCACGCATCTCGGGGGTGTAGACATCGAAGACGCCAGCGTTGTGGGTCTTGCGCTCGAAGGTGTAGCGCTCGACAACGTTCTCGTCGACCTTATAGCCGTGCTGGCTGGCAGCCTGGCAAGCGATGCGGATACCGCCGTTGACGTGCAGAGCGCGCTTGAGCGGCTTGTCGGTCTGGAGGCCGACGATGGTCTCCTTCTCGCGGTGGGCGTTATCGATGTAGCCAGCGGGGTGGCTCACGATACCCGTGACGGTCTTGGTGTCCATATCGAGGACACCGCCCTGCTCGCGCTCCTTAAGCAGCAGGTCGAGAACCTCGCCCCACAGCTCCTTGGTACGCTCGGTCGGGCCGGCGAGGAACGACTCGTCGCCCTCGTAGGGGGTGTAGTTCTTCTGGATGAAGTCTCGGACGTCAACCTCTCCCGTCCAGATGCCTTCCTTGAAGCCTTCCCATGCCTCCTGCATTGTGTAACCACGCTCCTAGTTACGTGTAATGCGGCGCTCTCTCACACCGCTGCTTATTGAATTCTTGAATGTTCGGCTTGCACTACCGGCTTCTTCCGTTCTTCACCACACGTTGGTGTAGGGAAAACGTTTATCCACCTTGGAACTACAACCCAAAACCCAAGATTTCACCCGTTTGAGAAGGATAACATAGCGACCCTCTCCATCTGGGCTATTATATGTTTCTTTTTTTATATCATAATGGCGTTTTTTACAAACCCGCAGGAAATGCGAGCGCGAACAACTACCGTTCACCGATTTGTATGTTATTTTTCCTTGCCTTTGTACGACGTTCGCTCTAGCTGTTATGCCAGCTTTAGCAGGATAAAGTGTCCCAGAGACCCTACAGAAACTGCAGGGCGGCCACGGGATCCCCCGTGGCCGCCCTGTGGCGTAGCTAGTTTTTAGCTTTGATTGCCGCTTGGCATTAGGCGGCTGAGGCGGCCTTGTCGGTCGTTGCCTTGCTGTTGCTCTGCTGGCCCTCAAAATGCTTGTGGCACCAGCTGGTGACCAGCGGGGTCAAAATAGCCGTCACGATTGCACAGGCAGCAACCTGTGCCGTAGCCGTCGCGAGCACCGCACCGCCGTACATGGCCTCGTTGACGCTTGCCATGGCAGCAGGCGTGGCCACATTGGCTCCGGCGCAGCTCGAAATGGCCGCACCTGCGACACCCGTGCCGCCCGTGAGCTTATCGACCGCGATGACAGGAATTGCAAAGACCACCGAGCAGATCACGCCGAGCAGGATGCCGGGAAGACCGCCGTTGATAAGCTGGCCAAAAGTCATGGTCGAGCCCATGGCAAAGAAGACGAGCACGATGATGGCGGAAAGTGCCGGTGCCATCATCTTCTTAAAGCTCGGGAAGAGGTTACCCAGAATAATGCCGACGACGATCGGCAAAATGGCACCCACGAGCGACCAGCCGATCGGAGCCTGACCGGCAGCGCCGAGCACGATCATCGTGACCGGAGGGCCGACAACGAGCGTGGTGATAGCGACGGCGCCACGCTCGGCCTCGTTGCCCATGGTGCCCATCAGTCCAGCGTACATAGCGTTGTTGGCGCCGGTGCAAGCCGCCAACATCACCATGGCAGAAATGCCAAACAGGTTGTCGTTGAACACATAAAGGATGAGCAGCGACACGGCAACGACCACGATCTGCTTGACGGCGATGATGATGGCGCCGCGTGCAGCGGCGGCAGGAGCGCTCTTAAACGAAATCGTCGTACCGACGATGAGCAAAAAAGCGCCCACGAGCGGGCCTGCACCCTGCTGGGTCATGCCAAGCGTAAAGCTGCCGAGCGTTTTGAACAGGTCGGGGAATAGCGTGTTGAGCAGGCAGCCCAACAGAAGCGGCACCAAAATATTGGCACCCGGGATGGAGGACATCTTAAAGAACGGCTCCTTTGCCGCCGGCGCCTCCACCGCAGTCGATTCACTCATATATATCTCCTTTGGATGCATGCGAAACGTAGCCGCACGCGCCTATGTCAGAAAGAAGGCGACAACCCCGAGTCGCCAGGGTCGCCGCCAAACGATCACCGCGGGGTATTACCCGTCCAGGACGATGCCACCGTCGCAGTCACCGATCTCGCCGTTAACGAAGCTGGCGAGGTCGGAGGCAAAGAAGAGCACCATCTGCGCAGGCTCGCTGGCCTGGGCGGCGCGGCCCAGAGGAATACCGTTGATGATACGCTGAGAGTTCTCGTCAGAGAGAATCGAGGTCATATCGGTCAACGTGAGCGACGGGCACACAGCGTTGCAGCGAACGCCGAACCTACCGCCCTCCTTGGCGACTGCCTTGGTTAGACCGTTAACACCGGCCTTGGAGCTCGCGTAAGCCGCGGTGCCGAGCAGGCCGCCGCCGATCTTGCCAGCAACAGAGCTCACGTTGACGATAGTGCCGGCATGGGCAGCCTTAAAGTGCGGGTACACGGCGTTCATCATGGTAAAGGTGCCGTTGAGGTTGATGTCGATGGTACGGCGCCACTCGGTGTCGTCGATCTCGTCGAACTTCTTGGTGCTGATGACGCCAGCGCAGTTGATCAGGATATTGGTTTGCGGCAGGTCTGCGAAAATCTGTTCGACGGTCTCGCGCGCCTTGGGCGCATCGGCGACATCGAGCTGATAAAACTTGTTGCCCTCGCCAAGCTCGGCCACCGCGGCCTCGCCCTTAGCAGCGTTCCTTGCGATGAGCACGACATGTCCGCCGCCCGCGACGATGCCCTTGGCGATCTCGAGGCCAATGCCCTGAGTGCCGCCCGTGACAATCGCGGTCTTGCCCGTGAAGTCAAATGCCATGACTCCATCCCCCTTTATATAAGGTGTCTCCTCGCGGGAAGTTGGAGCATCGCACGTGGCGATTATATGAGTCCCAGTCGTCATGGTGGTGACAACCCCTCGCCTAACCGCGTGCATGATAGTTCTTTGAAACGCTTCAGCAATTGAATGATTTTAAGTCTTTATGCGCTCTTTATATTGCCTAGCGGCCAAGTAGATTTTTGGGACATGTCCCAAAAATCTACCGCATAGGGTACGCGTGCAGGGGTATCATCTTCCACCGAAAATAGTTTCTAGTGTTAGGGGTTTTCGGTGGAAGATACCGATTTCCATGAGCTTGGACGCCAGCTCCTTACCGAGTTTGGCAGCATGCATCAGCGCGTTTCGCGCTTTGCGGACAAAGCCCTCGGCGGCGAGATGGCCGTCATGCGCGCCCTCATGCTCGCTGGCGGTTCGCTCACGCCGAGCGAACTCGCAGATCGCGCCTGGGTCTCGAGTGCCCGCATCGCCAATATCCTACGCGCTCTCGAAGCCAAGGGCTGGGTCGAGCGCGAGCACTCAAAGACCGACCGTCGTCGCGTACACGTCACGGTGACCGACAAGGGATTCCATGATCTCGAAATCAAGCGTCGGGAATTCGAGGACCGCACCGCGGCCTTCCTCGAGCAGTTCGGCGAAACAGATACCCAAGAGATGGTGCGTCTTCTAAGACGTGCCAACGAAATTATCGATCGCAACCAAGAAAGGAGAGATGCCGAGTGAGGATTCTCAAGCTCTTTAAAAAGCATGTCCTGGCACTGTTCGTAGCTATCGTACTTATCGTAATCAGCTGCAACGCCGATCTGGCGCTGCCTACCTATATGAGCGACATCGTCGACGTGGGCGTGCAGCAAGGCGGCATCGCCTCGCCCGTGCCCGACACCATTCGCGCCGAATCGCTCGACGACCTCGAGCTCTTCATGAGCTCCAAGGACGCCAAGGCTGTGGAGGCCGTGTTTAGCAAGGCGGACAATAACGGCATTCGAACGTACAAGGGCACCGAGGAGGAGCGTGCCGACGGCGGCAAGATTGCCGACATCATGAGCCTGCCCGAGACTGTCGTCCTTTCGTTCAACCAGGGTATTGACGCCAACTCCATGGGTGACATGATGGGCACGTCCGGTGAGAAAGACAACAGCGGCGCCCAGGCCATGCCCACGCCCGAGCAGATGGCGGCGATGACGCCCGAGCAACTCGCCGAGATGCAGCAGAAGGCCGCCGCGGCGCAGAACATGCAAAAACAGATTGATGCCGACGGTGGCAAGATCACCATGAAGAGCCTGCGTCTAGGCGTTGAAGGCGGCCTAATCGACCAGGGCAAGCTCGTCGAGGGCGCCAACGATATGGCGGACAAAATGGGCTCCATGTCGGGCTCCATCGTGACCCAACGCGCCGTGAGCTATGTGCAAGACGAGTACAAGGCGCAGGGCATCGACCCCGCCGACGTGCAGAACGCCTACCTGGGCCGCATGGCGACCACGATGTTTGGTCTGTGCCTAATCTCGCTGGTCGCCACCATCCTGACCGGTGCCGTGGCTTCGCGCACCGCCTGCTCCATCGCCCGCGACCTGCGCCGCGAGACCTTCAACAAGGTTATGCACTTCTCGCCGGCCGAGGTGGGCAAATTTAGCCAGGCCTCGCTCATTACCCGCTGCACCAACGACATTCAGCAGATTCAGATGGCCGCAACTCTGTTTATCCGCATGTGCCTGATGGCCCCCGTCATGGGCATCGTCGCCGTCATGCGCGTCCTGGCCAACCACACCGGCCTTGAGTGGACCATCGCTGTGGCCATCATCGCGGTTTCGGCCGTCGTCGGCGTGCTCATGGGCCTCACCATGCCCAAGTTCAAAAAGATGCAGAGCTTTGTGGACCGTGTGAACCTTACCGCCCGCGAGCTGCTCGACGGTCTTATGCCCATCCGCTCGTTCAACCGCGAAGAGCATGAGCTCGAGCGTTTTGACAAGGCTTCGCTCGACCTGATGACCACGCAGCTCTACACCAACCGCGCCATGAGCTTTATGATGCCACTCATGATGCTCGTCATGAACTGCATCACCGTACTTATCGTCTGGTTTGGCGCGCAGGGCGTGTCCGACGGCGTGATGCAGGTCGGCAACATGATGGCGTTTATCTCCTACACCATGCAGATCGTCATGGCGTTTATGATCCTCACCATGGTTTCGGTTATCCTGCCCCGCGCCGAGGTCGCAGCCGAGCGCGTGGAAGAGGTCATCACTTGCCCCACCAGCATCAACGACCCTGTCTCGCCCAAACTGCCCGCGGCCAGCGCGCCGCGCGGTGAGCTCACCTTCCGCGACGTGAGCTTCCAGTATCCCGATGCCCGCGCCGACGTCATCAGCGGCGTAAACTTCACCACGCACGCCGGTCAGATGCTCGGCATCATTGGTTCCACGGGCTCGGGCAAGTCCACACTTGTGCAGCTGATTCCGCGCCTGTACGACGTCACGGGCGGCAGCATTTCGCTCGACGGCATCGATGTGCGCGATATGACCCTTTCCGAGCTACGCCGCCGCATTGGCTATATCCCGCAGCAGGGACGCCTGTTCTCGGGCACCGTCGAGAGCAACCTCAAGTTTGCCGGCGACATGGTGAGTGACGAGGATATGCGCCAGGCAGCACGCGTCGCCCAGGCGGAGGACTTTATCGCCGAGCGCGAGGACGGGTACGACTCCCCTATAAGCCAGGGCGGCTCCAATGTTTCGGGTGGTCAGCGCCAGCGTCTGGCCATCGCCCGCGCGTTGGCCAAAAAGCCCGAGGTCGTGGTGTTCGATGACTCGTTTAGTGCCCTCGACTACAAGACCGACGCGCGCCTACGCGAGGAGCTGGCCAAAAACGTTACCGACGCCGCGCTCGTGGTCGTAGCCCAGCGCATCGCGACCATCATGCACGCCGACCAGATCATCGTGCTCGACGACGGCCACGTAGTGGGCACCGGCACGCACGAGGAGCTGCTGCGCAGCTGCCCGGCGTATCTGGAGATCGCACAGTCGCAGCTTTCCGCCGAGGAGCTGGGGCTTACCCAAGAAGAAATTGCAGCCGTCATGGAAGGAGGCGAGCGCTAATGGCAGACGAGACCAAGACTCAGATTCCCAAGCCCACCCGCCAGCGTGGTCCCATGGGCCGCATGGGCGGCATGCGTCGCGGCGAAAAGGCCAAGGACTTTAAGGGCACCATGAGGCAGCTGCTCGGCTATATCGGCCAACACAAGATTGCCGTGTTTGCCGCCGTCGCCTTTGCCGTGTGCTCGGTCATCTTTAACATTGTGGGACCCAAGGTGCTCGGCCAGGTTACGACCAAGCTGTTCGAAGGCCTGGTCGCCAAGGTCAACGGCACCGGCGACGTTGACTTTGACTGGATCGCCAAGACGCTCGGCTTTTTGCTCTGCCTGTATCTGGCGAGCTCTGTCTGCAGCCTGGTCCAGGGCTGGCTCATGACCGGCGTCACGCAAAAGATCTGCTACCGCATGCGCAAGGAAATCGCCGCCAAGATTGCCGTCGTGCCGATGAGTTACTTCAACGGCCACAGCAAGGGAGACGTACTCAGCCGCATCACCAACGACGTCGATACGCTGGGTCAGTCGCTCAACCAGAGCGTGACGCAGCTCATCACGTCGGTGACGCAGATTATCGGCGTGCTCGTCATGATGCTTTCGATCAGCCTGCCGCTTACCGGCGTCACCGTGCTCACGCTGCCGGCCGCCGCGATTATCTTGACCGTAATGATTCACTTCTCGCAGCCGTACTTCCGCGAGCAACAGCAGGTTCTGGGCGCCGTCAACGGCATTATCGAGGAGGACTTTGCCGGCCAGAACGTCATTCAGGTGTTCGACCGCGCCGAGGCCTCGATCGAGGAGTTCGACCGTCAAAACGACCGACTGTTTGTGAGCGGTTGGCGCTCGCAGTTCCTGTCGGGCCTGATGATGCCGCTTATGAGCTTGGTGGGCAACATGGGCTACGTGGGCGTTGTCGTGGTGGGCGCACAGCTCGCGCTGACCGGCAATGCCACGCCCGGCGACATCCAGAGCTTTATCCAGTACGTGCGCAACTTTACGCAGCCGGTGCAGCAGCTGGGCAACGTGAGCAACACGATGCAGTCGATGGCCGCCGCCACCGAGCGTGTGTTTGAGTTCCTGGCCGCGCCCGAGGAGGAGCAGAAGGCCGACGCGCAGATTCCCGAGAAGCGCCCCGGCCACGTGGAGTTCGACCATGTCAAGTTTGGCTACACGCCCGACAAGACCATCATCCACGACTTTAGCTGCGAGGCGCAGCCCGGCCAGACCATCGCCATCGTCGGCCCCACCGGCGCCGGCAAGACCACGCTCATTAAGCTGCTGCAGCGCTTCTACGACGTGGACGGCGGCTCGCTGCGTGTCGAGGGCGTCGACGTGCGCGACTGGGACCGCGCGGCACTGCGCGGCGAGTTTGCCATGGTGCTGCAGGACACCTGGCTGTTTAACGGCACCATCCGCGAGAACATCCGCTACGGACGCCCCGACGCGAGCGATGCCGAGGTCGAGGCCGCTGCGCGCGCCGCACGCTGCGACCACTTTATTCATACGCTCGCCGGTGGCTACGACTTTATGATCAACGAGGAGGGCACCAACCTGTCGCAGGGTCAGCGCCAGCTCGTGACCATCGCCCGTGCCATTTTGGCCGACCGCCCGGCACTGATTCTGGACGAGGCGACTTCCAACGTCGATACCCGTACCGAGGAGCTCATTCAGCGCGCCATGGATGCGCTGATGCAGGGCCGCACCAGCTTTGTCATCGCGCACCGCCTGTCCACGATCCGCAACGCCGACGTGATCTTGGTGATTCGCGACGGCGACATCGTCGAGAAGGGCACGCACGACGAGTTGCTCGCCCAAGGCGGCTTCTACGCCGACCTGTACAATTCGCAGTTCGACGAAGCGGCGTAAATTCTGCCGCAGGGAACGAATAACGCCCGAGAACGGGGGCGCAGGACAGCCTGCGCCCCCGTTTTTTGTTCTGCGGCCCTCGAACCGCCTCCCCTGGGACCTGATTGACGCCCTCCCTCAAGACCCCGTGGACAAAAAATGGCAAATATGAGTACTGTCACCTTTTTAGTAACAGCCAAAACTGCCCCAAACGACCTCATTGCGGCCTAGACATGCCTTCAAATTGATCAAAATGCCCGGTAGCATGCTTCTGTGTGCCAACGTTAATGAACATATTTACTGTTGTGTCTATTATCTTGTAAGATCGATATGATACTACGCTAGCAACAGTACTCATATTTGCCATTTTTTGTCCACAGGGTATGCCGCAGAAGATCCAACTTGCTCCAGCGTGCCGTACGTTGGCCCTCCCCTTCCGGCGAGCGCCGACATTTCCCCAGATAAAACCGACCAAAATAAACCTGTCCCTTTTCGGCAGGTTTCACTTGCACTTTAGCGTGCGACAGCGGATAATGCCGAGCATTCGAGAATTCGCCAATTGTTGCCGTTAATTGATAAAGGAGGCCCCATATGGCCATGGAATTCAAGCGCAGGTTGCCGATCCCCATGGAGATCCGCGAGGAAATGCCGCTTTCCGCCGAGCTTACCGCCAAAAAGCAGGCATTCGACGCCGAGGTCGCCAAGGTCTTTACCGGCGAGGACGCACGCAAAGTGCTCATCATCGGCCCGTGCTCTGCCGACCGCGAGGACTCGGTGCTTGAATACATGAACCGACTGGCCAAGGTCGCCGAAGAGGTCAAGGACAAGCTCATCATCATTCCGCGTGTCTACACCAACAAGCCGCGCACCAAGGGCACCGGCTACAAGGGTCTGCTGCACAACCCCGACCCCGAGGCGCCCGATGACCTGCTCGAAGGCGTTAAAGCCATTCGCCACATGCACCTGCGCGTCATCGAGGAGACCAGTTTCTTTACCGCCGACGAGATGCTCTACCCGTCCAACTACCAGTACCTCGTCGACCTGCTGAGCTACGTTGCCGTGGGCGCGCGCTCGGTCGAAAACCAGGAGCATCGCCTGGTGTCGAGCGGCATTTCGGTGCCCGTCGGCA
Organism: uncultured Collinsella sp.; assembly: GCA_900546825.1. GTDB lineage: Bacteria > Actinomycetota > Coriobacteriia > Coriobacteriales > Coriobacteriaceae > Collinsella. Next base: position 3,686 of record UREE01000004.1, on the reverse strand, counting down.
TGAAAAACCCCACCGCCGGTTCCACCACCGTCATGCTTAACTCCATCTACGCCGCCCAGGCACATCAAAGCTTCATCTTCCGCAACTGGGAGGTTGAGTGCGACGGCAACCCGCTCGCACACGCCGTCATGCGTGGCTACATCGGTCTCGACGGTCGCACCTACCCCAACTACCACTACGAGCACCTGGAGCGCCTGGCCGAGCGCTATACCGAGCATGCCGGCTACGCCAACCCGGCGGCGGTCATCGACTGCAACCACGACAACTCGGGCAAGCGCCCGCTGGAGCAGTACCGCATCTGCAAGGAGGTGCTCGACAGCTGCCGCCGCAACGAGTCCATCTCCAAGCTGGTCAAGGGCTTTATGATCGAGTCTTACCTTGAGGACGGCAACCAGCCGGTCGATGGCGGTGTCTTTGGTAAGTCGATCACCGACCCGTGCCTGGGCTGGGAAAAGACCGACTACCTCATCCACGAGATCGCGGAGCGGGTTTAGTTACGCGGGCCGTCCTCTACCTGCGGCGTTGTCTTACTCCGGATGCGGCAGTTAGGGACGTTCCTTTTCTGCCGGCAGTCTGGGATGTTCCTTGGGGTAGTCATTGGGGACGTTCTTTAATGACTGGTCGTTTAAGAACGTCCCCAACGACTACCCAGAATGAGAGTGGATAATCTCCCGTTTTTGGCCTATACCAGCGCTAAAAGTGGGAGATTATCCACTCTCATCGAGCAAGTGTCCGAAAATCCGCCCTCATTCCTTCTTAGGACCCTCCGTCCCCGAGGATTCGAGGCTCGCCTGCCGAATGGTCGATGCGGCCGTCCTGCGTCCATGTCACACTCAGGGGTGGCCTGACCCAACTTGGAAGGAGCCCCCATGAGCCTTGACAACGTAACTCTGCGTGCCGCCACGCTCGATGACCTGGCCGGCATCGCCGCCATCTACAACCAGCTGTGGTGCAACACGCTGCGCAACCGAGGCGACGTCGAAGCCGCCGATTTCTGTGCGCGCTTTAACATCGCCATGCAGCTGCAGCGCTCCCCCATCGCGCTCGTTGCCGAAGCTGAAGGCCGCATCATCGCCGCTTGCTGCATCGGTATCTTCGAAGACGGCAAACCACGCACCAATCCCACGTGGGAGCCCTGCTACAACGAAATGTTCGTCCAGGCAACCGAGATGGCAAAGACCGCCGATGCCAAGCTCGAAGGCTCGCTCTTTGGCGATAGCCGCGAGAAGGCAACAGCCGACCGCTTTGCCGCCACGGGCAACGAATATGCCCAGGGCCAGCTCAACCTGATCATCATCGTGCCCGAATGGCAGGGCAAGGGGCTCGGCCGTGCGCTCATCGACCTTGCGCGCGCCGAACTCGCCAAAGCCGGGTGCACCAAATTCTTCCTGATGAGCGACTGCAACTCCGACTGGCAGTTCTACGAGCACCTCAACATGAAGCGCATCTTGGAGGATCACAGCCAGGACACCGGCGACGGATTTATCGTCTATATGTACGGAGGCGACACGCAGGATTAACTTGCATGTCGCCTCACGGGCTTTCTACAAGACGGCCCAAACCATCAACCAAGACGAGTCAACAAGGCGCGCTCTCCTCGGCAGCAAGGGCATTCGTGCTGTAACGAGTGGTGGAGATGGCCACGTTTGCACACAACTGTCTCGGATAGATAGCGGTCGAGCAGGCGCGCCCATGTGCGTGCGTCAAGACGCTCCTCCGCCCTGCCATACAGCGATCGACGGAGTGCCTCGCCCATAATGCCGCTAAAATCATCGAGCTCAAGAGCGTACTTTGGGACAACGTATCCGACCAACGTCCCCACAAACGGGCTGTGCCCATTACACACGCAGCTGTTTATCAATGGTGCAGGCGGAATGTCATCGTCGTCCAGGTCAAATATGTCCAAGTCCAGCTCACCAGAAGCGTATGGGTGTATTCCGCGGTTAAGCATCTTAAAGATATGGACCGCGAGTCCAAAGTCATCCGTCTGTGGCGTAAACACGGGGGCATTCGTGGACGCTGCCAAGCTCTCGAAATCGCTGATGCCGGCTATCTCCATGAGTTGAAGCACCTCGGGGGCAATATAGCCGGGAGCGGCGCACGCAGTCCTATGTGTCACATCCGAAAGCGTAAAGCTATACGAGCGCCTTGATGGTATCCATGCCCGCATGCGCCGAAGCCTCGCAACCCTTCTGCCCGTTGAGCACGCACTCGAGCAGCGTATCGCATGCGCGCTGGGCTTCGGGGGCCAGGTACGCCCTGTTAAACATGCCCTCGGGTCGCACGTTTCCCTTCGAATCGATTATACAAGCCCCCAATCTGTTTGGTTTCCCCAGATTGTGTGCCCGCACACCCAAGCCGCACGGCCCGCCGTTCAGCTGAAACCACCACACAAAAAGTCCGCCGACCATTGAAGTCGGCGAACTTTCGCGTGCGGACAATCAAGCACTGTTCACCATGGAACTGCTATTTACAGCGCGCCTTGGGCTGCTGCTGGGTGATGCAGTGGATGTTGCCGCCACCATAGATGACCTCGCGCGTCATGATGCCGATGACCTCGCGATCCGGATAGGCGGCTTGGATATCCTTGAGTGCCTGGGCATCGTTGGGGTCGCCAAACTGTGGCACCAGCACCGCCCCGTTGATGGGCAGGAAGTTGAGGTAGCTCGGCTCGAAAGCATCCTCGGGGGTACGCGGCAGCACACCCTCGACCGGATCGATGGTCGATGCCTCCTCCTCGGTCATATATACCGAGGTCGCAGGCATAATCACCTTGTGGATCTTGAGCTTGCGGCCACGGGCATCCGTCGTCTCGGAAAGCGTCTTATACGCCTCTTGGCACTCCTTGTAGAACTTATGGTTGGGATCATCGGTCCACATGCAGCAGACCTCTCCGGGCGCACTAAAGCATGCGACGTCATCCACGTGCCCGTTGGTCTCAAACGGGTCGATGCCATCCTTGATCCAAATGACCTTCTCGATGCCCAGGTACTCGGCAAGCTTCTCCTCGATCTGCCCCTTGGTGTACTGGGGGTTGCGGTCCTCATTGAGCAGGCACATCTCGGTGGTCACCACGGTGCCCTGGCCGTCGCAGTTAAACGAGCCACCCTCGAGGATATAATCCTCGGGACGATAGCGGTTAACCTGCTCGAGCTGTGCCACCTGCAGGCCAATGGAAGCGTCCTTGTCCCACGGGAAATACAGGCCGTCAATGAAACCGCCGTAAGCATTAAAGTGGAAGTGCGAGAGTGCCACGTCGCCCTTGTCGTTGACAAGAAACGCCGGGCCGGGGTCGCGGATCCAGGAGTCGTTGTACTCCATATGAATCACGCGCACGTTCTCAACGCCATCGAAAATCTCGCACACCGCAGGGAAATCCTCGGCATTGACACCAACGGTGATGGGTTGGAAGCGTGCAACGGTCTTAATAATCTCGGTAAAGACCTTTTGCGCCGGCTTGGCACCGCAGCGCCACACATCCGAACGATGCGGCCACAAAATCCAGGTGCGCTCCTGCTCCTCATCAATGATGACAAGGCCGAGGTCGTGGAACTTCACATCTTTGGACAGCAGCCGGTGGGTGCCCACCACGATATCCACGCTGCCGGCCTGTAAGCCGCGCAACGTCTCCTTCTGCTGCTTGGCGGTGCGGAAGCGGGAGAGCAGCCCGACTTTCACCGGGAACG
>UREE01000003.1 GCA_900546825.1 uncultured Collinsella sp. | reverse complement strand
ACGGAGAGCACATTAAGTGCTCTCCGGCTCGTGCGGAACTCGCGATCGACCTTATATATTTGCCCTCCCCGGGGCTCCCGCACATCTCAACCTTGGCTGAGTTCTGTCCCATGTTGCAGTTGCTTCGCTCCTGCACCACTTGGCTGGTGCGGCGGTTTGGCGTTGGAACGGTTCTTTTTCTGATATATGCTTGTTGCGGCTCTTCTTTTGGGAGGGGCCGCTTTTTTGTTGTGAGGGGGATAGCCCGTGGCTGATGATTTGATTCGTTCCGAGCTGCTTTCTGCGGATTGGAATGAGGAATGGATGCGCTTGCAGGCTGGTCGGCGGCGGGCTGATGATTCTTTTGAGTGGGATAAGCGGGCTCGGCATTTTCGACCGCTGGAGACTGCCCCTTATGCTCGGGACTTTATGAAGCTGTTGGCGTTAAAGCCTGGTGAATCCGTGCTTGATATGGGGTGTGGGGCTGGGTCGATTGCTATTCCGCTTGCTCAGGCTGGGCATCCTGTGATTGCTGCTGACTTTTCCCCTGCCATGTTGGGCACGCTTGATGCTGGTATTGAGTACTATGGGCTCGAGGATCTCATTACGCCGCTTGAGCTTGCTTGGGACGATGATTGGGATTTGGTTGGACCGGTCGCGAAAGCGGTGGATGTTGCCTTTGCCAGTCGGTCGGTTACGACGACCGATCTAAAAGGTGCGCTTGCCAAACTCGACCGTACGGCTCGTCGGCGTTGTGCTGTCACGATGGTTGCCAACTCCAGCCCACGCTATGATCTGCACTTGATGAACGCTATCGGCGCCTCGGTTACCTGCAGTAATGGCTTTGTGTATGCCTTTAATATCCTCATTCAGATGGGTGCCCTGCCGCAGGTCACGTACTTTGAATCGCCTCGTCGCGATACCTTCGACAGCCTTGAGGCAGGTGTGGCGGACTTTTCTCGCATGCTCGAGCATGGCAACGAGGATAAGATCGACCGCCTGCGTGACTACATCGCTCAACACATGATTGAGAACCCTCATGCCGGCGAGCCGGGGTCCAAGGGCGTGCCGCAGGGGCGCTATATGCTCGATCATGTCCGCAAGGTTCGTTGGGCGTTTATTGCATGGGAGCCAGTCTCTGCGCCCAGCTCATAGCCCGTTCGCAGCCCGCACCGCCCGCTCACTCGGCATCCGCATTCTTTTTGAACTGGGCAAACGCGCCCCACACCGCACCGTTCCTGCGCTATCGTGGGACAGCTCACGTAGATTAAGGCCCCGTCGCGGGGCGCCCCATACATAGAAAGCGAGAACCCATGGCACTGACAGGAGCCCAGGTCAAGCAGCTTCGCAGCATGGCCCATCACCTCAACCCCGCCATCATCATCGGCAAGTCCGACGTCAACGAGGGCACCGTCGAGCAGACGGTCGCCTACCTGGAGAAGCACGAGCTCGTTAAGTGCTCCGTGCTCGATGGCTCCAGTCTTTCCGCCCGCGAGGCCGCCGAAGAGCTCGCTGAGCGTTGCCACGCCGAGGTCGTCCAGGTCATCGGCCGCAAGTTCTCGCTGTATCGCGAGTCCTCGCGCAAGGACATCGAGAAGATCAAGCTCGTCTAAGAGCCAATGATCCGGCGAGCCAACACATAGCAAGCTTACGGGTGCCCAAGTACTTCGGGCGCCCGTTTTTTATCGCTCGACCAGCACGCGATTGAGCCGTCCCTCCACCAAGCGCTCGTATAGACGCCGCGTCTCGGGCTCGGGCACGCCATTGACCTGCTCCCTCAGATGGTGCATATGCCCGCTGTACAGCTCGACGATATCGCGCCTCCGCCCCGCCGCACTGTAGACGCGCATGGCGCAGCGCACCATATCCTCACGCGCCGTTTCCTGCCGAAGCCCCGACTCCGCCAGCCAAATCGCCGACTGCAGGTCGTTTTCTTCTAGGGCGGCATTTGCCCCCTTAATCATGCAATCGATGTACTTTGACTGCATAATGCGCCGCATGCGCAAAAAGTAGGTTGGATTACAGCCATTGGGAACATACAGCGGTCCGGCATAAAGCTGCTCAATCTTAAGGCAAAGCTCAACTAAATGGGGCCCGCGCGCACCCGTGCGATTTCCCAAAACCTCGCGGCTTATCTGGTCAAACAGCCGTACATCGGTCTTGACGTAGTCGCCGTTGAGTCCGATGCATTCATTTTGGATGAGCACACACGACTTGCCATCCGGTGTCGGTCCCAAAGCCGACCGCAAGCGCGATATCGTCGAGTACAGGTTGTTGCGGGCGCTATTGAACTCGGCATGGGGCCACAGCTCCATTGCCAGCGTCTCGCGGTCGACGAGCGCATCCATGCCCAATGCAAGCCGCTCGGCAAGCGTCGCCGCCTTCTTGCGGCGCCACATTTTGTCCGTGATGGGAAACCCGTCGCGCTCGGCGCGAAACGCACCAAACATGCGAATCTCGATATGGTCGATGGTATCAACGGCTTCAACCTCGCCGGCCTGGAACAGGCGCTCGCCCTCCCCTTCCAGATCGTCGCGCAGCGAATACCGCGATAGCTCGCGCACGGGAAGCTTCTTGCGAATCCTGGTCGCCGGCTCGCCTAAACAATGCATGGCAAGGCGCGCAAAGAGCCGATACGATGGCTCTAGAATCCCCGCACGATTCATGGACATCCAGGCCGCAAGATCGCTATCTCGCCCCGCGCAAGCCAAATGCAGCGCCACCATCCAGGCCTCCGCTCCACCAACCTGCGTCTGGCTTATATCGAGCAACTCCGCTTCCTCGCGCACCGAAACCATCGAGGTGTTACGCAGATACGCCGCGCGCTCCAGCAGCAATGCGTTATCGCGCATGTACGCAATCGACTCCTCGGCAAGTTTGAGCACTTGAACCGCACGGAACTATGCATTAACCGGCCGTCCCTCTGCCAGCGACTGCCAGCCTTCTAGCAACAGGCCAAACAGCTGAATCTGGTTGTCGCGCATGCGCACAGCAAAACGATCGAGCTCGTTGAACGCCGCATCGTCGGTTACCGGCAAACCAGAAAGGAGCCGCCGTGCCGCCAACACCATGCGCACCCAGATAGCCATCGCCTTAAGCCCACGTACGTCGAGCGCCTCCCGCACCACCGTCATCTCGTCGTCGCGCTCGTCGGTTCCCGCAAACGACCCGTCAAAGAGCTCCACCAGCATGCTATCGGCCCGCACAACAATCCCCGCGATATCGAGCTCGCAGTCGTAGGCCTTGCTCGTTTTGAGCTGCTGTAGAACGCCGCCGTCATCTCCCCGCTCTGTCAGACAGCGCTTGACCTCGATATGCGCGGACAGCATGTCGAGTGCGGTGTGGGACGTCTCTATTTCTGGCACGGCCAGGTTCGTAGGGAGCCCAAGCCCGTTGTCCCCATAGCAAACAGCCGTCAGTGTCTGGGCCACCCTCCATGAAACAGGGTCTATTTCGCAGGCCGCCCGTTCGCCCCCGCGTTCGATGACCGATGCCATATAGCGAGCGAGCTTTGTATTGGACACGCTGACCGCTGCCAGATATACGCCAAGCGCCTCGGCAGGCGTTGGCTCTGGAGCCGGATCGTCGGCATCGATCGTGCCCAGCGCTGCTCGGCAGATATCGGCCCCGTGCCCCGTCAGAGCCAGATCGACCCCATACTGCCCAGCAAGTTCAAGGACCGCCTCACGGTCCAAAAAGGCGTCCGCCAGGCCCATCGCCGCATCGCATCGGCCCGCCTTAAGCAAAATCCGGGCCGCCCTCGGAACAAGTTCGGGGCGAACCTCGGCCACCAACTTACGCAAACGCAAGCGCCCGTTATCCTCCGTGCCCAGACACGTAAAACTCCGCTCGGCGGGGTCCAAGCCAAAGATCGGGTAGTCGCGTACAAAGTAGGACTGGTCGACCATCGACAGCCTCACCCCACAAGCCTCGAGTTCTGCGATATTGCCCTCGCCCATCAAAATCATGAGACATGCCACGCAAAACAGCGCATTATTGTCGAGCGAAGCCAGATCGACAAGTGCCGCGCCATATACGTTGACAATCTCGTTTTCGAGCAGACCGGCTACGTCGCCTTGGCCATACAGACCCGTCTGCAATGCCGAAACGAGCTCGGGCACGCCCTGCGTGAGCTGATAAAAGTCGAGCGATGTGCTGATCGAAAACGCCGATGCCCACGCCGAATACTCATAGGCATGCACCTTGAGCATCTGCGCATTGATCTTAACCGAATCGCCCAGCCCATGAATCAGCTGACGATTTGAAGGACGGCAGGAGATAAAGACCCCTACCCCCATAGCGCGCAGGCCGCGAATCCTGTCGATGAGGTCTTCGGTATCGTGCTGATCGAGGTTTGGCACATTATCAATCGCGATAAGAGAGTGCGGTTTGTCTTTGAGTTCTTCGGTAACCACCTCGAGCTGCATAAACACCTCGCGCCCAATGGCGCGATCGGCCTCGATAATCCGCACGGGGCCTCGCGTCGGGTCGCATTTAACCTCATGGGTGTACTGCAGTAGCACCGAGGTCTTCCCAAACCCGTCGGGCGCATAAAGAACCACGATGCCGGCCTTTCGGCCCTTGGCGATAAGCTCATTCATCAAGCGTTCGCGTCGCACCATATAGCCTCCGCCCAGCGGCATCAGCTCAAGGTCGTCAATACTGCTCAAATCGTTTACCATGCCCGCTCCTCAACTCGACCGTATGGACACTGTAACCGCAAGACCATACAAGCCGCGCTATGAATAGAGCGACCTTATGTTTTAGGTTGTCTTTTGGTACGCAAGCGGCAAGTTTTTTACAGCGAGGGCCGATTGTTATTAATCCCCCGACTAATCGGTCTTTAAGCAGGTAAATGAGCTTGTCAGCTTGTCCCATCTGAACGGCAGTGTAACGCAAATGAACAAGGTTCATCTATGTCATTCAGCTCGCCTAGCACCCGCTACCGTCTACGACCTTTTAGTGGCATTATTGCATAGAATCTGGTATGGAATGAATCAAGCTGTTAGACATCCGGCATTCGTCAAGCTTGCGGCAAGATTTTGGTCAAGCGGGCGGAAAGGGATAGCAAAAAGGCCCCCGCAAAGCGGAGGCCTTAGGCAAGGCTATGTCGAGGTGCAGGATTCGCGCTACTCGCAGAGCGAAAGGGCGGCCTCGTCGGCAACGACAACGCAGTTGGTGTGCAGCTGCAGGATCGAAGCCGGGCACGCGGGAGTAACCGGACCATAGCACATGTCATGCACGGCCTGAGCCTTGGCCTCGCCGTTGGCGACAACCAGGATCATGCGGGCATACATGATGGTCTGGGTACCCATGGTGTAGGCCTGACGGGGAACATCGTCGATGCTGTCGAACAGGCGGCTGTTGGCCCGAATGGTGCTCTCGGTGAGGTCGACGCAGTGCGTGCCCTTGGAGAAGTGGTCATCGGGCTCGTTGAAGCCGATGTGGCCGTTGTTGCCAATGCCGAGCAGCTGCAGATCCGGGTAACCGGCGTCAGCGACAATCTTGTCGTACTCAGAGCAGGCAGCGGCGGCGTCGGGGTTGGAGCCATCGGGCACATGCGTGTTGTTCAGGTCGATGTTGATGTGATCGAAGAAGTTCTCACGCATGAAGTAGTGATAGCTCTGGGGATCGTCGTGCGAAAGGCCGCGATACTCGTCCAGGTTGTAGGTGCTGACCTCGGCAAAGTCGACGTCGCCCTTCTCGTACCAAGCAGCGAGCTGCTTGTAGGCACCGATCGGGGTGGAGCCGGTGGCAAGGCCCAGCACACAGTCGGGCTTGAGGATAACCTGCGCCGAGATAATATTGGCGGCCTTACGGCTCATATCCTCGTAGTCTTTAGCTTTAATGATCTTCATTACGCGTCCTTTCTCGTACAAGAGAGGCAAGGTCCCCTTACAAGTACTTGCCCGCGGCCCGCGTCGGCCGCAACCAACGTGTGCGGCCACCAGGGCGAGGTCGCGTAATGTATGTGTCTCGTGTCTAGCCGCGTCGAGGCCCCTGCCCGTCCACGGTGACCCAAAGCTGTTTAGCCTCGGACGTTTCCCATCTTGCCACGGAGGGCGTCCTCTTTCAAGGGCGCCCTCCGTAAACGTGTTTGAATTGTAGGCTAATGGCCACGTGCACTTGCTAGCGCTCGCGAGCAACGATGAGCTGGTCCATCTCCTCGACATGCACGCCAACGGAGCCCTTGATGCTCGAGAACTCAACGGAGTTGCACACCAAGATGGGAACCGTCACATCGTAGCCCTCGGCAGCAATTGCCTCGCGGTCGAACTCAATGAGTACATCGCCCTTATGGACGATGTCACCCACTTGCGCATGTACGGTAAAGTGCTTGCCCTCGAGCTGAACAGTGTCCAAACCAACGTGGATGAGCACGTCCAAGCCATCGACCGTGTTAAGCGCAACGGCGTGTCCCGTGGGAAAAATGGCCTCGACCTTGGCGTCAGCCGGTGCAATCACACGCGTTCCGGTGGGCTGAATCGCCACGCCCTGGCCCAAAAGGCCGGTGGCAAACGTCTGATCGTTTACCTCGGAGAGCGGAATGACGTCGCCCGAGATGGGAGCATCCAACGTAAGGACTCGACCACGCATACCAAAAGACCTTAGGACTTTAGTGAACATGCTCCCCCTCGGACATACCAATCAAAATAACCTTAACAGTTTACCACTTGGCACCCGTTTTTGACCATTAGGGAAGTTCGCGCTTGACAACCTCGACGATGTCGTCGACAACGCGCTGGGTCAGCTCGTGCGTCTCGGCCTCGGCCATCACGCGGACCAGCGGCTCGGTACCGCTCGGGCGCACCAGAATGCGGCCGCGGCCGTCAAGCTCCTTCTCGGCAGCAGCGACGGCATCCCAGATGGGCTGGCAATCGTCCAGACCAGCCTTGTTGTCGGAATGCACGTTGACGAGTACCTGCGGGTACTTCTTCATGATGCCGGCAAGATCGGTGAGGGTACGACCGGTGCGCTTGAGCACGGCCAGCAGCTGCAGAGCCGTCACCAAGCCGTCACCGGTGGTGTTGTGCTCCAGGAAGATGATGTGGCCGGACTGTTCGCCGCCGATGACGGCGCCGTCCGCGAGCATGCGCTCCAGAACGTAGCGGTCGCCCACGGCGGTCTGGACCATCTCGAAGCCCTGCTCCTTCATGGCAATGGAGAAGCCCAGGTTGCACATAACAGTCGAGACAATCTCGGAGTTGGCGAGCTTGCCGCGAGCGGCAAGGTCAGAACCGCAGATGGCCAGGATATAGTCGCCATCGATCTCGTTGCCCTCGCTGTCCACGAACAGTACGCGGTCGGCGTCGCCGTCGTGGGCCAGGCCGATGTCAGCATGGGTGCGCAGCACGAGCTCGCGCAGGGGCTCAAGGTGCGTAGAGCCGCACTCGACATTAATGTCGGTGCCGCAGTAATCGGTGTTGATGGCATGGACCGTGGCGCCCAGGCGCTGCAGCGCGGCGGGCGTAGTCTGGCAGGAAGCACCGTGACCGCAGTCGACGGCAACGACCAGGCCGTCGAGCCTCAGGCCATCAAGCGTATCGATGGCGTGGTCGACGTATGCCTTGCGGGCGTCCTTCATCTTGATGATGTGGCCCACGCCGGCACCGGTCGGCAGCGTGTCGGCAGCCATGGCTTCCTCGGACATGACCCAGGCGCTGATCTCTTCCTCGACAGCATCGGGAAGCTTCATGCCCTTGCGGCTAAAAAACTTGATGCCGTTGAACTCCGGCGGATTGTGCGAAGCGGAGATGACGATGCCGCCATCGAGCTCGTTCTGAACAGTGAGCAGCGCCACGGCGGGCGTGGGGATGACGCCGCAGCAATGCGGGCGGCCGCCCTCGGCCATGATGCCGGCGGTCAGAGCGCTCTCGAGCATGGTGCCCGAAAGACGCGTGTCGCGGCCGATGCAGATGTCCGGACCAAGGAACTTGGTCGCCGCGCGGCCCAGGCGAAACGCAAGGTCGCATGAGAGGTCGGCATTGGCGACGCCACGGACGCCGTCGGTACCGAAGATGTTCTGGGGCATAGGATCGCTCCTTCCCTAGCAGGCGATATGCAACCGCCCACCCTAGTCGAAAAAGAAAAGCGGGACCCGCCGAGGAATCGGCAGGCCCCGCTTGTACATTGTATCTCGAAAGGAGATAAAACCTTAGCGCTTGGAGAACTGGGGAGCGCGGCGGGCCTTCTTGAGGCCGTACTTCTTGCGCTCGACCACGCGAGCATCGCGCGTAAGGAAACCGGCCTTCTTGAGGTCAGCACGGTAGTCGCCAGCGTTCAGAAGAGCGCGGGCGATGCCCAGACGCAGAGCGCCGGACTGACCGGAGATGCCGCCGCCATCGCACAGAGCGATAACGTCGAACTGACCGGCGGTGTCGGTCACCTTGAAGGGAGCAAGGGCGTTCTCAACGAGCTGATGACGGCCGAAATACTGCTCGGCGTCACGCTTGTTGATGGTCACCTTGCCGGTGCCGGGGACGAGACGGACGCGGGCGACGGCGTTCTTACGACGGCCGGTACCCTGGTAGACAACGGTGTTCTCAGCCATCTTTAAGCCTCCAGCTCAATCTTCGTGGGGTTCTGGGCAGCGTGCGGATGCTCGGCACCAGCGTAGACCTTAAGCTTGGTCATCTGGGCACGGCCGAGGGTGGTCTTGGGCAGCATGCCGCGAACGGCGCGCTCGATGACCTTCTCCGGGTGCTTCTCCATAGCCTGGCGGAAGCTCTCAGCCTTGAGGCCGCCGTTGTAGCCGCTGTGGCGATAATAGGTCTTCGTGTCGGCCTTGTTACCGGTAAGCTGGACCTTATCGGCGTTGATGACGACAACGAAGTCGCCGCAGTCGCTGTTGGGCGTGAACTGGGGCTTGTTCTTACCGCGCAGGATCATTGCGATCTGGGTGGCAAGACGGCCCAGGACAGCACCATCGGCGTCGACGAGAACCCAGTTGCGCTGGACCTCGCCCTGCTTGGCGTAGTGAGTCGATTTCGAAATCACTTAGACTCCTCCATGTACAGTACGTGTTGTTACAGAGATTCACGGGGCTCTGCAAGTAACCCGTCCATATTACCCCGCTCGCCGTACGAGTCAACAGGTATTTTGGCTCCGACCAGAGTTTCTGCACATGTCATCCACGAGCCGTGATTTTTCCAGCTCTTTAGCTGTTCTCATTTTTGAGAGTTCGCCGTCGCTAGCGCTCAACGAACTCTTGGATTTCCGCGAGCAGGCGCTTCGCCTCCTGACGGCCCTGGATATACAGGTCCAAAAGCTTTGCCGAATCGTGTTCGACATGGCCGACCTCGACCGGCTTTTGCGGAGCGATGACCAGCGCACGACCCTCGCGTTCATACTTCCACAGGTGCATGCGCTGGATGTTGTAACGGTCGTGGCGCGTCTCGATAGCCTCGAGCAGATAGGGGTAGTCGGCATAACGCGCACGCGCGGCAGGCAAAAACTCGTAGGGCTTTTTCTCATACGAGCGGTCCTGGGTGACGATGACGACCGCACGGTCGAAGCCCGCCTCCTCGAGCACATGCTCGATAGGAACCGAATCGGCCACGCCGCCGTCGACGTATTTGTGCCCGTCAATCTCGACCGGCGGCGTCACCAGCGGCAGCGAGGTCGAGGCGCGCACGGCGTCGAGATCGAGCACGGCGCTTTTGACCGGGAGGTACGTGGCGGTTCCAAAGAGCATGTCCGTCGCGACGGCGTACATCTCGATGGGGCTCGCGTCGAACGTCTCGCTGTCAAAGGGATCCAGGCGGTCCTGGACATCGTTGAAGATAAAGTCGTAACCCACAATGGAGCCCGTGGACGCAAACGATGCGGCGCCCATGAAGCGGCTGTCGTTGCAGAAAGCCAGGTTGATGCGGTTGGCACGGCCGATCTGGTGCGACTTGTAGTTCACGCCGTTGAGGGCGCCGGCCGATACACCGTAGACAGCCGGAATCTCGACGCCAGCCTCCATGAGAACGTCGAGCACGCCCGCGGTAAATTGCCCGCGGAAGCTGCCGCCCTCCAAGACGAGCGCGACCTTGCCGGCGTTCTTTGCCTTATCTTCTGCAGTCATATTGACCTCCTGCGATTGCGTTTTGGCTTTCTTCTACCCAGTTTTGGAATGGAGGGCGCATGGGTTTTGGAGCAGAGTTCGATTCTCCGCGGTTTGGGGCTTGCGTTGAAGCGGGGCATGGGCAGCCGGAGCTTAATCGACATCGCATCGATATTGGGTTGGGGCTTTGCGCGGAGAATCCGTGTATTTGCTTCGCAAATACGCACCGGCTTCGGCCGCCTGCCGGCGTCCTCGCCCGCGGGCTAAAAACGCTTACGCGTTTTCTTTACGCCCGCGCCCTGCACAGAGTTCGATTCTCCGCGGTGCGGACAAGAAATAAAAAGGCAGGTAGATATGAGTATCTACCTGCCTGTTACTTATGGTGGAGGCGCGGAGAATCGAACTCCGGTCCACGAAAGCCCCCTGATTGGCATCTCCAAGCTCAGTCGCTGGTTTAGTCTCGGACGCTTTGCGCGCAGCGACACGCTCGCGGCATCCCAACCGGTTCGGTCTTAGCCCGCGCCATACCGATTACGTGCGCAGGAGCATTCCCCTAAAATGACGTCGCGCCGGTGTCGGGGAAATCACCGGGTTGACGCGCCGCTATAAATTAAGCAGCGAGAGCCATAGGCTCAAAAGAAGAGTTGTTGTCAATTCAATTTGACGGTACCCCTGTTTAACGAGGCGAGGAGACCTCGGCTTGCTTCCTCTCTCAGAGCTATCGTGTCGAAACCAGTCGCCCCCGAATGTCGGGAAAGTCTGGATGGCATTGGGCACGAGCACCCAACACCCGTCGACTTTTCAAGGAACATACGGGGCGAGCCCCGCTTGTGAAGTGTTATCTTACCACGTTCTGAAAGCGGACAGCTGTTCTATGCACGAGCTGTGAAGACCCCAATGTGCGCCGCACTTCACACTTTTGCTACCGATCGCGTCACGTATATTTTCGCCAAGCAAAATTGACCCGTCGAAAGGACCGTTATGGATACCAAGCAGAAACTCGTCAATGCCCTCGCAGGCCTGGGCTCAACCATTACCGAAGCTATGGATGTCATCGAGGGCTTTGTACCGTGCGGACATCCCGCCCTCACGGTGTCGAACGCACTCGTCGCGCTGGACGCTGACGATGATGCAGCTCTCGCCCAGCAGCTTGAGACCGTCGAGGGCTTTATCGACCACGTGAGTGAGAACCGCGGCGTGACCGCCTACCACGGCATCGAGGTCGAGCTCACGGGTCCCAAGGCCGATCTGTTCGCAGCAATCCGCGAAGTAGGCGCCCTTATGCAGACCGCAGGCGTCAAGAACACCCAGGTCAACGAGTGGGTCTACCGCAGTCTGGCAGCACTCGACAGCTCCGACGAAAAGGCAGCTGAACAGCTCGCAGAAAGTCCCGCCATCAAGGCCGCACTTTTGTAAATAGCAGACGCGGGCCCCTGGGCGCATCGTCGTCCAAGAGGCCCGCGAACAGTTCGCGTCAACCGATAGCCGCGCCGCCGCGTTTGGCCAAAGCAAGAATCGGCATCATTTGGCGCGGGGTCTTTGCTGCAAGATCGGCATGTTCGAGCAGTTTGTGATCGTTGGTCACCAAGTAATCGACCTGCGCGCGCTTGCACGCGGCGAGCACCAAGTTGTCCTCGTAATCGCGATGGAGCGCTAAGTATTTGTCAGCCAGCCAAAGGTCCGACGCATCTGCACCCACGGCCGTGGCGTTTTCGGTCATGTTCCGAACAAACGCCAGCGCCGCATCGCCAATTGCACGGGCAGATGCCTCGTCAAGCGCTCCCCCGCTGGCAAGAACGCTACGCTTGAGCTCGTGTTGGACAACGTACAGCACGTCCTTGGCGATATGCACCGGAAAGAACAGCAATGCCCCCGTCTCCGTCGCCTGTCCAATAAACGCACGCGCGGCAAGCGACTCGGCATGGTCGACGCAAAACGAATCAACCCATACGTTGGCGTCCACCATTATTTTGAGGGGAGCCCCACTCACAGGATCATCCCCTTTTGGCGATAGCGATCGTCCATGGCCTCGGAATAGATTGTGTCCCAATCGCGATCGTCGGATACGGGCGACGTAGCGATGCCCAGGTCCGCGTAAAGCTGATCCGCCGCCGCCCATGATGCGGCGAACGGAGTATCGGGTGCGACGGTCTGCTGCCGGTCGTCGACGGCCGCAAGCACTTCCTCGCACTGCCCGCCACCCTGCGCAACCTTGGCCACCACCTTTTTGATGAGCTCGGGCAGCGAGGCGCCCGAAAGCCGCAGCGCCTCCTCGGCACGGTTCTTGACCTGGCGATCTACGCGAACGTTCACCTGTGCCATGCCGCTAACAGCACCCACGTCGTTCCCGCTCCCTTCAATTGCTAGCTTTGCTAGCACCACTATATAAAGAAGCTAGCACATGGTCAAATGCAAAAGACCTGCGCTCGGACGACACCGATGCCGTCTGGGCGCAGGCCAAATAACGTGGGCGAACACGTCTGCTAACGCAGGTAAGCCTTCGCGTTACTCAGGCTGTAGGCAATCGTCGAGCCATTGTGCAGCAGCGACGACACCTGCGGGGTAATCGCACCGGTAATGCCCAGTGCCAAGAGTGCTGAGTTGGTGAGCATCACCTTAGAATAGGAGCTCGTCAGACGATCAACGAGGCCCTGGCTCATGCGGCGCAGACGCACGATCGCGGCCAGATCCGTATCGGTCAGGATGATATCGGCGACCTCCTTGGCGATGTCGCTTCCGCCACCCATCGCCAGGCCCACGTCGGCCAAACCGAGCGCCGGCGAATCGTTGACGCCGTCGCCCACCATGGCAACGTGGCGCCCCTCGCCCTTAATGCGCTCAACATACGCGTACTTGTCCTCGGGCAGCAGCTCGGCCTTAAACTCGTCGACGCCGGCCGCGCGAGCAATGCGCTCGGCCGTACGCTCCGAGTCGCCCGTGAGCATGACCACGTGCTTGACGCCCAGCGCATGTAGGTCGGCGATGGCCTCGCGGACCCCGGGCTTGAGCGGATCCTCGATGCCGAGCACGCCCACAACGGTGCCATCGACCGCCAGATACAGCGGCGACAGGCCCTGCATCTGGGACTCGATTTGCTCCTTAATGTCGGACTCAAGCTGCGCGCTCTCATCCTCAAATACAAAGTGCGCGGAACCGATGATGGCGCGACGCCCTTCGATGGACGAAGCGATGCCGTGCGCCACGATGTACTCGAGGGCGGCATGGCGCTCGCGATGCTCGAGCCCACGCTCTCGGGCGGCGTTGACCACGGCGCGTGCCACCGGATGCGGAAAATGCTCCTCCAAGCAAGCGGAAAGGCGCAGGACCTCGTCCTCACTCCAGCCATCGGTGGTGAGCACGCAGGCAAGGCGCGGCTGCGCCTCGGTGAGCGTGCCGGTCTTATCAAAAACGATGGTGTCAGCCTTGGCAAACGACTCAAAGTACTTCGCGCCCTTGACCATGACGCCCATCTTGGCAGCATCGCTCATGGCAGTCATGACGGCAACGGAACCCGTGAGCTTGAGTGCACACGAGTAGTCGACCATCAGCGCCGCTGAGGTCTTGATGAGGCTGCGGGTGGTAAGCGCAACAAGGCCCGCGAGCAGGAAGTTCCACGGGACGATCTTGTTGGCGAGGTCTTCCATGTGCGACTGGCCCTCGGACTTGAGCGAGTCGGCCGTCTGCACGAGCGAGACGATCGAGCGCAGTTTGGTCTGCGCCGTGTTGGCGCGCACGCGCACCAGGATGCTGCCGTCTTCCACGACGGTACCGGCGAACACGTCGTCGCCCACGCTGCGCTCGACGGCCAGCGGCTCGCCGGTCAGGGTCGCCTGGTTGACCATAGCGCTCCCCTGCTCGACAACACCGTCGATGCAAATGGACATGCCAGTGCGCACGGCGACCAGATCGCCGGGCTCAAGCTCGGTGGCGGCAACGCTTACCTCGGTGTCGCCGACGACCTTTTGCGCCTTGTCGGGCACATCGAGCAGCGAGTTGATGAGCTCGTTTTCGCTCATGGCGCGCGTGTAGTCCTCGAGCAATTCGCCCACATTGAGCAGAAACATCGTCTGCCCCGCGGTGTCGACGTCGCGTTTGACGAACGAAATGCCGATGGCCGAAGCGTCGAGCACGGGAACGGTCAGGCGCGGCTGCGCGAGCTCACGGAGGCCAGCGCGCAAAAATGCCATGTAACCGGCCACGACAAACACCGCACGCAGAGGCGTTGGCAAGAACCAGCGGCGCGCATAGTGGGCGCCGACAAGTGTGGCAAGATCCATAACGAGCTTGTGCTTGCGCGGCTCAAGCTGCATCACGTAACCCGTCTTTGCGTCGGCAATGACTTGGGCGTCGAGCTCACCGACGGCGGCCAGCACGGCATCGCGACACGGCTCGTCATATTCGAGCGCTAACTGGCCAATACGGCCATAGACACGCACCTTGCGCACGCCGTCGATGTCACCGCTGAGCTTTAGAAGCGCATCGAGATCGCTCTCTGGCACAGGACCCGCCAACTGGAGGCGGGTCCTGCCGGGGATCTCGCTGATAATCGAGAATCTCATTGTTTATGCCTGGGAGTGCTACTCGGCTGCCTTGTCCGCAGCGGCCTCGCTCTGGGTGATGTAAGCAGCCTCGGCAACCATGTCGTCGACCTCGGCCTTGGCCTGCTCGACCATGTCCTGGTAGCCGTTCTTGATGCGCATACCGCACGCGATACCCTGCACGCAGGCGTTCTTTACCGGAGCGCTGGTGAGCAGCTTGATGCCGGCCGTACCAAGCAGAAAACCGCCACCAACAAGCAGGGTGTTGAACGTGGACTTCTTCATGTTGTTTCTCCCTTTTGCCGCATTGGACGCGGCACGGTGCCTCAGCACCCGAGTAAACAAGTTTGCTCGAGCACGCTTTTGAAATATCTCAATTTTATCTAACTATCTAGGTCAGCCATGGCTAACCTTTTGAAAATTAACGATGCGGAGTAACCGATTGTCAATGTGAGAAAGGGACTGTCCCTTTGCCCCTTCTTACAACTGCCAGGTAGCTGCTTCCTTTTGCAGCGCCACCATGCGGGCGAATTCTCCACCTGCCGCCTTGAGCTGCGCCGGAGTGCCCTGCTCGGCTACCACACCATCCTTGAGCACAACGATCTTATCGGCATTTTCTACCGTGCGCATACGGTGGGCGATCACGATAACCGTCTTGCCTGCGAGCAGGCGGGAAAGCGCCTGCTGCACCACGGTCTCGTTCTCCACATCCAAACTCGCCGTCGCCTCGTCCAGCAACACGATCGGCGCGTCTTTGAGCAGCGCACGGGCGATAGAGATGCGCTGGCGCTCACCGCCGGACAGCTTGGAGCCGTTCTCGCCGATCATGGTGTCATAGCCCTGCGGCATGCGGCTCACAAACTCGTCGCAGTTGGCGGCACGCGCGGCAGCAAGCACTTCCTCATCGGTGGCATCGCGACGACCAAGACGGATGTTTCCCATCACCGTGTCGCCAAAGAGCAACACGTCTTGGAACACAATGGCGTAGTCGCGCAGCAACACCTCGGGATCCACGCTCGCAACATCCACGCCGCCCACGGTGACCGTGCCTTCGGTGGCGTCCCAAAAGCGCGCGGCCAGGCGGCTCACCGTGGACTTACCGGAACCCGAAGGACCGACCAGTGCCGTGACCTCCCCTTCTTTGGCGGCAAAGCTCACATCGGTAAGAACTTTCTCGCCAGCGCGGCCGTCCTCGCCCGCACCATAACCAAATGCCACGTGATCGAACACCACGTCATGACCTACGAGCTCAAACTGCTCGCTGCCCCGCGCCACGGGCTCTTCCATGATGGAACGCATGCGCTTGGCCGACGACTCGGCGGCAAACAGCTCGGACATCAGCATCAGCGCCTGATCAAAGGGCGCATAGATGCGGCTCACCATAAGCAGGAAGGCAAACATCATCAAAAAGTCGACCTGGCCGGAGGCGACCATCGCAGCGCCCGTGACCAACGTGGTGGCAATCCCCAGGCGCAGGATGGCAAAGGCGGAGTTGACCAAAAGCCCATTGGCGAGCTCGCCCTTGGTGGTCTCGCGCTCCTCGGCATCGATCACGGCGTTGAGCCCCTCAAGATAATGAGCCTCCTGGTTGGTGGCGCGGATCTCGCGCACGCAGTCGAGCGTCTCCTGGATCGCCTCGGTAACCTTGACCTTCTCGGCACGCACATGGTCGAACACCGGGATCATGGGGCCGCGCGTCAGATACAGCACGGCAAAGGCCACGGGAACGCTCCAAAACGCCGCAATCGCCAGCTGCCAGCAAAAGAACAGCGACGCCACGAACACAATGACGCTTGCGATGATGGCACCCCAAAGCTCTCCCAGCACGTGGCTGTAGGCGTGCTCCATGGCCTGGACGTCACCCATGATGGTCTCGGTTAAATCGGCCAGATCACGACGACCAAAAAACGACAGCGGCAGTTTGCGCAAGCGCTCGGCAATCTCCATACGCTGCTTGCCGCACTCCTCGTAAAAGATGCAGTAGGTGTAGTAATACTGCTGCCAGTTAGAGGCAAAGAGCAACACGAAAAAGACCAGGAGGCCGCCCACAATCGGCAGGGCATCCGGCAGGTCGGCACCGGTGGCGAGATGTTCGACAAAACCGGCCATGACCAGGAACAATAAGCCCATGCCGGCCATGGTAATGAGATTGGTGAGCGCGGTCCAGAAAATGCCGCGTTTTACGCCGGCGACGCCTTTATCGGATAGGAAGTACTTCTTTTGGAATGAGGCGAACATTTAGGCCTCGCCTCCCTTCGTGACGGCGGCATCCGCGGCAGCAGTGATCTTCCAGCTCGCGGCCTGTTCGTATTCGGCCCACATCTTGGCGTATAGACCGTTTTGGGACAGCAGCTCGGCATGGGTGCCAGTCTCCTGCACGCTACCTTGGTTGAGCACCACGATCTTGTCGGCCCCCACCACGGTCGAAAGCCGGTGCGCGATCATAATGACTGTGCGACCCGCCGCCAGCTTGCTAAAGGCACGCTGGATGAGCGCCTCGTTCTCGGGGTCGGCAAACGCCGTGGCCTCATCGAGCACCACGATAGGCGCGTCTTTAAGGATCGCGCGGGCGAGTGCTACGCGCTGCACCTCGCCGCCCGAAAGATATGCCCCTCCAGCACCGAGCATGGTGTTAATACCCTGCGGGAGCTTGGCCACAATGTCGTCGCACTGAGCTGCGGAGAGGGCCGCACGCACTTCGTCGTCAGTGGCCGTGGGCTTGGAGGCACGCACGTTATCGGCAAGTGTTTGCCGGAACAGCTGGTTGGTCTGGAACACGAAGGCAACCTGGTCCATAAGCTCGTGCGGGTCCATGTCGCGAACGTCTACGCCGCCCACAAGCACGCGACCCGAACAAACATCCCAAAAACGCGGGATCAGGCTTGCGCAGGTCGACTTGCCGCCGCCCGAGGGGCCCACCAGCGCAAGGGTGCTGCCTGCGGGAACGCTAAAGCTCACATGATCGACGGCAGGCGCTTCGGCACCCTCGTAGGTAAAGCTCACGTCCTCAAAGCGCACATCGCTGCCAGCAGGGTGCTTGGGCTGGGCAGGCACGGAGAGCTGCTTGGAATCCATAACGCTTCGGATGCGCGCCAGCGAATCGGCACTCATCTGAGAGGCCTCGCCCACAAACATAAGCTTGGTCATGGCCGTCGGCACCACGGCCGAAAAGATTGCGTAAAACGTAAAGTTGACCATAAAGTGCGCGAAGTCCGTCTCGCCCGGTGCCAACAGTAGCGCCACGGGCAAAAGGAATGCCACAAGGCCGTTGAGCGCGGTAAGGTTGAGCACCTGCGGACCTCGGCAAAACGTACCCGCATAGTTTTGCGCCATGTCGGCGTATTCGGCGATCGCATCATGGAACGCCTTAAAGGAGTAGACCGTCTGCTGGAATACCTTGACCACGGGGATGCCGCGTACGTATTCGGTGCCGGTCTTGTTCATCTTGACCAGCGCACCCATGTAGGCCTTCATAAACTCGCCGCCCTTGCCGCTCATCATGGTGGCCATGGCGCAAAACGAAACAACGACCGAGATTAAGCATGCCGCGCCCAAACGCCAATCGAGGGCAAAAAGCAGCACGAGCAGGCCCACGACCATGGCGGTGGCGCCGGCAATATCGGGCAGCATGTGTGCGAGCAGCGTCTCGGTAGAGGCGGCGCAGCCGTCTACGATACGGCGCAGCTCACCGGTGGCGTGCGTGTCAAAGTAGCCGAGCGGCAGCTTAAGCAGATGCTCGCTCGTGGTCTTGCGGATATTGGATGCGCAGCGAAACGCGGACAGGTGCGTGCACATGAGTCCCACGAAATAGACCACGATGCTTGCCAGGGCAAAACCGACAGCCCACCAACCATACATCGCGATGTCGGCGGCCTCGCTCCAGTTAGGCGCCACGGCGATAAGATCTCGCGCAACAAGCCAGATGCACACGTACGGGCCAAAGCTCAACAGCTGCGAGAACGCCGAGAGGGCCATGCCCAAATACGTTAGGAATTTACGGTCGCCGGCATATGCAAGCAGCTCGCCGATGCCGCCGCCTTCCCTTTTTGATCCCTTTGCCATGAGATTCCTTTCTAACGGCTTGAGAGTTAACCGTTAGAAACTTATCATTGGCGTGTTAGCCGAGGCACACAATCGAGCCAGGCGTGGACGTTTCCGCAAAGGAAGGGGACGCTTTTGAAAATGCGGCGGGCAGCAACCGATATAACCGAGCTCTACGCACCGCAATTTGAGCAGTTTGGCCTGCAGCTTTCCGGCAAGGGCGCCGTCTTTACCGGTGAGGTGGCAAACGATCGGGCGCACGGACGCGCATGGATCATGCCCCTTTCCCCCACCTGCATCGTCATGGAGCATTTCATTACCCCGATGCACAACATGCACCTAGCCGAATACACGCCCGAACCGTACGCGTGCGTGAGCGAGGTCAGCGCCCCCACGCTCATATGCATGCCCAAGGCTGGCATAACGCCTGCGAACCTTAAGCCACTGCGCGGGCCGTGGCCGAACAGCGCGGTGTGCAGCTTTATCCAAGATAGCTGCGGCGAGGAGCTAAGTCCGCTGTTTGCAGGGCAGCTTTATCACTCGCGCTCGGTGCTCTTTTTGCCTGGATTTTTTGACGAACTGGAGCACCGCTATCCCACCGAGTTCGCGGGAATCTTCGAGGCGTTTGCCGAGCCATGGCACGAGGAGGCGACGTCTGCCATCTGCCACACGCTGCGCCGGATTAACGAGGAACGCGCCCGCACCGTAGGCGGACACGTCTATATGCAAGGCATCGTGGAGACCATGGTCGCAGAGCTCGCCTGTTCGCGCGCGGCCCACAAGCAGGCGCGGCAGGCGGCAGACACACGCGTCAGCGTGACCATTGCCGAAGAAGCGACGAGCCTTGTAGAACACTCGCTCGACAAGGGCAAACATGTGGGTATCAACGAGGTGGCCGAGAGGCTCTACACGAGCCGCTCCAAGCTATGCGCCACCTTTAAGGCCCAAACTGGCGAGTCCCTGGGCGCCTACATCCGCAGACGCCGTATGGAGCGAGCACAGGACCTTTTGGCCGATAGCTCGCTCACGATAGCGCAGGTCGCAGAGCGTCTAGGCTACCCTCAGCAGGCCGCCTTTGCCCAAGCCTTCAAGCAACACACCGGCACCACCCCCACCGCTTGGCGCTCCCAACATATATAAAGAATGAGGGCGCCATCGGCGCCCTCATTCACCAAATTCCATTCAGCCCGCCTGACCCGAACGGCCGAGTCGTCACGGAACCGAGGGGCCGGGCGCAGGGCCTTGCCTCTCAATGAGTTCCCTTCAAAACAATGGGCGTGCCAACGGCGCGCCCATTCACTCTATTCAATTCAGCCCGCCTGACCCGAACGGCCGAGTCGTTGCGGAACCCGGAAGCCCCGGCGGGGCGGGTGCTTGCTCAAAATGAGTTCCGCACGCAAAGAAGGCCACTTAATGTGGCCTTCGTCTTGCGCAGGACTGTTTGAAATTTTGAGGAAGCACCCGCCCCGCCGGGGCTCCCGGGTTCCCGTTTACGAGAGCGACGTTCTCAGCAACTCGTTGAAGAGCTTCGGGTTGCCCTTGCCGCGGCTCGCCTTCATGCACTGACCCACCAAAAAGCCGATGACCTTCTGGTTGCCGTCGCGGTACTGCTGCGCCTGCTCGGCACAGTTTGCCAGTACCTCGTCCACGATCGGCTGCAGCGCGCCGGCATCGCTCACCTGACGCATACCACGCTCGTCGACGATCTTGTTGGGGTCGTCGCCGGTCTGGGCCATGGCCTCAAAGACCTCGTGCGCCTGGTTGGAACTGATGGCATCGGTCGCCAGCAGCTTGGCAAGGGCTGCCACCTGAGCCGGCGCAATACCGGACTCGGTCAGCGAGAGACCCACACCCTTAAGGTAGGCAATCATCTCGTTGACCAGCAGGTTTGCGACCGTCTGGGCCTCCTTGCCAGCCATGCCGGCAGCGGCGGCCTCAAAGAACTCGGCAAACTCCGGGTCGCCGGCGATCTGCTCGGCATCGGCCGCCTTAATGCCAAAGTCGGCCTCAAAACGGGCGCGCTTGGCATCGGGCAGCTCGGGGATCTCGCCACGGCAACGGTCGATAAACTCATCGTCCAGATCGAACGGCGCCAAATCGGGATCGGGGAACAGACGGTAGTCGTCGGCCGTTTCCTTCACACGCATGACCACGGTGCGCTTGCGACTAGGCTCCCAGTGGCGGGTCTCCTGGTAGATAATGCCGCCCTCCTCGAGCACCTCGGCCTGGCGGCAGATCTCGTAGGCTAGGCCGTCATGCAGGCTCTTAAACGAGTTGAGGTTCTTGAGCTCGGTCTTGGTGCCCAGCTTGGTCTCGCCGCGGCGACGTAGCGACACGTTGCCGTCGCAGCGCATGGAACCCTTCTCCATGGAGCAATCGGAAATGCCCAGCGTCACAAAGATGCGGCGGAGCTTCTCCATAAACAGGCGCGCTTCCTCGGGCGTGCGCAGATCGGGCTCGGTGACGAGCTCGATGAGCGGCGTGCCGCAGCGGTTGTAGTCGACGAGCGACTCGGCCGCGGCGGTAATGCGGCCCTCGGCACCGCCCACGTGCACCATCTTGGCGGCGTCCTCCTCCATGTGGATGCGCAGGATGCGGATGGGCACCGTGTAGGAACCGTCCTCGCGGCGCTCAGGCATCTGCAGGTTAGATGCATCGTAGCTGGCCAGGTGGCCGGCACGCTGGTTGCCCTCGCGCATGGTCGACGTCATGGACGTGGACAGGCCCTCGGCGTTGGCCGAAGCGCTCGCCAGGCTCTGGGCCTCGGCCTCACCAAACGCGCAATCGGGGCGCTCAGCGGCACCGCGACCGGTCACATCAAGATCCAGGTGGCCGTACATGGCAAAAGCGACCGGACCCTGCGTGGTCTGGAAGTTCTTGGCCATATCGGGATAGAAGTAGTGCTTGCGGTAGAACATCGAGTGGCGCTGGATCTCGCAGTTGGTGGCGAGACCGGCCTTGACGATGCTCTCGATGGCGCGCTTATTGGGCACCGGCAGGGCGCCGGGCAGGCCCAGACACACCGGACACACGTTGGCGTTGGGCTCGTCATCGTGGCTAAGCTTGCAGTTGCAGAACATCTTGGTATCGAGTGCGGTGAGCTCGGTATGGATCTCCAGGCCGATCACGGCCTCCCAATCCTGCAGGACCTCGGAAAGCTCCTTCATTACAGCTCGCCTCCCTTCCCGGCAAAATCGGGCGCGACGGAAAGCGCGGGCGCTCCCGTGGCGGCATCGGCAAAGCCGCGCTCCAGGGCGCGGGCAAACGTGAGCAGCTGACGGTCCTTAAAGGCAGGCCCCACCAGCTGGGCAGAAACGGGCAGATGAGTATCCTCGCCCAGGCCCAGCGGCACCGAGATACCGCCGTTGCCGCAAATGTTGAGCGAGATGGTGTACAGATCGGAGAGATACATCTGCGTGGGGTCGCTGATCTCGCCAAACTTAAAGGCCGTGCGCGGCGAGGCGGGCATGAGGATGGTGTCCACCTTGGCATACGCGGCGTCGTAGTCCTGCGTGATGAGCGTGCGGGCCTTTTGCGCGGCGTAGTAGTACTTGTCGTACACGCCCGAGCTCAGCAGGTAGGCGCCGAGCATCTGACGGCGCTTGGCCTCGGCGCCAAAGCCGTGGGCGCGCGAAAGCGAGCTCTGGTCGGACAGGTTGGCGCAGCCCTCCTCCTGATAGCCGTAGCGAATGCCGTCGAAGCGGGCCAGGTTGGAGAACGCCTCGGCCGGGCCGATGACGTAGTAGGCGGCGATGGCGGCGTCCAGGTGCGGCAGGTCGACCTCGACCAGCTCGGCGCCCTGGTTCTGCAGCTCCTGGGCGGCGCGCTGAACGGCGGCCTTGACCTCGGGCGTCAGACCCTCGGCCTCCATAAACGCGGGGATGATGCCCACGCGTTTACCCTCGATGCTGTCGTTGAGATGCTCGGTAAAGTCGACGGCGCAATCCTGGCTGGTGCAGTCGTACGGATCATGGCCCGCGCCGGTAAGCGCGTTCATGGCCAGCGCGACATCCTCGACCGTGCGGCCAAAGGGGCCCACCTGGTCGAGCGACGAGCCAAAGGCAACCACGCCGTAACGGCTCACGGCGCCATACGTGGGCTTAAAGCCCACCACGCCGCAGAGGCTCGCTGGCTGGCGAATGGAGCCGCCGGTGTCCGAGCCCAGCGAGAGCGCGACCTCGCCCGCGGCGACGGCGGCAGCGGAGCCGCCCGAGGAGCCGCCGGGCACACGCTCGGTATCCCAGGGGTTGTTGGTGCGGTGGAACGCCGAGCTCTCGGTGGAGCTGCCAAAGGCGAACTCATCCATGTTGGCCTTGCCCATGGGCAGGCAGCCGGCGTCGAGCATGCGCTGGACGCAGGTGGCGGTGTAGACGCTCTGGTAGTCCTCGAGCATACGGGAAGCGCAAGTGGTGCGCGTGCCCGCAAGGTTCATGTTGTCCTTGATGGCCAGCGGCACGCCCGCGAGCGGGGGCAGAGCCTCGCCAGCGGCGCGGCGGGCGTCGATTTTGGCAGCAGCCTCAAGCGCAAGCTCGGGCGCTACCTGCAGGAATGCCTGGACCCCGCCCTCGCGCGCCTCGATGGCGGCAAGAGAGGCCTGGGCGACCTCGGTGGCGGTAAAGTCGCCGGCGGCAACGCCCGCGGCGATCTGGGCGGCGGTAAGGGAATCGAAGCTCTTCGCCATTACTCGCTCTCCCCCTCTCCCAAAATGGACGGCACGCGGAAGTAGCGGTCGCGCGCGCTGCCGGCGTTTTCGAGCGCGACGTCGAGCGGCAGGTCGCGCTCGGGCTCGCGCAGGTCGTCGCCCATCACGTTGGACAGGCTTCCGATGGGATGGAACGTGGGCTCCACGTCGGGCAAGTCATATTGCAAGACGGGCTCGAGCATCTGGACGGCGTCGTTCATGTAGGACGTCATCTGGGTGAGCTCGTCATCGGTCAGTGCGATCTTTGCGTACTCGGCGATACCGCGCACGTCTTTCTCGCTGAGTGCCATAGGCGCTCCCTTCCGCATAACAGATAAACCGTTCCAGTATACAAGGCAAGGCCGCTTGGAGCAGGCGCTTTACCCAAATGCAGCGAAAACGTAACGAGGGCGGCGGTTGGCAGGGCGTGGTCCGGCGGTTCCGCAACGAAACCGCACCGTCCATAGCGAAAACCGTCCCGCCCACAACGAAAACCGTCCCGCCCGCAGCGAAAAGCATCACAACATTCGACGCTTTTCGTCAAAACCGCGATTTTCATCGAATGTTGTGATGGTTTGGAAGCCCCCGACCACCACAAAGGTGCCTGTCCCCTTTGTGGTGGTTCTGAAGAATGTCTTATGCCGAGGCCTTGGCCTTGCGGCGCTTGCGGACCGCGTGGATTACGATGTCCAGCAGCAACAGCACAATGGCCACGACCACGATGAGCACGGCAAACTCGCGCTTGCCCCAGTGGCGGCCGGCCAGCGACTTTTGCTTGTCGACGTCCTTCTTGCTGTACTTGGTGCGCGCGCAATGCACCAGCAGGCGATGGTCGTTCACGCCGTAGGGTGTGCAGGTGACGAGCGTCACCTTATCGGCGCCGGGCTCGATAGTCAGCGACTCCATCTCCTCGGGCAGCACCACCTCGGAGTCCACCATCTTGTAGGCGAGCGTCTTGTTCATGGTGTGCAGCAGCACCAGGTCGCCGGGCTCCAGCGAGTGAATGTCGTCGAACATGCTCAGGTTGCGCATGCCCGAGTGCGCGGTGAGCACGCAATGTGTCGAGGTGCCGCCCACCGGCAGGCTCGTGCCCTCCAGGTGGCCGACGCCCGCCATAAGGACTTCTTCGCTCGTGCCGTGGTAGATGGGCATGCTCACGTCGATGGAAGGGATTTCGACCCAGCTCATCATGGGGTCGCGGTCAAAGATGAGCTGCTGAGCGTAGGGCTCGATCTGGTCGGCGGGAAGCTCGGTGACCTCGCCCGCCAGCTGCTCGTTAAAGGAGCGCGCCTGGAGCAGGATGCGCTCGCGCTCCTCGGCAGACAGCGCGTCCACGGTGCTGGACACGGTACTGATCTGGTTGAACACGCCCGAGGCCTCGAGCCGGTCCAAGATCCACGGCCAGGTCATAAGGCCCACGCCGATAAGGATGATGACGATGGTGATGAGCCGGTCGGCCCAGCGCGGCAGCCGCTTGCGGCGGCGTTTGGGCTTTTGTTGAGGTTTGGGCTGAGGGCTTGAGCCGCCGTTGTCCGCGGCGTTATTGCTCTTCATATGTTTGGCGCCCTGCACCATCGCCGGTCACTCCTCTACAACTCAAGTTGTCTAAACAAATAATAGCTGATTAGCGGGCTCATGCGCCGGACAACGCAGCTAGACAGCATTGCTTGGCGCGAGCATGGGCCAGCATTTGCGTTTTCAAAATGTCCCGAATCGGCTGGGCGATTCGGGATACAATAGCTACAGGAAACGACGCATCCCGCGTAAGTGTTCGAAAGCGCGGGCGGCCTAGTTTTCTGGTTTTGTTAAATGCCCGGGCCTCTAACCCCGGGCATTCTTATTTGCGCTTGTTGCGGCGCAAATGCCTTCTACCGTCCGCACCGCGTGTGCGCCTACGGACCTTAAACCGAACCTCATACGAGTCAAGAAACGCGATGACGAACGTGCCCACCGCCGCGAGGGCGGCGAGCGCGTTAAGGAATTTCAGCATTTGGGGACCTCCGATCGAGTCGTCGGCCGCCCGCGCACGGGATGCGTCGCAAGGCCATTTTACTGCGAGTGCATGCACCCACAGCTGGTCAACGCAATAATTGCAAACAACCGTTCGATATTCATACGCTTGATCCATCGGACGGTGGAGGCTGGCTGCGTTATCCCAAAAAACGGAGCAGACTCCAGTGCGAAGTCTGCCCCGAAAAGAGAATGGCAAAGCAAGAACGTGGATGGACGAGAAAAGTGTCCGCAAGTCTCATGGCCATCACATCCCACCTGCCAAAGGGATGGGTGAGCGAGCGTTACTCCTGCTCGGACTCCTCTGCCTGCTTACGGCTGCGGATGAGGTGCGCCACACCGATGCACAGCACCGCGCCACCAGCGATCCAAGTGAAGGTCACGCCGTTAAGACCGGTCAGCGGGAGGCCAACCTGCTTGGTATCGCCAACGGTGATGTTGAAGTAGCCATCGGTGACCTTGTCCGAGCCGGCCTGCGCCGTTAACCTGTTATCACCGGCATCCCCATCGGTAAGGCCAGCGATGACCTTGTCACTCTGGTTCTTGCTATCAAGCGTGCCAGAGAGCGCAGTAAGACCAGCGTTCGGATCAATGGCGTTCATGGTCGGCTTGATCTCGAAGGTGAAGGGTTCGACCTTGGTGTAACCATCGGGAGCAGAAGTTTCCGTGACCGTATAGACGCCAGCATCGAGACCGGTAAGCGTAATGACACCATCGGGGTCCATCGAAAGCTCAACCTTGCTGTCGCTCAAAGTGCCGTCACTATTGACATATTTAACGTTTGCGCTGTTCTCGTCACCGTTAGTTGTGTCACCAGCTGCGATGGTGAACTTAGCACCTTTCAGCGCCTTCTCAGTGCCAAGGTCAACCTTGTTGATCTTGAGACCGTAGGTGTAGTCCTTGACCGTATCGGACTCCGAGGTGCCAGTGCCACCTGACATGGGGTTGTTAGAATACTCGAGCGTAACGGTGTTGGGGTTGCCATTCAGCTGGTTGTTTGCACCCGCAATAATCGCGCTTGCGTTGAGCCTCGCCCTGTAGAAAACGATGATTTCAGTCTTCCCATCAATCGTAAGCTCTTCGCCATTTTTCGCAGTGGCCGACTTCAAGCCCTTTTCGCCCTTATTAAAATTGACTACCAGGTCACGACTAGAGCCAGAGGGGTTAGTCACATTGTAGCTAGTCGAATCGATCTTGGTATATACACCATTATTCAGTGCATAAACGCTGAGCGAGCCCTCGATGTAGTCGAGACCGGCCGACAGCTGATCCGTGAACTTGTAGGAATAGGAGTCATAGCTGGCGTAGTTATCTGCAATCGTACCGGTAAGCCTATAGTTCACTTCCTGGCCAACTTGGGAGTCGGCAGCGTCCACCCAGTCAGTCTCGCCGGTAATGTCACCGCCCTTCACCTTAGAATCATCGAGGATCTTTTTCTCAACCGTGGGGATGCTGGTCTTCTCATGGACAGTTACGGCGCTACCGCCCACGACTGCAAAGATCGGGGACGTGCCAGTGTTCGGCTTGGTCGAATCGAGATCGCTGGTCACAAACAGGTAGTAACCGTTGCCATGCGCCTGATCAGGAGTCCAAGAATTACCAGTAGGGATGTTGGTCGCGGCAGGTTTCTCACTCTTAACGGCATTCGCAACTGCGTAGAGAACATTGTTGGTAGCGATTCGCGTTCCATCAGTCGATGTTGATCCTGCAGTAGTGGAATCCGCATGTGCCATGAGGAAGTCGGCTACTTCCTGGGCCGTAGGTTTGTCAGACAGCTGATCCTTAACCTCCAAGCCGTCATAACCCTTCCAGTCTTTCTTAATGGCATCAATCACCTTCGTGCTAACCGTATCGCTCGCCCACGTGATGTTCTGAGCGGTCTTGCCACCGTTTTCAGTGTCGGTCACCGTAGCCTTAAAGATCTGGTACGCCTTGAACGTGGTGCCATCGTTTTTCTCGGCCTGACTAATGGTGATGCTGCCGTCACCCTCGGCCGCAAACGCCATGGTCACCGGCGCCATCACGCCGCCGAAGCTCAACGCGGCTGTGAGGCCTGCCGTCACTGCCAGGCGTGCGATGTTCTTGCTCATGCTCATCTTCTTTTCCTCCGTTTTCCAGTTAGTTCTCATTCGATCGGTCATCATCCGTCTGCGTCTTAGCATCTACTTCGCTACGTCTCGCCCCGCTCTCTGTGGGGCTGCCAGCTACTCTTTATGGCTGACACCTCCCCGCTTGACCAGGAGCGCGACCACGATGAGCGCGGCTCCGGCGACCGCTGCGGCGGCCGCGGCGTACATTGCCATATCGCCAGTCGAGGGCATAAAGCCTCCGGTGGTAATGCTAGGGGGTGTGCCGGTGGGCGTGTTGATGAGCGACGCCTCCAGGCTGCCCGTCGACCCGTCCGCGCTGTCGGCGCGCAGGGGCGACTCGGCCGTGATGGTGAGCTTGGGCTTGGCGGCGGCCACCTGGTCGACGTCCAGGCCCTCGGCCTTGACCGTCAGCAGCACGTGCCCCTCAAAGGCGGTGTAGCCCTTGGGCGCCTTGAGCTCGCGGACCTCCAGCTTGCCCGAGTCCACGCCCGAGACGGTCACGCGGCCGTCCTCGCCCGTGGTGACGGTGGCCTTGCCCTCCGCATCCCACGTGCCGTCAGCCGCTAGCGTGCGACCGCGGTCATCGGCGATGCTCAGGACCGCCCCGGCAAGCGGTTTGTCGCCGTCGCTGCCGCGCTTGGTGAGCGCAAGATCCCAGGTGTAGGCGCACGCATCGTCGCTCGGCGTGCAGGTGAAGCCGGCGTCGCCGGACTGGTCGGCAAGGGGAGAGCGCGGGTAGCGCAGGTAGACCTCGTTGGGGTTGCCCTTCGCGATGCCGTGGTTGCATGCGCTGTTGAGCGGCGCATTGTACACGGCGACCACGCGGGCGCCCACGGCGAAGGCGTCGGCCCCGCCGAGCGTGGCGATGAGGTCGCCGGTGCGCACGGTGAAGGTCCCGTCCGAGGCCACCTTGGTGGAGCACTGGGCCGTGATGTCGGTCCAGCCCTTCGCGGCCTTGGTGCCGGCGCGTCCGTCCTTGCCGGCCGAAACGGCGTCAAAGCCGCCGTCCGCGCCCGCCGCCACGTATACATGCATGCTCGCGGCCACCTTGGAGGGGTCGAGCCCCGCGCTCATGGTGTCGACAAACTGTACCGCGTAGGTGTCATAGGCGGTGAGCCCCGCCGGGACCGTGGCCGAGAGGCGCCAGTACAGGTCGTCTGCGACCGTGGCGTCGGCGGCCTTCTGCCAGGCGGCGGTGCTGTCCTCCAGCACGTGCTTGGCCACCTTGGGCGTCGCGGCCTTGGGCTTGACGGTGACGGCGCTGCCGCCCACCAGGGCCATGATCGGCGCGGTGCCGGCCTCGCCCTGGGCGATGGCGTCGTCGTCGGCGACGATGAGCCAGTAGCCGCAGGGCAGCTCGGCCGTCGTGCCCGCGTTAAGGGCCACGGACACGGCGCCAGAGCTCTGGAGGGAACGAGCGAGCTGTGCGCTCAGCGCGCTCGTGAGGTGGGAATCGGTGTTGAGCCACTCGGCAGCTTCCTGCGCGGTGGTCTGGGAATTGGGCATGCCAGCGCTGTGCAGCACGGGCAGGACGGCGTCGCGCACGGCGCCGCTTGCCCAGACGAGGTCGGTGGCGATCTTGGCGTCGTTGTCGCCGTCGACGACGTTGGCGTTAAAGATCTGGTAGGCGTCGTAGCTGCTCGCCACGGTGCCGCTCACCGTGATGGAACCGGTCGAGGTCGGCGCGGCCTGCGCGGAAGCGGGGAACACAACCGCGCAGGTGCCGATCAGGAGGGCAAGCAGCGCAAACAAGATCGGGAAGGAGCAAACTTGCTTATTCACGACGCTCGCCTCCCTCCGCATTCGCCTTGCGACGAATGTGCATCCAGGCCGCAGCAGCGCAAAGCACCGCCGCGCCGGCAAGGTACGTCAGAGTGACGCCCGACATACCAGAAAGGGGCAAAGAGGTGGAGTAGGTGTTGGTGAAGGTGGGGGTGTCAGTCGGTTTCGCGCTCTCATGACCGCTGGCGTCGACCTCGTAGTAGAACGGCGTGCAGTTCAGATGTCCTTTGCCGTCATCCGTTGCCGTCACCACGACCTTGAAAGTCTTGGTGTCGTTGACGTAGCCTTCGTGCTTGGTGCCATCTTTCTTGTCGGCGTCGCATTCACAGATGTAGTAGGTGAACGCTGCTTTACCATTGGTAAGATCTTTGATGCCCAGTGGACCGATTGTCTGCGTAGCAAAACTAACTATCGATTCGTTGCCCGTCCCTTTTTCAGTGTATTTGGTATCACACACCTTCTTTTTTCCGTTGGAATCCATGGTAAACAGCTCGAACTTGAACTTCTTCATCTCGCCGCCATCGACCTTCTTGGTCACCTGAGGTGTCCAGGTGCCTGAGGCCTGATAGGGAGCAAGTTCGTTTGTAAACGCAGGGGTGGAGCTGTTACCGATTTTTACGGTCGAGACGGTGCTATCGGCCGAATCCTCAGTCCATTCATAGCAGTCATAGTCAGTGAAGGACACCTCGTCGCCCCTTTTTACGGATACTGTGGAAGCGCTCTTATCAACTCCATAACGATTAATATCGATCCCCAAGAGGTTGGTCTTATCAACTGGTTCCGTACCAACCTTTATATGTATTTTGTAAATAGCCTTATCAAACTTTGTTCCTTTTTCGTTGACAGGAACGTTATCAGGGTCAGGGGGAACTTCAACAAGGTAGAGGTCGTAATCGCCCGACTGGTAGTTCGCGCCCGTATCAATGAGAATCTCTCCCTTTTCATTGACGGTAACCGCGGACGTAGCCTCGCATCCGTTTTCGTTAAGCGAGCCGTCCTCATTCCAGAATGGTGCCTTGTTTGAATTGGCAGATGCGCCCAACAGCTTAAACTGATAGGGATGGTCTTTAAACTGATAGGGATGGTCTTTGAGATCCCACTTAGCACCGTCCTTCATAAGGACTTTATTTGCCTTGACTTTGATTGCAGGATACACGTCCAGGGAAGTAACCTCACCGACGATGAGATCGCCGTTGGTCATGATGCCGCCACCATGGGTATAGGAGTAGTTGCCACTGATGATGGTCGTAGCCGCGCCTTGCGCCTTATTTATGGCATCATTATTCGGCTGAGCCTCCAAACCGAACATGTACTTAGCCTCGGCACCGCCATTTGGGTCGATGGTAACCGGATTTCCGTCGCAGGTGCCGTGCCAGCCAGCTGAGCCGCCGCCGAGCATCTTGCCAAGAACAACGGCAATTGTCGACTTCGCATTATCTTTATTACGTACCAAGAAGAAATCCTTATGGCCGGAATTTTGGAAGACAGGAGTAACGTAATTTGTTTCATCGTGGTCTTGATTTTTGTTGTTGCCGCCAGCGGAATAATGATACGTTCCCAGCGGATTGCCATCTTGATCAACGTTATCTTTGTTGCCATAGATAGCAGCGCCATATGAGTGCGAAACGATTGTCTCGCCCGTAGGGCATGCGCCAATTCCGCCACTCCAGCCACCAGCTTTGTTGCCGGTGATAAGCGATCTGAGGATGTTAAGCCTACCGTGCTCCTGGATAAAGATGCCACCGCCGCCCCAGTCGCCACCACAGTCTTTAGTGCTGCCCGTCATGGTCTTGTTGTTGGTGATGTAAATCTTGCTGTTCTCACCAGCGCTAATTGTTGCCATCGTGCCGCTGTTGCCACCGCCAGCGATACGCAAACCACCGCCCTCGCCGTTAACAGATTCGTTGCCCGCAATCGTGCCACCTGTCATGGTAAACGTAATCGCCTTGCCCCAGAAGCCAGCGTAGATTCCGCCACCAGCCTCTTTTGAGTAGTTGGCCGTAACAGAACCGCCCGTCATGTTCAGTGTGCCACCATCGACAGAAGCAATACCGCCGCCGCCGAGCAGACCAAGGTTGAACTTTTCAGTGATATAGGAGTCGACGCGGTTGTTGGTAATATTTGCCGGATCAACGATTTCAACATCGGCATTTTTGGTAAAGACGCCGCCGCCATAGCCATTATTGGGATTGTCGACGTCGTTATAGCGATTCCCATACGTAGCGTTGCCAGAGATAACACCACCTAATAATTTCAGCTTGGCGCGCTGGTCAGCATAGATGCCGCCACCAGAGGCTGCCTTGTTTGCCGCGATTACGCCGTTGGTCATTTCGAGCTTGGCATTTGCGCCCGTCACGCACAGGCCACCGCCCCAGCCACCGCCGTTACCGTTGGTGACATACCCGCCAGAAATATTAACAGTGCCCCGAGAGAAAATAACGTGACCGTCGTAGCCCAGGGTACGAGGCGTTGTGATCATGCCACCCTTAAGGTTGAGCGTGCCCCCTTGCTCAACGGAAATGACTCGATTTACATAGCCCTCTTTGCATGCAACGATAGCGCCGAAATCCTTAACAGTGTGTAGGTAGGTCTTTTCGCTAGTACCAAGATCGTTAGGCGTGCTGTTAGGCGTGCTTTCAGTTACGTAGTATGTGAGTTGTTGTGGAACACTTTCACCCTCGACGAACTGCATCTGTGCTGGCTGACCAGGTTCAGCACTGGCAGCTCCAGTCGGCGAGTCATTCGCCGCACCTTCAACAGTTAGCGTAAAGCCACTATTAATTGTGATAAATGTACAAACAGAATTTCTGTCGTCCTTGTTAATGTTACCGTTGCTGTAATAAAGCTTGTGATTCGCAAGATCGATCGTAGTGTTTTTTTTGATGGTGATCGGCTCGCTCGAACTAATATCAGCAGCCAGACGCAGCTCTGCGGGCTTGTCCGCCGCGGGAAGGGCAAGGTACGTAGACAGGTCTTCGTCACTCTTCAGCAGCGTGTACCCATCCTTATCTTTTTCAAGTCCCGGAACCTTACCTTCATTTGCAACAGTAGCGGCCTTATAGACAGACTGTCCATCATCCGCGGGCTGCGCAGCGCTCTCGGCTTCCGCGCCATCGGCAGCCGGATCCGCCGCAGCAGCGTCTTCTCCCTCGCCACCCTCAGCGTCGTCACTATTCTGATTTTTTGCGTCTTTACCCGTGGAATTGCCTGCACCGGCCTCCTCGTCCAAAGTGTTCTCGTCTGCAACGGCTTCCTCGGTAGGAGTTGCCTGACCATCGTTGGCAATGGCCTGCGAGATCGGGGGCATGACGAGCGACAGTACCAGGCTCAACACGGAGGCTCCGCACAAAACGCCTGCCAGTACACGGCGCGTCGCTTTATTACTCTGCTTAGATTTGTCCGAATTCGCTTTCATCGATGTCTCCTCCCCAAGAGACCGCGATCTTGCTCTTTCACCATCAAACGTATCTGCGCAATCTGTAATTGCGCTCGTTTAGTAATGCAATTATAACGATTGTTTAAACATCTGAGCAAATAAAACCGATAGTTTTGTAGTGAGTTCTCAATTCTCTTGACAATTGCTCGGATTTGCCTTCGTTTATTCGCTATCTATTTTTTGTTTCTGCTGGTAATTTAGTTGCGTATTATTTTTTAATGGCATTAGATTTATTTGCACAACATTTTGCTCAAGAGCAAACATCCTGTGAACGGTCGATAATTGACCATGAGCGGCAGGTCATTTACCGGGAGAAACACCCTACCAAACTGATGAGAATATCTTTAACCCATCGGTGGTTAGAAGCGTAATGTTCTGACGACCATATTTGAATTTGCGCGCAGATTTTAGGTATCAATTCGCCCAAATCGCCTGAGGCCGGCGCAAAGGCGCCTGCCCCCTTTGTGGTAGTTCTCCCCCGCGCTACAGCAGATGTTCCTCAATAAAGATCGCGATGCCGTCTTCGTCGTTGCTGGCGGTTACAAAGTCGGCGGCGGCACGGGTGGCGTCGCTGCCGTTTGCCATGGCCACGCCCACGCCGGCATCGGCCACCATGCAGGTGTCGTTATCGGCATCGCCAAACACGCAGATGTTCTGGAGCTCCATGCCGTTGAGTTCCGCCACGCGCACAAGGCCGCGCGTCTTGGACACGCGCGGATCCATGAACTCGTAGAGGCGCTGGGTGGTTTGCAGGGCAGCCGCCTTAACGGTGTCGTCGGCGAGCGTCGATGCGCGCTCGATGACCTGCGGCATCACCTCGGGCGCCATGGTAAACATCACCTTGGGCTGCGGATCACGCAGGAACTCGGCAAAGTCGACCACCTGGTAGGGTACGCCGTCGACACGCGACAGGTGCTCGACGCACGCATTGCTCTCGGGCACGTAGAGCACGCCGTTCCGGGGGCAAACGGGCGTTGCCGGCAGGTCTGCCATGTGCCCGCAGATGCGCGCGATGGTCTCGCCCGGCAGCGGGTAGCTCAGCTCGTTGATGCCGTGCGCGCGGTCGATGACCTCGGCGCCACCGCAGCCCACCAGCACGTCTACCAGGCCTTCGATGCCCCAGAGCTCGTACATGGCCTCGGTCGCGTGGGCGTCGCGCCCGGTGCACAGGCCAAAGAGCACGCCGCGCTCGCGCAGGGCGCGGATCGCCGCCACGGTGCGCGGGGACACCGTGTGCTGGCTCGTGAGCAGCGTGCCGTCGATATCGCAGAACACGGCTTTGATGTGGCTGAAGGTGGCGTCCATGGGGGCCTTTCTGGGTTGTGCGGCGGTGTGGGGTGTATTCGCAAACGGCGTACATGGTATACCAAGGCGCAGGCGCGGCCCGTCAAAGCAAAAACCACCACAAAGGTGCCTGGCCCCTTTGTGGTGGAAGTGACGTTTGCGGGCCAAACCATCACAACATTCGATGTTTTTCGGCAAAATCGCGATTTTCATCGAATGTTGTGATGGGTTTTACTGCCTTGCGGCACGATCAAAATGCCGGCGCCCAAACAGCAGCAACGCCGCGGGGACTGCCGTCACGACCATGCCTGCTCCGATGAGCGTCTGCTGCACGCCAAACGTCGCCGCCAGCCACGGGGCAATCGCCAGCGGGGCCACGCCGGCAAACATATTGCCAAAGCCCATGACCGAGTTCACACGGCCGAGCTGCTCGAGCGGAGCCGTCGTTTGCACGATGGTGTTGTGGAGCGGGTTGACGACACCCCAGGCTATGCCCAAGGCAATCTGGCCGACGAGGGCCACGCCCACGTACGGCGTCCCCACATAGAGCAGACTTCCCAGGCCCACGGACATGAGCGCCACGAGCAGTGTTTTAAGGTTGACCAGGTGCGGCGGCATCCGAAGCGCAACCACGGCGCCCAGCACCGCGCCCACACCGCAGGCCGACGAGAGCCAGCCCATCCACTCAACGCCGACGTGCAGGACATCGCGGTAGAAGAACGACTCGAGCGGATCGAAGGCTCCGTAGCCAAAGTTCGAAAGAAAAATGATGCAAAACAGCAGGGCGAGAACGCTGTTGGTGAAGACTGTCTTGATGCTGGCTGCGAAGGTAGCGCGGGCGGACGTGCTGGGGTTGGAGCTTCGTCCCGCACGCTCCCCTTCCTCTGCCGAATCGGCATCCGCATCCCCGGCGACATGGCTGGTCTGCGGCCTAAAGCCCCAACCAACGACGAACGCCAACACGGTAGAGAGCATCATGAGCACGAAGACCGCGCGCGACGACGCAGCCGCCGCGACAAAGCCGCCCAGCATGGGGCCAACAATGATGCTCACGTTTGAAAACATGGCGATGGCGGAGTTGATGTCTTTGAGCTCGACGGGGTCGTCGGTGAGGTAGGCCGGATAAGATGTGGCGATGGGTTGGGCAAATCCCATCGTAAAGCCTAGGAGCACCGCGCCGAGCAGGACAATGCCGGTCGCACCACCAAAGGCAATGATTGCCGTGCCGGTTACAAGCGTGCCGACGATGCTCAGCAAGAAATGACGGCGCGGACCCCAGGCATCGAGCGCCGCGCCGCCCGCAAAGGATCCCAGGATCACAAAGACGTTCATGAACAGGACGGCCAGCGATGTCGCGACGACCGAAGCGTCATCCGTATAGGTGAGCGTTCCGATGACGCCGATAAAATAACTGGTCTGAAAACCGGTGTAAATGAGAAAGCGCATGGCCACCAGGCGTTTAGCCTGCGTGGACAGCGATGATTGAGGTTTTGAGAAAAGAGAGGCGAGCATGGAGACTCCTTGTTTCATACGAATACGGGCGGTGGGCATTCGCCACCGTCTGTCAAATCAATCTATCCGCATGAAACATTAAGGACACATCAAGCCCCTTCTCTCCGTTTTCGCCCGTCATGAACTACTTGGTAGATTGTAAGGCATGTCCCACACATCTACCAAAGCAAAAACCACCACAAAGGTGCCTGGCCCCTTTGTGGTGGAAATGACGTTTGCCCAGATAAAACCTGCCAAAATAAACCTGTCCCTTTTTGGCAGGTTTTAGGCCAGATGGTCCTGAATCAGATCGCAGATGGCTCGGGCGTCGTTGATGTTGATGGCTCGGGTCGCAAAGCCGGCGTCGAAGGCCTGGCGCGCCAGGGCCTCGTTGCAGGCAAGCGCCAGCGTGTGACCGTCGACCAGGTCGAGCGAGCTCTTGCCGCGCAGACGGTCGACACCGGAGCGCGCTACCACGATGTTGTCGAAGCCCTCGGTCTTGTAGCCCTCGATGATCACCACGTCGACATCGTTGTAACGCGACAGCAGCTCGCGCGCGGGCATCTCGTCCTCCTCGCGCGTGTCGGCGTACTCCGCCCAGCGCGTGGCGCAGATGAGTCCCACGTGCTTGGATCCGGCCTGGTGATGGCGCCAGGTGTCCTTAGCGGGCACGTCGATATCAAAGCCGTGGTGCCCGTGATGCTTGAGAGAACCCACGCGCAGGCCGCGGCGGGTGAGCTCGGCGATAGCCTTCTCGACGAGCGTGGTCTTGCCCGAGTTCTGGTAGCCGATAAACGCGATCGCGGGGACGGCCGGAGTGGGAGCTGCGGGCGCGACGGCGACGGGTGCGCTCGCGGGTGCATCGCCCGCGGCTCCCACGGCCTCAACAGCAGCGGCCTGACGCTCTGCGCGGTCCCATACGCCCGAGCGGCCGCCCTCCTTGTGCAGCAGACGCACGTCGACGATCTCCATGCCGCGATCGACGGCCTTGCACATGTCATAGATCGTTAGGCACGCGGCACTCGCGCCGGTCAGGGCCTCCATCTCAATACCCGTCTTGCCCGTCACGCCGGCCGTAACCAGTACGTGAAAGCCAACCTGCCCGTCCGCGCGCGCCGGCGCCCAGCCCTCGGGCACGTCCTCGGCCGGCGTCCCCGCCGCAGCGATGGGCGCAATGTCGCACTTGCTCTTGGTAATGAGCAGCGGATGGCACATGGGAATGATGTCGCTCGTGCGCTTGATGGCCATAATGCCCGCCACGCGCGCGCAGGCGAGCACATCGCCCTTTTTGGCGCGGTCCTGCAGTACCATGGCCTGCGTCTCGGGGTGCATGAGGATGGTGCCCTCGGCGATGGCAATGCGATGAGTCTCGGCCTTGTCGGACACGTCGACCATGCGTACCTCGCCCTTGGCATCCACGTGCGTCAGCTCATCGCGACGGGCGTCGCGGGCGGGCTCGGTGGCAGCACTGGCAGTCGGCTGCGCGGGCACGGCGGCGTTGCCTGTATTCGCCGCAGCCGTGGCTTTGTGGGCAGACATCGCGGCCCTGCGAGCGGCCTTGGTGGCATCGGCGTACCTGCTCTTGGCCATATGATCATCCTCCGATTTGGGACATAAATCGTTGCGTGCCCTCAATTATCGCGTGTTCCTGCGGTTTGTGGGCCACGGCATCGCGCCAAATCGAAAGTACCTGCATATCATCACCACGGCGCAGGGCATCGCGCACCGAATACTCGGCATCGCTGAACAGGCACGGACGCACGCTGCCATCGGCCGTCAGGCGCAGACGGTTGCAATTCGCGCAAAAATGGTTGGACATGGCGCTAATGAAGCCGACCGTTCCCGCCGCGCCCGGAAAGTGCCAGTAGCGCGCAGGGCCCGCGCCGGCAGGAGCGTCGTTGATGTCGAGCGGCTCGAGCTCGCCCAATCCCGTCGCGGCGGCCCCGGCATTGATGCGCGCCCGCAGCTCGTCACTCGGCACGGTGTCGCTCGCATCCCACAGCGCCGGATTGAGCGCGGGCGCATGCGGGTCCACAGCGCAATGCGAGCTCGTGTGCTCGTCGCCAATAGGCATGTATTCGATAAAGCGCAGGTGAATGGGACGGTCGATAGTCAGACGCGCGAGAGCCGCCACATCCTGGTTGAGTCGGCGCACCACAACGCAGTTGACCTTAACGGGCTCAAAGCCCCAAGCCAGCGCCGCGTCGATGCCAGCCATGGTCTGCTCGAGTCGACCCAGGCGCGTGATCTTTCCAAAAAGCGTAGGGTCGAGCGTGTCGAGCGAGATGTTGACGCGGTTAAGCCCCGCGTCTTTGAGCTGCGGCGCCAGCTTGGGCAGCAAGGCGCCGTTGGTGGTAAGCGAGATGTCCTCGATCTGCGGGATCGCGCGGATGTCGCGAATAAGCGGGATGATACGGCGGCTGACCAGCGGCTCGCCGCCCGTCAGGCGCACGCGGCGAATGCCCTCCCCCGCCACCAAGCGCACAAAGCGGGCAATCTCCTCGGCGCTGAGAAGCTCATCGTGTGCGCGGGGTGCCACGCCATCGGCCGGCATGCAGTAAATGCAGCGGAAATTGCACTTGTCGGTAACGGCAATGCGCAGGTAGTTGATATCGCGGCCAAAGCCGTCATGTTGCACGTGCCCGTCCACGCAGCCCTCCCCTCACGCGGCGTTTTATTCTTCGGAAAACATAATACCGCACGGGAGAATCATGCCGACACCCGTACGACAGGACAGGTCGCTTCGAGCAAAACGGACTTTCCAAGCCCATCCTCAGCATACAAACCATCACAACATTCGATGCTTTTCCCGTTTTTGGCAAAAAAACGTCGAATGTTGTGATGGTCTGCCTGCCCACGGCACCCCGTAGAAGGACCA
Source organism: uncultured Collinsella sp. (assembly GCA_900546825.1). Taxonomy (GTDB): domain Bacteria; phylum Actinomycetota; class Coriobacteriia; order Coriobacteriales; family Coriobacteriaceae; genus Collinsella. Next base: position 39,405 of record UREE01000003.1, on the reverse strand, counting down.
AAACGCCCCTAGAGGCCGCCGTCCCAGTGCCGAATCACGAATTCTCGCAGGTCGTTCTGACGTTTCTGGAACGCTTCGCTTCGGTCGCACTTAAGACCCATAGCGAGCGCGATGGCGTTCATCGCCCGGTGCAATTGCAGCTGGTGGGCAAACTGAGTCCCGGTGAGGACGATCATCCTAAAGCCCAGCGCGCTCAGCACGGTCATGCGCTCCGCATCCGACGCGCTGCGCTGTTTATCAAGATGGTCCGAGCCGTTGTATTCAATCCCCGTACCGCTCGCAGGCGCATATACGTCAATCTCGAAATACCCGGCCTTTGCGAGATACTTGAACTCGCTGGGAACATCGACCCGATGGTTGAGCTCGATCTTGGCGTATCCCAGCCCGCCCTGGGAACGTTTTGCTACGACCATGATTGCGGTGGCCGTCTCCATGGGCGACCGCGCGCCATCGTGCACGCGCCTGAGCACGGCGGCCGCGCGTATAGCCCCCTGACGAGATCGGTTCTCATTGCAATAGGCAATCAAGTCGGCAACGGTATACCTCTGCCCCATCTCGACATAATCGTCCGTCGACAGATGATCCAAATGGTATCGGGCGCAGATTTCATACCCATATTCCAGCTGCTCGGGTTCGCTCATCCACGAACCCGCTTGGACAAAGCACATGGCCTCATCAACCACCAGAAGGCCCTCCGCAACCTCGATAAGATGGCCTGGAGGCACCGGCGCCCCAAACACGTGGCACCTAAATCCAGCCGGCGTCGAGCGCTCAAAATCGAAGTTGACGAGCGTATCGATATGATCGAGCTCTTCTCGTGGAATACCAAGCGAAACCAGATAGTCGGTAACGATCCCAACTGCCGTTGAAGCCCTCAGCCCCTTGGCATCGAGTCCCAATTTGGGCAGGCTCGCGGTCGGCTCCGCCTCGTTAGCAAGCGAGTCCTCATCGTATAGGCTGCTTGCTCGCGAGAGCGGCTCGGACGGGCGCGCCACGTTGTGGTACAGCCAGGCAGTCTTATGGGACAGGACGATCGGCAGGTCCATGAGCCCTCCAATGGAGTCGGATAACCAACCTTATTCCCCTGCTCACGGGTCCGCACACCTTCGTGCGCAAGAAAGCGATTCCACCCGATCGAGTGGTAGAAAAACCATCACAACATTCGATGCTTTTTCCGATTTTGGCAAAAAACGTCGAATGTTGTGATGGTTTGAGGCGAGGTGAGAGGCACGGAGGGCCAAAGCATCGTGTTCGAACGGGTTAATCCAACTCTTTTAAGCCATGCGCCAGCTGCCAGTACTCGCCGTGCTGGGCGAGCAGCTCTTCGTGCGTGCCGCGCTCGATGATGCGGCCGTGTTCGAGGACCATGATGGCGTCGGCGTCGCGGACGGTAGACAGGCGGTGCGCGATCATAAACGTGGTGCGGCCACGCATGATGCGGTCCATGCCGCGCTCGATGAGCTTTTCGGTGCGCGTGTCGATAGAGCTCGTGGCCTCGTCCAAGATGAGCACGGGCGGGTCGGCAACAGCCACGCGCGCAATGGCGAGCAGCTGGCGTTGGCCCTGCGACAGGTTGGCGCCGTCGGCCGTAACCGGTGTGTCGTACCCTCTAGGCAGGCGGCGGATAAACGAATCCGCGCAGGCTGCCTCGGCTGCGGCGCGCACCTCCTCGTCAGTCGCGTCGAGCTTGCCAAAGCGGATGTTCTGCGCAATGGTGCCGCTAAACAGGTGCGTGTCCTGCAGCACAATGCCGAGCGATCCGCGCAGGCTGGCCTTGGCAATGTGCTTGACGTCAATGCCGTCGTACGTGATCTCGCCGTCATCGACCTCGTAGAAGCGGTTGATGAGGTTGGTGATGGTCGTCTTACCTGCGCCTGTGGAGCCCACAAAGGCGATCTTTTGGCCCGGCTTGGCAAACAGGTTGAGATCCGTGAGCACACGGGTGCCTGGCACGTAGGAAAAGTCCACGGCATGGAAGCGCACGTCGCCGGCAAGTGGGACCAAGCCGCACGTGAGCTCGGTGCCGTCGGCAGCCACCGCACGGCCCGACTCATCAACGGCAGCCACATCATGCAGGTGCCCGTACGCGCCCACGCCCTGGCCCTCGGGAATCTTCCATGCCCACGCAGCGTCGCCCGTCTGCACCAGCTGCACGCAACCCTCGTCCACCTCGGGCTCAAGATCCATGGCCGCAAACAGGCGCTCAGCGCCGGCCAACGCGTTGAGCAAGAAGTTGCCAAGCTGCGTAAACTGGTTGATGGGCATGGCCGCCTGGCGTACAAAGACCAGATAGCTCGCGAGCGCACCTACATCGGCGAGTCCCTTGATGCAGAGCATGCCGCCCGCCACGGCGACGATGGCATAGTTGACGTAGCCAATCACGACGGTCATGGGCACCATGGAGTTGGCATAGCTCACGGCGGCGGTGCCGGTACGGCGAAGCTCGTCGTTGCGGCAGGCGAAGCCGGCAACATTCGCTGCCTCGCGGTTAAAGACCTTGATGACCTTTTGGCCCGAGACCATCTCTTCGATATATCCGTCCAAGTCGCCAAGCGATGCCTGCTGGGCGGCAAAGAAGCGCTTAGAGCGCGCGCCCGAGTAGCGCGCATACAGCACAATGGCCGCATCGCACACGAGCGTGATAATCGTGAGCTGCCAGTTGAGGATGATGAGCATGGCCGTGGTGCCCACAACCTGAATGGCGGCCTGAATCACGTTGGCAAAGCTGTTGTTGAGCGCCTCGGAGACGGTGTCGACGTCGTTGGTGAAAAAGCTCATGATGTCGCCCGAGCGCGTGCTGTCAAAATAACTGAGCGGCAGCGTCTGGATGTGCGCGAACAGGTCGCGTCGAATATCGGACACCACGCGTTGGGCCGCACGCACCATAATCTGTGAGTAGCCCAGGGCCGAAAGCACGCCCGCGGCGTAGATGATCGCCGTCAGGATGACCTGCTTGGCAAGCAGTTCCTCCCCGCCCGTGGCCAAACCGTTAACGATGGGGCGCACCATGTAGGTGCCGGCGAGGCTCGCGATGGCGGCGACGGAGGCGAGCACGCCCACCGCGAGCAACGAGAACTTGGCATGCCCCATGTAGGAGAGCAAGCGGCGCACCGTGCGCTTGAGGTCGGCCGGGCGTGCTTGGGCTGCGGTCTTAGGCATGACGCTCACCCCCTTCCAGGGGTGATCCGCCGGGGACGGAGAAAAACGGATCGTTCGCGCAGCCATCGTCGCTGCCTCCGGCGGCGTCCGCGTTCCCCGCAAACTCCATCTGCGAGGCGTAAATCTCCTGGTAGATGTTGTCGCCCGCCAGCAGTTCCTCGTGCGTGCCCACGCCGTGGACACGACCGTCGTCCAACACCACAATGCGATCGGCATCCATGACGCTCGCGATGCGCTGGGCGATGACAATCACCGTCGTATTGGGAATCCGAGCGATATGCTCGCGGATCTTGGCGTCGGTCGCCATATCGACCGCGCTGGTGGAGTCATCAAAAATGAGCACGCGCGGATGCTTGAGCAGCGTGCGCGCGATGCACAGGCGTTGCTTCTGGCCACCCGAAACACCGGCGCCGCCTTGACCCAACTCGCCGTCCAGCCCGCCGATGCGATCGAGGAACTCGTCCACGCACGCCGCGCGGCAAGCCGCGAGGAGCTCATCGTCCGATGCCTGCGGATTGCCCCACTGCAGGTTCTCGCGCACGGTACCCGTGAACAGCACGTTCTTTTGCAGCACAATGCCCACGGCGTCGCGTAGGGTCGCGAGGTCGTAGTCGCGCACGTCGTGTCCGCCCACAAGTACGGTGCCCTCAGTGGCGTCGTACAGGCGCGCAATCAGCTGCACAAGCGAGCTCTTGCCCGAGCCCGTGCCGCCGAGGATGCCCACCGTCGAGCCGCTCTCGATGCAAAGGTCGATATGCTCGAGCACATCCTCGGCTGCATCCGCGCGGTATTTAAAGGAAACGTCGCGAAACTCGATACTGCCGTCCGCTGGCGTCGCGGTCGCGAGGTCTCCCGCAGGATTGGCGATAAAGGGCTCTTCATCGAGCACCTCTGCGATACGGCCCACACTCGTGAGAGCGCGCGTGAGCAGCAAAAACACGTTGGAAATCATCATGAGCGAGTTCATGATCAGCAGCACGTAGCTCATAAAGCCCGTGAGCGAGCCCACGCCCAGGCGACCTTCGATGATCATGCGGCCGCCAATCCACAGGATCGAGAGCGCAGCCACGTACATCGAGAGCTGGAACACCGGCAGGTTGAGCACGGCGGTGCCGAAGGTCTTGGTCGCCGTGCCGGCGAGCTCGGTATTGACGGTGTCGAACTTGTCGCACTCGTGCTCGGCGCGCACGTAAGCCTTCACGGCGCGCACGGCGGTAAGGTCCTCTTGCACCACGCCGTTGAGGTGGTCCATCGAGGTCTGGAGTTGGCGGTAGAGCGGGCTCACGCGCACGGTAATGATACCGAGCACGATGGCGAGCATCGGCAGAATGACGGCAAAGACCGCCGCGAGCTCGCGCGAGAGCGCAAAAGCGTAGACGAGGCCCATGACCAGATTTACCGGCCCGCGCACCATGGGGCGGAAGCCGTTGCCGATGGCGTTTTGAATAACAGTGATATCGGTGGTCATGCGCGTGACGAGCGAGCTGGCGTCGTAGTTATCCAGATTGCCAAAGGCGAGCGTCTGGATCTTTCGATACTCGGCCTCGCGCAGGTTAGCGCCCAGCCCCGAGGCAACGCGGGCGGACGTGCGTGCATAGCCCAAGCCAAGCAGCAGCGAACATGCGGCGCATACCAGCATATACGCGCCCTGCAACAGCATGTAGTTGATGTCGCCCGCGGGCACGCCTACATCGATGATATTTGCCATGATGACCGGGATAAACAGCTCGAGCGCCGTCTCGGCCGTCACAAAGAGCACGCCGAGCATGGCATCGCGGCGGTATGCCCCCAGATAGGAAAACAGAATCTTGAGATTGCGCACGCAGGTTCATCCCCCATCAAACGTTGTTCGCAAACCCACGTATTATGGCGCGCCGTGCGGCGGTGTCAAGTGTTCCGAAATCGATTTCTGCAAGGCTAGTGCAGGCACCAAGCTCGCAGGACGCGCCCCTGTATTCAATTGGAAATGAACGCGTGCGTGACTTTTTCGCCCCACCGCCAACACAAACCTTGACTCTACAATCGTTGTAGGGTTTTCACTACACTGGTACGTAAACGATCTAAGCCAGAAAGTGCCCCGCCCATGGAACACGACCTCACACGCGGCAATGTCCTCAAGACCATCGCGGTCTTTGCCCTGCCTTATATGCTCTCGTACTTTTTGCAGATGCTCTACGGCATGGCCGACCTGTACATGATGGGGCAGTTTAGCGGCGCCGCCGGCATCACCGCCGTGGGCAATGGCGCGCAGACGCTCTATATCATTACCGTGACGCTTGTGGGCCTGGCCATGGGAACGACGGTCATCGTCGGCCACGCCGTGGGCTCGCGCCGCTTCGACCGCGCCGAGACCGCCATCGGCAACACCATCACGCTTTTTATGGGTGTCTCGGTGGTGCTGGCCGCTGTCCTGCTCGCACTGTGTCCGCAGATTGTGGCACTCATTGGCACGCCAGCCGAAGCGGTCGAAGGAACTGCCGCCTACCTGCGTATCTGCTTTATGGGCATTCCGTTTATCGCCGCATACAACATTCTTTCGGCCATCTTTCGCGGGCTGGGCGATTCGCGCTCGCCCATGTACGTGATCGGCGTGGCATGTATCATCAACATCGCGCTTGATTTTCTGTTTATCGGCCACATGGGGCTCGGCCCCGTGGGCGCGGCGCTCGGCACGGTGACCGCGCAGACGGCGAGCGTGGCCCTCGCGCTCGTGTGGCTCAAGAGCCGTCGCACAAACATCCACGTTAAGCGCAGCGACCTGCGCCCCCAGCCCGAGGTGCTCGGCAGCATTCTTAAGATCGGCGTGCCCGTGGCCGTGCAGGACGGCTGCATCCAGGTGGCGTTTATGTTCATCACCGTCATCGCCAACCACCGCGGCCTGGTCGATGCCGCCGCCGTGGGCCTGGTCGAAAAGATGATCAGCTTTTTGTTCATTGTGCCGAGTTCCATGGGCGCTACCGTCAGCGCGCTCACGGCGCAAAATGCCGGCGCGGGCAAGGGCGATCGCGCGCGTCAGGTACTCAAGGACGCCATGACCATCTCGGTGGTGTACGGCTGCCTGATCACGGTGCTGATGTGGCTGGTGGCGCCGGCGTTTATCGGCTTTTTTGCCAAGGACGCTGCAGTAGTCGCCGCCGGTACCGGCTATATGCGCAGCTATATTTTCGACGCAATTTTTGCCGGCATCCACATTTGCTTTAGCGGCTTTTTCGCCGCATACGGCAAGAGCTACATCGGCTTTGCGCACAACGTGCTGGCCGTGGCCCTCATTCGCGTGCCCGGCGCTTGGCTGCTGTCGAACGCCTATTCCGACACGCTGTTCCCCATGGGTATCGCCTCGCCGTGCGGGTCGATTCTGTCGGCGGTCATTTGCGTTGTCGCGTTTACCGTACTCAACCGGCGCGGAGCTTTTGACAAGCTGGTAGCGTAGCGAGGAGACGCATGCCTAGCACCTCTCCCCTGTTTTTACTGAAAGGAGCGGTCCTGTGACCGACATGCCAAGCGAACACACCGAGGGCCTGCTCCGCATTGGCGAGGTGGCGCGCCTGTTTAACCTGAGTGTGGGTACGCTGCGTCATTACGAGCAGATGGGCCTGCTGGAGCCGGCGCGCATCGATCCGGCGAGTGGGTACCGCTACTACGGATCGCGGCAGCTCTCCACGCTCAACACCATCAGCCACCTGCGTGTTCTCGACTTGCCATTAGCGCAAATCCGTGAGTTTGTGACCACGCGCGATGTGGACCTCATGCAGCGGCAGCTGGTCCAGCAGCAAGAACTGATCGAGCGCAAGCGCCGCGAGCTGGAGCGCGTGTCGCGCAAGATCGACAACCGACTTGCCCTGTTACACGATGCCTTGGACGCCCAGCTCGACACCATCTGCGAAATCGACGCGCCCGAGCTTCGCTGCGCTGTGCTGCACGAACGCGTCAACCCCACCGACGCCTATGCGCTGGAGTGGCAGATTCGTCAACTGCAGAAGGGCCAGCACGAGACCTTTGTCTTTTTGGGCAACCTGGGCGTCGGGATCAGCGCCGAACGCCTTGCCACCGGTGATTTTGATGGTTACGACGAGGTCTTTCTGCTGCTCGATGACACCGATGAGTACTTGGGCGATGTTGAGACGCGACCTGCCGCGCGCTGCCTGACCATAAGTTTCCGTGGCACGCACGGACAAGCAGCCCCTCGCTACGAGCGGCTGCTCGGCTACATGCACGAACACAACCTGACGCCCGCCGGCCCCTCGCGCGAGATCGCCCTCATCGACGACATCATCAGCGACGACCCAGCAACCTACGTGACGCAGATCACGGTGCCGGTCTCTCTAGGCTAGACCGAGCCTCGCCTCTAACTCGGTCAACGCCTCAAAGGCATCGCGAGATGCACCCGCCGCGCGCTCGCGCTCGGCAACGCAAATTCGCATCATTAAGCGCTCTTTTGCCTGCACTTGGGAATGCCTCGCGCGCCCTTCCGCCTGCGAGCAATTGCGATTCTCGATATCCATTACGCCTCCGGCACCTCACCAGTAGCCAAGATCTGCTCGAGTGCGTCCTCATCCAATACAGGCACGCCCAGCTGCTCGGCTTTGGTGAGCTTGGAGCCCGCTTTGGGGCCGGCGACCAGATAGCTCGTCTTCTTCGACACGCTGCCCGAAACCTTGGCGCCGAGTACCTTGAGCGCCGCACCCGCCTCGTCGCGCGTGCGATTGACGAGCGTGCCGGTGAGCACGAAGGTCAGGCCCGCAAGCGGCTGTGCGTCAGCGAGCTCGCCCGCCACGCCCGCGTCGGCTGCGGCCTGCGCGTGCGCGGCGCCCAGGTCGACCTCGAGCGACAGGCCCGCCTGACGCAGGCGCTCCAGCACGGCGAGATTCTCGGGCACGGCCAGGAACTGCTTGACGCTCGCCGCAATCTTGGGACCGATGCCCTCGCACTCGGCGATGTCCTCTTCGCTCGCCAAGATGAGCTTGTCAATCGACAAGAATCGCTCGGCGATGACCTCGCCCACGCTCTTGCCCACGTGGCGGATGCCCAGGGCAAACAGCACACGACCGAGCGGCTGGTTCTTGGACTTGTTGAGCTCGGCGATGATTTTCTCGGCCGTCTTGAGGCCTACCGGAATGGGATCGCCCTTCTTGACGCCCTTTTTGCTGTTGGAGCTGGCATAGGTGCGCCCCGTGTCCAGGCCGGCGATATCGTCGACCGTGAGCTGGTAGAAGTCCGCGACGTCGTGGATCAGGCCGGCGGCGATCATCTTGTCGACAATCTCGTCGCCCAGGCCGTCGACGTCCATGCAGCCGCGGCTCACCCAGTGGAGCAGGCGCTCCTTGAGCTGCGCGGGGCAGTCGATGGACACGCAGCGGTAGGCGACCTCGCCATCCTCGTGGACCACGGGACTGCCGCACACGGGGCAGACCTCGGGCATGTGCCAGTCGACCGAATCGACCGGACGCTTGTCGAGCACTGGGCCCACGACCTCGGGGATTACGTCGCCCGCCTTGTGCACGATGATGGTGTCACCCTCGCGCACGTTTTTGCGACGGATCTCATCGATGTTGTGCAGCGTGGCACGCGCGATGGTGGAACCGGCAACCGTCACCGGGTCGAACTCGGCGACCGGCGTGAGCACACCGGTGCGGCCCACCTGGATGCGAATTTCGCGCAGGACGGTCTGCTTTTCCTCGGGCGGGAACTTAAAGGCAATGGCCCAGCGCGGCGCGCGGGCGGTAAAGCCCAGGTCGAGCTGCTGTTGGAAGCTGTCCACCTTTACGACCACGCCGTCGATGTCGTAGTCCAAATCGCCGCGGTGCTCGAGCGCCTGGGCACAGAACTCGTGGACCTCGGCCGGCGTGGCGCAACGGGCAACGTTGGGGTTGACGCTAAAGCCGGCGCTACGCAGCCAATCGAGGAACTCGCGCTGGCTGTGGACGTGCAGCGGATCGGTATCGGCGATGGCATAGATAAAGGTGGCCAGATCGCGGCGCGCCGTAACCTTGGGATCCTTTTGGCGCAGGCTGCCGGCGGCGGCGTTGCGCGGGTTGGCGAAGGGGTCGCGGCCCTCGGCATCGGCCTCTTCATTTAGACGAACAAAGCTGCCCTTAGGCATGTAGACCTCGCCGCGCACCTCAATGGTACGCTCGCGGTCGGCGCCCATATGAGCGAGCGCCGCCTCGGACAGGTGCATGGGCACATCCTTGATGGTGCGCACGTTGAGCGACACGTCCTCGCCCGTGGTGCCATCGCCACGTGTGGCAGCGCGTACGAAGGTGCCGTTTTGGTAGGTAAGGGCCACGCCCAGACCGTCGATCTTAAGCTCGCAGGTATAGGTGACGCTGCCGGCACCGAGCGCATCCTCGGTGCGCTGAAGCCATGCGTCGAGTTCATCCAAGTCCATGGCATCGTCCATGGAATACATGCGTGCCATGTGCGTGACCGGCGTAAACTGCTCGCTCACGTAGCCGCCCACGCGCTGGGTATAGCTGTCGGGCGTCACCAGGTCGGGGTAGGTCGCCTCGATTTCCTGCAGCTCAACGAGCATTTTGTCAAAGGCGGCGTCCGTGATCTCGGGCGCGTCGAGCATGTAGTAGCGATAGGCGTGGTAATCGAGCTCGTGGCGCAGCTCGGCCGCACGCGCTGCCGCCTGGGCACGGGCATCGGCCGGTGCAGCGGTATTCGCGGTCGTGGGCGTTTCGGTATCGATGTCCACGCCGTCACCAAACAGGCTCGATTGCTCCATAGCGGCACTCCTTCGCTCGATTTCAAACGGATACTAGAGTACCACCGGTCGCAATGAGGCCGAATAGCGGTCTCGAACCGCACCGAATCGGCAGCCGCCAGACTGGGGTGGACAGTTAGTTCAGATACGTATAAATCCTAGAGCTGGATCAGGCACAGACACCCCTGTTTCAACTAATTTGGACTCCCTGAGACCATGTAAACGTCCCGCTCTCCCTCCCAAACACCCATTCAAGCCCCATCCCAATCAATAATTGCTCAAAACGCATCCCAAGCTGCCCCAGATTTATACGTATCTGAACTAACTGCCCAGACCATTCCGAACCAGGCCTCTTGCCAGCCACAAGTGATCCGTTTTCCTCCGTCCCCAAGGGATCATCGCGAAAAGAGGGGACTGCCCCGCGTTGGCGGGACAGCCCCCTCTGGCATCGGTATGTGCGATACGGCTCGTTAGTAACCCTGGCCGTAGCCCTGGCCCTGGCCCTGCTGGCCGAGCAATTCCTCCAGGTACTGGCGCAGCTGCTCGTCGGTAATACCGCCGTTACCGGTGTCGGTCGAGCTGTCGTCCTGCTGCTGGTTCTGCAGCTCCTCATCGGAGCCCAGCTCGACGGTGACCTTCTTCTCTTCCTTGCCGCGCATGAGCGTGATCTCGACCTTCTCGCCCACCTCGTGGCTGCGCAGCGCGATGATCAGGCCATCGGCGCTCGTGATCTCGTCGTCGCCCAGCTTGGTGATGACGTCGCCCTCCTGAATGCCGGCCTTGGCGGCAGGACCGTCCTCAACGACGCTCGCCACATACGCGCCGCTGTCTGTGCTCAGCTTGTTGGTGCGGGCGTTAAGCGCGTTGACACTCGAAAGCGTGGCGCCCATGTACGGATGCACCGGCGTCTTGCCGTCGATGATCTGGTCGGCAATGTTCTTGGCGTAGTTAACCGGAATGGCAAAGCCCACACCCGAGCTGGAGCCCGAGTAGCTCTCGATGAGCGAGTTGATGCCCACAAGCTCGCCATTGTCGTTGACGAGCGCGCCGCCGGAGTTGCCCGGGTTGATGGCGGCATCGGTCTGAATCATGTTGGCATAGATGGTGTTACCGCTGGTAGAACTCATGGCCGTGGAGCGATACAGCGCCGAGACGATACCGGTGGAGACAGACTGCTCGTTGCCAAACGGTGAGCCAATCGCCATGACCCACTCGCCCACGTTGAGCTTGGAGGAGTCGCCGATCTCGATCGGGGTAAGCTTGGAGGCATCGGCATCCTTGAGCTTGATGACGGCTAGGTCGCTCGAAGCATCGTTGCCCACGAACTCGGCCTCATAGGTGGTGCCGTCGTCCATGGTCACCACGTACTGGTCATAGCCATCGACCACGTGGTTGTTGGTGAGAATATGGCCCTCGGTATCGAGCACCACGCCCGAACCGACGCTGCCCGAACCATCCGACTCGTCAGCAGACTGCGAAAGCGAGCCATTCTGGCCGCCGCTCGAAGTGGCAGTGATGGAAACCACAGAGGGCAGGGCCTTGGCAGAAACGGCCTCGGCCAGCGTGGTGTCCTCGGAGTCGATGGTGATCTTTTGCGTCGACGAACCCGAAGCACCCGCCGTCACGGCATTCTTTCCGCCACCGATATTGAGCGTTCCGCTCATAATGAGCGCAATGACCAGCAGGGCGCCGCAGGCACAACCGGCGAGCGCCGTAATAAAGATCGGCAGCTTTTTGGTCTTGGTCTTGACCACCGTGTGCTTGTTCACGACCTGCTGGCTGCCCAGCGGCTTGCCGGTCTGCGTGTCGTAGGCCTGCACGTAGGGAATGTTGTTGCCGTCGGCAGGCGTCGACTCCACCTGCACGCGCGGCTGCTGCTGAGTCTCGCCGGCGTTGCCCGCATCCTGGGGACGCTGGGAATCGTTCTCGCTCATGGCTGCGATCCTTTCGTCAAATAACCAAAGGCCCGCCAAACACGTGGCGGGCCATCATTGTTCACGTTGAGTTGTACCCCAATATGCAGGCGTACGTGTACGAGAACGCAATCTTTTAGGAAGGCTTAAGTTCTGCTGCAAACTCGAAAGGAGCCCGCACCTGCGTCAAAACCACCACAAAGGTGTCTGTCCCCTTTGTGGTGGAAATCTAGTCCTTAAACAGATAGCCCACGCCGCGGACGGTGGTGATGTGCGCCGCGATCTGCGGGCCCACCTTGGAGCGGATGCGTCGGATATGCACGTCGACGGTGCGCGTACCGCCGCAGTACTCAAAGCCCCACACGCGGTGCAGCAGTACCTCGCGGCTGTAGGCGCGGTTGGGATGCGTCGCCAAAAAACTCAGCAGCGAGTACTCCATCAGCGTCAGGTCAATGGGCTCGCTATCGAGTGTCACCTGGTAGGTGGCCAGGTTGATCTCAAGGTTATCGATGTTGAGCACATCATCGGAGGCGACGGGCTCCTCCTCGCCCATCAGACGCTGTGCACGAGCCTTGAGCTCGTTGGGCGTCGCCGTGGGACATACAAAGTCGGCATGCGCATGATTCGGCAGGCGCAGGGTGCCGAGCGCCTCGTCGTCGACGATCACCAGCATGGGAACACCGCCGCGATCGTCGAGCCACTTGGCAATCTGATCGATGCGGTCGCTGCGGATGCCATCGGAATCGAGGATCAGCAGGTCAAAGTCGTGCGCCGCAGTTGGCGAATCGGGGGTGGCCAGACTCACCTCGACACCCAGGGTGGTCGTCAAGCTGCGGGCAAACTCGTGGAAGCGCGTCGTGCGCGCCATGAACAGGGCACTCTTTTCGGACATATCGGCCTCCAAAGAAATGAGCTCAATCGTACTGGAACAAGCCAGCGCGATTAGGAGTTCGCCAGGTAGTGCTTGATCTCCCACTCGGTGATCGTAGACTCAAACTTATGCCACTCGTCGCGCTTCTTTTTGAGGAAGAAGCTGTGGATGTGCTCGCCGAGGGCATCCTTCATAAACTGCGAGTCCTCAAACACGTCGAGCGCCTCTTTGAGTGAGCGCGGCAGCAGCGTGTAGCCGGCCTCGACCATCTGACGGTCGGTAAGCTTGAGCGTCTCGGCCGTGGCCTCGGGCGGGAGTTCCAGCTTGCGCTCGATGCCGTCCAGACCAGCCGCCAGCGTGACGGCGTTGACCAGGTACGGGTTGGCCATGGGGTCGGGACTGCGCAGCTCGATGCGCGTGGACAGCGGCTTGCCGGGCTTGTAGACCGGGATGCGGACCATACTCGCGCGGTTGCGCAGGCCCCACGTGGCGTACTGCGGCACGGAGTCGCCACCCGTGGTGATGCGCTTGTACGAGTTGACCGTGGGATTGGTGATGGCGCTGATCTCGCGCGCGTGCGCCAAGATGCCGGCCATGTAGTGCTTGGCGATTTCGGAGAGGTGGTACTTCTCGTCGTCCTCGCCCCAAAAGACGTTGTTGCCGTCGTGATCGAACAGCGACTGATGCAAAAACATGGCGCTGCCGTCCTCGCCCGCCAGCGGCTTGGGCATAAAGGATGCGTGGCAACCGCTCTCGTAGGCCTGCTGCTTAATGATGAGTTTGGCCGTGGTGATGGCGTCGGACATGCTCAGGGCCTCGGCGTGGCGCAGGCTCATGCCGTGCTGCGAGCGGCCGGCGGCGTGGAAGGTGTACTCCACGGGCACGGACATCTTCTCGAGCGTGAGGACCGTGTTGCGGCGCAGGTCGCGCGCGGCGTCGCTCACCGAAAGATCGAAGTAGCCCACGTTGTCGAGCGGCTCGGGCGTGTGCTCGTCGGGGAAGTAGTAATACTCCAGCTCGGCACCAACGTTGAGCAGGTAGCCGGCCTTCTCGGCCTTATGGAACATGCGGCGCAGCGCAGCGCGCGGGTCGCCGGCGAAGGGCTCGCGATCGGGAGTGCACACGTCGCAGAACACACGGGCGACGCCGTTGTGGCTCGGACGCCACGGCAGAATCTGGAAGGTCGAGGCATCGGGGAACGCCAGCATGTCGGCTTCCTCGGGCGTGGCAAAGCCCTCGATGGCCGAGCCGTCAAAGCCAATGCCCTCCTCAAATGCGACCTCGAGGTCCTCGGGGCTAATAGCAAAGTTTTTGAGGCGGCCGAGAATGTCGACAAACCACAGACGCACAAAGCGGATGTCACGCTGTTCTACGGAGCGGAGTACGTAATCGATGTTCTGCTGGTTCATGTCGCTCCCCTTTCTTTCGGGCGGGTTTCGACTGGTCTATATCGCAGATACTATCGCAGAAAAATGTTTCCGCAGGGTTAAAGCGTATCAAGCGCCCAAAAAACGTGTGCGAACAGGCCGTCCCGAACGATTGGTTAGCACGAGGTCGAAGCGCGGCGTTCGATGTGGCCGGGAACCTCGATGCGCTTGGGGGCGAGCCTTGCGGCATCGCCCACCGTAGTGGTAACGACGTCGATGCGCTCGGACAGGCGCTCGACCACGCGCTCGGCAATGGTGAGGGTGTCCTGCGCGGCCGTGGTCACACCGCCAAAGAGCACGTGGTTCCAGGGATAGTCGTCAAACGTTGCGATCTTGAGACCCGCCGGCAACGAAGGTCCCAACTGTGCCAGCGCCTCGGTCAGGCGCAGAAAGACCAGGCCGTTGACGGCAATGAGGCCGAGCTTTTTACCCGCATAGTCACGCATGGTCTCGTCCAAGCGGCCGATGCCCGCGGCGCCACCGTCGGCCAGGGTGACGACCTCGCCGGTCAGGCCGCGACGCGAGAGCTCGTCGGCAAAGGCCTCGGCGCGCTCGCGACGCACGGGGCTGTCGTCGCTTGCCTCGGTGAGCAGGCACAGGTGCTCGCTGCCCGCGGCGACCAAGGCGTCTACCAGGCCGGCGACCAACTCGCGGTTGTTAGAGGTCACCAAGTCGATACCGCCGTCGGCAACATCGCGGTCGAGCAGCACGACGGGCAGGCGTCCCGCTGCCGCGGCGATCGCCTCGTCGTTGCCTCCGCAGGTATTGACGACCAGGCCGTCCACGCCGGCATCGATAAGTCTGGTGAGCGACTCTGCCTCCTTGGCGGGGTCGTTGCCGCTAATGGCCGTCATGAGCGAGCAGCCGCGCGCGGCGGCGCTGGCGGAAAGCCCTTCGAGCATGGCGCTGGAGAACGGGTTAGCAATGTCGGCCAAGATCACGCCGATGAGGTTGGTGCGCGAGCTGCGCAGATTGCGCGCGGCGGCACGTGGACGATAGCCGGTGCGCTCGATAACCGCCGCGATGCGAGCGCGGGTTTCCTCGGTCATCTGCCCGGGGCGGTTGTTGAGATAGCGCGAGACCGTGGCCGGGCTCACGCCCGCCTCGGCGGCAATGTCCTTGATTCTCATCTGCGCCATAGCGCACCCCGTTTCCCAATTGTCGGCAGTCTGAGCCATTTTAGGCATTTTTTTAAAAATCTCGCTTGCAAAACGCTGTAGGTGAGTATACTACAACTCGAAACGAAACCGATTTCGTAAACCGATTTCGGCAAGCGTTGGCACGGAGGTGCAAAGATGTACCCTACCGTCTTGGCACCTCCGTGCCAACGCCATATCAAAGGTGTACGCACGAGTAAGAAGGAGCTGCGCGACCATGGGTAAAACGGTTCTTACCTTCGGCGAGATCATGATGAGGCTCTCGCCCAAAGATCATCTGCGCATTGAGCAGGCGACCGAGTTTGATGTCCGCTACGGCGGCGCCGAAGCCAACACCGCGCTTTCCCTGGCCTACCAGGGTGACAAGGCAGCTTACGTCTCCGTTGTCCCGGCCAACCGTCTGGGCGAGTGCGCCCTGCGTTCGCTGAAGGTCTACGACGTCGATACCTCGCGCGTCGTGCGCCAGGGCGACCGTCTTGGTTCCTATGTGTTTGAGGTCGGCGCCTCGCAGCGCGGCAACGGCTGCGTCTACGACCGCAAGTACTCTGCCATCAACATGGCCAAGCGCGACGTCTTTGACTGGGACGAGATCCTCAAGGGTGTCGATGTCTTCTACTTCTCCGGCGTGACGCCCGCCGTCTCCGACGAGATGGCCGCCGCCTGCAAGGATGCCCTCACCGCCTGCCGCGCCAAGGGCATCACCACCGTTTGCGACGTGAACTATCGCGGCAAGATGTGGTCGCCCGAGAAGTCGCAGGCAACCATGAAGGAGCTCCTGCCACTCGTCGACATCTGCATCGCCAACGACGAGGACGCACCCGCCGGTCTCGGCATGACCTGCGTCTCCGGCTCCCTTGCCCACGGCATCGAGGAACGCGACACCTACGTCGAGATGGCCCGTCAGATCTGCGCCGAGTACGGTTGCAAGAAGGTCGCCTCGGTCGTCCGCAACATCTCCTGCGTCGAGCGCTCCATCTGGATGGGCATGCTCTTTGACGCCGAGAGCGGCGAGCACTGGTTCTCCCCTGCTCACGACGTGCACGTGCTCGAGGGCGTTGCCGCCGGCGATGCTTTCAACGCCGGTCTCGTCCATGCCCTCATCAACGACTTTGACCCGCAGGCTGCCGTCAACTACGCCATTGCGGCCTCGATCCTCAAGCTCACCATCAAGGGCGATTCCAACTTGGTGACCGCAGACGAGATCGCAGCCGTCGCCAACACCGCCGACGGTGGCACTCGCGTTGCGCGCTAAGCTGTCTCCATTCCGCGGGCCGCAGCTTTCCATACCCATACCCCTGCGGCCCGCT
This sequence comes from uncultured Collinsella sp., assembly GCA_900546825.1. Taxonomy (GTDB): domain Bacteria; phylum Actinomycetota; class Coriobacteriia; order Coriobacteriales; family Coriobacteriaceae; genus Collinsella. The sequence continues at coordinate 22,862 of UREE01000003.1, read as the reverse complement.
CCCCGATCCTTCCGGTCGGGCAAAACCACCAGTCCCATTCCGGTTTTGCCCGGCATTCCCTATACGACTGGTCGCGCAGCCGGTTTTGGAATTGCTTGAACCCCAAGCAGTGCCTCCGATAACCAATCCAAAACCGGCTCTTGACCAGCACATTTAGCAATCATGCGCCCGTGCGCGCCTCACATCGAAAGGAACACCATGTTCGATCAGTTCTACACCACGCTTGAATCCCTGGGCATCGTCCCGGTCGTCGTGCTCAACAAGGTCGAGGATGCCGCTCCGCTCGCTCACGCCCTTATGGCAGCCGGCATGAAATCCGCCGAGGTCACCTTCCGCACCGCCTGCGCCGCCGAGTGCATCGCCGCTATGGCCGCCGCCGAGCCCGAGATGTGCGTTGGCGCCGGCACCGTCCTGACCGTTGAGCAGGTTGAGCAGGCCCGCGCCGCCGGTGCCAAGTTCATCGTCTCCCCGGGTTACAACGAGGACGTCGTGAAGCACTGCATCGACATCGACCTGCCCGTGCTGCCCGGCACCGTGACCCCCTCCGAGGTCACCGCCGCCGAGAACCTGGGCCTCAAGGTCACCAAGTTCTTCCCCGCGGCTCAGTATGGCGGCCTCAACACCATCAAGGCCCTCGCCGCTCCGTTTGTCGGCCATCGCTTTATGCCCACCGGCGGCGTGAGCACCGCCAACGTCGAGGAGTACCTGAGCTCCAGCGCCATCATCGCCTGCGGTGGCACCTGGATGGTTAAGCCGGCCCTGTTCGCCGACGGCGACTTCTCCAAGGTCGAGCAGATCGCCCGCGAGGCTATGGACGTCGTCAAGAAGGTTCGCGGCTAGGTTTAGCTCTCTATCGTGAAAGGGGGCGTGCCCTAGACCTCGCCTCCTTTCTTTTAAAACGGCTCGGAAGCGCGCCGTTTCCGTCACGAACAAGAACCGAAACCGTCTTGTATGCTGATAGAACGTGACGGAAGCGACACGCCCCCAAGCCGCTTTGCTTTCCCGGTCAATCAACCGACTCAACATAATCCAGTCCACCAAAACAGCTGCGGCGCCGTCTGGAGGAATGGACCCTTGCTTCCGGTCTTTTCCTCCAAGCGGCGCCGCAGCCTTTTCATGCCCCGATTGCACCCCCGCACTTGCGGTGAAATACGGACTGCCTACGTCGTCAAAGCCGCAAAACAGTCCCTATTTCACCGCAACTAATGTAGGGAACGAGTTAGATGGCCGAGTCTTTGGACAGCTCGAAATAGTCGGGATGCAAGGCGATAACCGGGCCCTGCTCCTCGGGCATCAGATGCAGGTGCGTCTCCGCCAGGTAGCTCGCCGTGTCGGTATCGCCCTTTTTAATGGCCTCGAGAATCCGGCGATGCTGCCGACGAATCGGCTCCCAATCCAGATCCTGCGACACCATACGCAACCAGTTGTATCGCTCAAAATGCGTGTTGACGCTCTTCATCCAATCCCACAACATGTGGCGGCCGGCAATCTCAAAACATGTCTCATGGAACAGGTTGTCCAGATCGAAAAAGCGACGCGTTTCACGATGATCGAGCGACTCGGACTCGGCAAGAATCTGCTCGAGCCGATACTTTTGCTCGGGCGTGGCGGCAGAGCAGCATTTAATGAGCACACTTCTCTCGAGTTTCTCGCGCAAGAAACAGGCGTTCTCAGCGCGCTCCATGCTGATTTTTGAGACATAGGTGCCGCTTTTGGGACGCGTTTCCACTAGCTCCTGCTCACGCAGACGCACAAAGGACTCGCGAATGGGCGTGCGCCCGATTCCCGTCTCCTTTTCCAGACCAATCGCCGAAAGACGTGTGCCGGGTTTGAGCTCGGCATAGATGATCTTGGAGCGCAATGCGTTGTATGCCTGATCTTGCAGGCTCTGATAAAGCTGATGTTGTTCCATAAAGCCCTCGGATGAAGCTCACGGTTTGTCGAATTTCACCACGTAATACTATCGCATCCCCCATACCCTCAGTTGCGGTGAAATAAGGGCCGCTGGCACCCATGCACAACTTAGATGGCTTTGACGTGACCAGACGTGACCACCGCTATCTCGGCGCTGATCTTAGGCAACGTCGCCGGCATCGCCAGTAAGTTGTTCACCCGGCACTTTGCGCGCGCCGCGTTTGAAAAGTAGCACTACGCGCGGGGCCAACGGGCAGCCCGTGCCCACTTGTCTCTCGAGCTTGCCCTCCTCGATCAGGACAATCGTGCCGTCCGCACAGCAGGGCGAGTTCACCGTTTACCTTTTAAAAGTGAACGTTCACCTATTTTTCGGAGAATGGGAGGGTTTATTACCCTACTTCACATATACTGAGCTTGTACGAAAAGTAAGACTTATATAGATGAACGTTTCTTTTGGAAGGATTGCTATGTCTGATCTTATGGACAGCTTCCGCCTGGACGGCAAGGTCGCGCTCGTGACCGGCGCCACCTATGGCATCGGCATGGCCATGGCCGAGGCACTCGGCGAAGCCGGCGCCAGGATCGCCTTTAACGCCCGTCACGCCGACAAGGTCGCCGAGGCCGAGAAGCACTACCGCGAGCTGGGCTTTGATGCTCACGGCTATGTTGCCGACGTCACCGACGAGGCCGTCGTCGCCGAGCTCATCGCCAAGATCGAGGCCGATTTTGGCACCACGCCCGACATTCTGGTCAACAACGCCGGCGTCATCCAGCGCACCCCGATGCTCGACATGAGCGCCGAGGACTTCCGTCGCGTCGTCGACATCGACCTCAATGCCCCGTTCATCGTGTCCAAGGCCTGCCTGCCGGGCATGATCGCCAAGGGTCACGGCAAGATCATCAATATCTGCTCCATGATGAGCGAGCTGGGCCGCGAGACCATCGCCGGCTATGCCGCCGCCAAGGGCGGACTCAAGATGCTCACCAAGAACATCTGCTCCGAGTTTGGCGAGGCCAATATCCAGTGCAACGGCATTGGGCCCGGCTACATCGCCACGCCGCAGACCGCACCGCTGCGCGAGACGCAGCCCGACGGCAGCCGCCACCCGTTTGACCAGTTCATCATTGCCAAGACGCCGGCCGCCCGTTGGGGCACGCCCGAGGACCTGAAGGGCCCCGCCGTGTTCCTGGCTTCCGACGCATCGAACTTCGTCAACGGGCACATTCTGTACGTGGACGGCGGCATCCTCGCCTACATCGGCAAACAGCCGCAATAGGGCATTCGGGCGAGGCGGTGGACGATAAGGTCTGCTGCTCAAACAGTCCTGCTCGCACGGAAAGCACATTAAGTGCTTTCCGGTTTGTGCGGAACTCGCGACAGACTTAACTGCCGACCGCCCGCATAGCTCATCGCGGGTTGGCTTTGCCGCCGCCCGCGCACAGAAACAAAAAACTGGAAGATTTAGTTGAAAGGTTAACTCAAATGAAGATCGCTCTAATCAACGAGAATTCTCAGAACTCCAAGAACCCTATGATCGAGGCTGCCCTTAAGAAGGTTGTCGAGCCCATGGGGCACACCGTCTTTAACTATGGCATGTATGCCGATGCCGACTCCAAGCCCCTCACCTACGTGCAGAACGGCATTCTTGCCGCCGTGCTGCTCAACTCCGGCGCTGCCGACTACGTCGTGACCGGTTGCGGCACCGGCGAGGGCGCCATGCTCGCCTGCAACTCCTTCCCCGGCGTGCTGTGCGGCCATGTTGCCGACCCGCTGGATGCCTACACCTTTGCCCAGGTCAACGATGGCAATGCCGTCGCCATGCCCTTCGCCCTCAAGAACGGCTGGGGCCAGGAGCTCAACCTCGAGTACACCTTCGAGAAGCTCTTTGGCTTTGGCTCGGGCAACGGCTACCCCGCCGAGCGCGTTGAGCCCGAGCAGCGCAACAAGAAGATCCTCGACGGCGTGCGCGCTGTGACCATGCGTCCGCTCGTCGACGTCCTGGGCGAGATCGATCAGGATCTGGTGAAGGGCGCCCTCGCTGGTGAGCACTTCCAGGAGTACTTCTTTGCCAACGCCACCGACGAGGCCATCATCGCCAAGGTCAAGGAGATCTTGGGCCTGTAATAAGGCCCACGGGGCGCACCGACCCCCAACAAACCGCCAGACAAAAGGCGCCGCGACGATCCATGTGTCGCGGCGCCTTTTTAGATTGGCTATCGCTTGAGTCACCGCAAGGCGGCCGCTCCCCTATTTGCCAAGAGCCTACAGCTCGCAGGCGACCTTGTAGCCGTCGCCGATGGCGTCGCGGATGTTGCCGCACTTCTGGGCATCGCCCAGCACGTGGGTGGCAACGCCGGCAACGGCAAGGTCATCGGCCAGCTTGGTGTTGGGGCGGTAACCCATGGCAAGCACCAGCGTGTCGGCGTCGGCGATGGTGTGGACCTCGCCGTCCTTTTCGTAACTGATGGTGTCCTCGGTAATCTCGGTCACCTTGGCCTCGGTCAGCACGTGAACGCCCTTGGAAAGCATACGCGTGATGAGGACCGCGCGACCGGCGCCGCCCTCGTTGGCGGCGAGCGTCTTGGTCATCTCGATAACGGTGACGTCGCGGTTTGCCGGCGACAGATCGTTGACCAACGGGGCCAGGTAATCGGCCGTCTCGCAGCCAACGGTGCCGCCGCCCACAATGACAATCTTCTTGCCCGGGAAAGCCTTGCCGCCCAGCAGGTCATCAGCCGTCATGACCTGCTTAAAGCCCTGCATAAAGGCCGGGGCGATGGGTTCGGCGCCATAGGCCAGGACAACCTCGTAACCCGCGTAGTCGCGCTGGATGTCCTCGGCGGTCAGCTCGGTACCAAAGACGCATGTGACGCCGGCCTCGGCCAGGCGACGGTACTGATACTTGATCACGCGCGTGAGCTCCTGCTTTGCCGGCGGAACGGCCGCGATGCGCATCTCGCCGCCCGGCTCGTCCTGCTTATCCACGAGCACCACGTTGTGGCCGCGCTTGGCGGCAATGTAGGCTGCCTCCATGCCCGCAGGACCGGCGCCCACAACGAGCACATTCTTGGCCTCGGCGGCAGGCTCATAGCCGGCCTCGTCGCGCTCCACGTCCGGGTTGACGGTGCAGGAGATGCGCTTGCCAAACATGATGCCGTTCAGGCAGCGCAGGCAGCCGATGCAGGGACGGATCTCGTCGGCGTTGCCGGCAGCCGCCTTGTTGCAGAACTCGGCATCGCACAGATTGGCACGGCCCATCATGCAGATGTCGGCGGCGCCGTCCTCGATCAGTTCCTCGGCAATCCATGCCTCGTTAATGCGGCCGACCGTGGCAACGGGAATGTTGACGTGCTTTTTGATCTCGCGCGAGCAGGCGGCGTGCGAGGCCTGCTGCGTGCCGGCGGCGGGAATGGCGGAGCCGCGCTTGATGGTAGTGCCGCCCGACACGTGGATCATGTCGACGCCGGCCTTCTCCAAGCGACGCGAGACATAGATCATGTCGTTGAGGGTCAGGCCGCCATCGGTGTACTCGTCGCCCGAGATACGGACGTCGATGATAAAGTCCTTGCCGCAGCGCTCGCGAATCTCGGCGATGACCTCGAGCAGGAAGCGCATGCGGGCGTCGAGCGAGCCACCGTACTCGTCGGTGCGCTTGTTATAGAGCGGGGTCAAAAAGCCGCCGAGCATGCCGTGGGCGTGTGCCGCATGGACCTCGACGCCGTCGACACCGGCCTTCTGCATGCGCACAGCAGCGTCACCAAACTGATGCGTGAGCTCGTGGATCTCATCGACCGTGATGGGGCGCGGCGCCTCGCGGGCATAGGACGGGCCCACAAAGGACGGAGCGATCAGGCGCGGCGTGCCCGGAATGTTAAAGGCCATGTAGGCGGGGTGGAAGAGCTGCGGCATGATCTTGCAGCCATACTCGTGGACGGCCGCGGCGAGCTTTTCCCAGCCAGGGATAAACGTGTCGTCGTAGCAGCACATGTCACCCGGTAGATAGGTATAGGTGGGCTCGACCGTCACGACCTCGGTGATGATGAGGCCCACGCCGCCCTTGGCACGGGCACGGTAATGATCGACCAAGTCGTCGGTCACATAGCCATGATCGGCCAGGTTCGTGGACACCGGCGGCATAAAGACGCGGTTCTTGACCTCGGTCGTACCGACCTTGATCGGGCTAAAGAGCATCGGGTAGGCGGAAGACTCCATACAGGGTTCCTTTCGTTTGAGCCGCTCGGCGGCAGTTGCTAACGTACTTATCGTATCAGCAACTGCGCTGTACCCGACCGTACACGCTCCCCCGGCTTTTACTCAGCCCACAAAAAGTTGCGGTGGAATACGGAGTAGATAAGGCCTTTGACAGCCAAAACAGTCCGTATTCCACCGCAACTGATGGGCGGGGTGGGTTAGAGGCCCAGATAGCTGGTCATGCCTTCGACGGCGAGCTTGGCGCCGGCTACGGCATGGACCACGGTGAGCGGGCCGTTGACCACGTCGCCGGCGGCAAAGACGCCAGGCACGGTGGTCATGCCGCACTCATCGACCGAAAGAAGACCGCGATGGTCGGTCTCCAGACCGCCCGTCGTAAGCACCAGTTTGTCCTTGGGCACCTGCGAGGCCGCAATCACAACCGTGTCGGCGGGCACATGGTCAAGTTCTTCCTCGTAGCCCACCACGTTGTCGCCCTCGTCAAAGATAGCCGTCTCGAAAACCGGACCGTTATCGTCGATGGCGCAGATCGCCTTGCCGCGCACGATCTCGGCACCGTAAAGCTCGGTCAGCTCCACCTCGTCATCGATGGCCGAGATATGGCGCGATCGGGCATACACGGTAACCTTGCGAGCGCCCGAGCGCAGAGCCGTGCGGGCAACATCCATGGCCACGTTGCCGGCGCCGATAACCGCCACGTTCTGACCGATCGCCACGCTCGTGGGATCGACCAGGTAATCGATACCAAACAGTACGTTGCCACGCGACTCGCCGGGAATACCCAGCTTGCGAGCGCGCCAGGTACCGGTACCGACAAAGACCGCATCGTAGCCGTCGCGCAGCAGGTCGTCGATATGCAGCGCACCACCGATGGTGGTCGAGGGACGGACGCGCACGCCAAGCGAGCACATCACGTGACGGTACTTTTGCACGAGAGCACGGGGCAGGCGAAACTCGGGGATGCCGTACTCCAGCACGCCGCCGATCTCGGGGCGCTGTTCAAACACCGTGACGGCACAGCCCAGCTGGGCCATCTTAATGGCCACGGTAATGCCGGCAGGACCGGAACCGACCACGGCAACCTGCTTGCCGCACGACGGCGCAGGCTTCCACTCCCTACGATCCAAATACGCAGTCGAGATATAGTTCTCGATGCTCGAGAAGTGCACCGGCGCACCCTTGCGGCCCTGGATGCACGCGCCCTCGCACTGACCCGAATGGTTGCAGATCATGGAGCAGACCGCACTCATGGGGTTGTTCTGGAACAGCAGCTCACCTGCCTCTTCCAGACGACGCTGCTTGAACAAGTCAATGACCTGCGGAATAGGCGTCTGCACCGGGCAGCCCTTAAGCTGGCAGAACGCCTTTTTGCAACCTAGGCAACGATTCGCCTCTTCAACAATGTGGATAGCCACGCAACTCCCCTTTTTGATGTAATCCAATGAGGCGACGATAAAAAACTTCACCGCCGCCCCCAGTCAAGCAAACTCAATATGCCGCCACGGCAAAAGCCAATGCTATATCTCGCGATGCGGAGCCCCGCAGCGAGCGGACATGCGCTCGAGTGTCGCCAGGCAGCTAGCCGCCGTCGCCGGCACGCTGTTCTCGACCACGCAAGGAATCCCCGAACAGGCGGCAGCCGCCCAGGCCACCACGGGCTCAAAGTCATAGCGGCCCGTCTCGCCCACGCCGTAGCACACCAGGCGAGAACCCGTACCGTCGCACCAGCCGGCTTCGTCCTCGTTGTCTACGATCTCGTAGTCCTTGGCATGCAGCACGCGAATCTTGCTGCCGCACAGGTGCAACATGCGCGACACCTGCTCGGAAGCCTCACCGACGATCGCGGGGTGCAGCAGCGACACCGGATCGTAGATCACGCCGAGTGCGGTGCTTGAAACGCGCTCCAGAACCTCGCGGCAGCGCTCGGGCGTATTGACGATCTCGTTCCAACCGGGCTCGATCAGAAGCTCGCCGCCCTCCTTTTCGGCCATCGAGCACACGCGTGCGAGTCCTTTGCAAAACGTATCGAGCGCAGCGGCCGAAAAACGGTCATCGGCCATCTTGTTCCGCGCGTTAGGGCGCCCCGTCTCGGTCCCCACCGGACAGCCCCCAAGCCAGCGCGCGAACCTCAGGCACGCCTCGTACTCGGCATAGGTATCCACCAGTTGATTCTGATCGGGCGTTGCCAGGTTTTTATAGCAGCCGAGCACCGCCACCTGCACGCCGTTGGTGTCGAGCACCTCGCGCAGATGGTCGGCGAGTTCGTGCGTAAGGCCGGAACGCTTAATGCCAAAGGACTTGTAGAGTACTTTGCTCGGCAGCTGAACGCACGAGAAACCCAGTTTGCCTGCCATGCGAATGCGCTCCTCGACCGTACCCTCGGGCAGGTCGTGCAGGCGCACACCGACGCTCAGCGCGCCTTTCGACTGCGCCATGCCTAGACCTCCTTGCACGCATTGATGCCCGGCGTGTAGCCGCCAAACGGGTCATCGATGGAGCACATGCCCGAAGGGGCGAGCGGATCGCGCTTACCGGCCAACTTGTCATGATGCATAGTCTCGATATAGGCGAGCACCAGCGGCGCCACGCCCTTCGCGTCGTTTTTGACGACGGGCTCGCTCATGTAGTAGCCAAACGTGCCCTCGCGGTGCGCGGTGTTGCCAAGACCCGCCACCAGGCAGATGTTGTCGAGCGCCAGCTGTCCGTCGCGCTCGGACAGGCACGTGTCGCAGATGCCGTCAAACGCACGGCGGCCGTACTGGTAGTAGCGCTCGCCCAGCACGCCCAGGCGCACGCCCTTCATGATGGCGTTGGCAAAGATGGCGCTGCCCGACTCCTCCAGATAGTTGGGGGCGATATTGGGCAGGTTGATGACCTGGTGCCACATACCGGTCTTCTCGTCCTGATACGGCAGCATGGCGTCGATCAGGTCGTGGAACATCTTGCGGATCTCGTCCTTCTCGGCCGACATCGAGGGCGGCATGAGCTCCCAGGTATCGATGAGCGCCATGGCGAACCAGCCCTCGGCGCGCAGCCAGAAGTTGGCCGAAAGGCCGGTGACGGGATCGCACCAGAACTGCTTGCGGCTCGCGTCGTAGGCGTGATAGTACAGGCCGTTGAGGGGGTTGCGCATCAGGTCGTGCACCACCTGGAACATATGGAAGCTATCCGAGCAGGCACGGCGGTTGTGGAAGCTCAGCTCGTACTGCATGTAGAACGGCTGCGCCATGTACATGCCGTCGAGCCAGATCTGGTTGGGGTAGACGGCTTTGTGCCAAAACACACCCTCTTTGGTACGCGGCTGGGTCTCGAGCTGACGGTAGATGGTATCCATGGCGGCACGGTACTTGGGCTTGCCCACCAGGTCATAGAGTTTGTAGAGGGTTTTGCCCGCGTTGACGTTGTCGAGGTTGTACTCCTGGGGATCGTAATGCTTGATGGTGCCGTCATCCTGGACAAAGAAGTCGATATAGTCGTCGGCGAAGGTCAGGTAACGCTGCTCGCCGGTGATCTCGTACAGCTCGATGAGCGCCTTGATCATGCAGCCGTCAATGTAATTCCAGGTGTTCTCCTTGCCGGCGCGAAGCTTTTCGATATTCCAGGCCGGCGCCTGAGGCGTAGAGGTCTCGATCAACTGCTCGATATAACGGTCCAGAATCTGATTGCAACCCATTGCTGTCCCCTCTGACGTTATTGATGGGTGAACGTTTCCCCTAGTGTAACGCGAACGGGGATTATAGGGTGAACGTTAACCCTATAATCCCCGTGAACGGCAAACTTTTAACGGCAAACGGCGGTGAGGCCCGCAGCGATGCGATGCGCCAGGCGCTCATAGCCGGCAGGGCTGTAATGCAGACCGTCCGGCATGTAGAGCTCGCGGTGCTCCGGCAAAAACGGGCTGATGCCGCTTTGCGCATACAGGTCGATCACCGGCACCGAGTAGCGATCGCAGACCTCCAGCATCGCGCGCACATAGGCGTCTTGCGTCAGGCCCAGATGGTTGGCCTCGTTGCTTGCCGGAATATCCTTCTCGTGTTTGCCGCTCGTCTTGCACGGCGTCATAAACATCAGCTTTGCCTGAGGCGAGCGCGCCGTGATGGTGCGGATCAGGTAGTCGAGCGCACCGTAGAACTCGTGCACGTCCGTGCTGCCCAGCTCTCCCAGCGGCACGTTACGGCTAAAGTCGTTAACGCCGCCAAAGACGATGCAGATATCTGCCGTGTGATCGATGCCGTCCAAGCGCTCAACAAACGAATCGCTACGGTCGGCCTTGACGGCAATACACGAACCCTTAATACCAAAGTTCTCGATCGTAGCGCCGCCCAGCAGCGCACCCAGGTGCGAGGTCCAAGAGATGTCGTTGCCTCCCCCGCCGCATCCGTTATCGCCCCAGGTGGTCGAATCGCCAAAGCAGCAGACGGTCGATTCGCTCAAGTTTTTCGTTTCCATATTCTTCTCCTCACCCGCACACCGGCGGTCATACAGGTACATACCGTTCATTCACAACATACCGAGGGACTATGCGTGGGCGTATTCCGCAACTTGCGAATCGAGCCATTCGATATCCTCGGCAAGATGCGCCACGCCCAGGTGGTGTCCACCCGGGCAGACCTCGTGCAGAAGGTTTTCGTCCTTGCCCAGCAGCGCGTAGGCGTCGCGAACGATATCGAGCTGCTCGTCTACGTTCGCAAGCCCGCGGGCGCCGTTGAGATGGTCTTTCTCGCAGCTCTGAACCAAGAGCGGCCGTGGCGCGACAAGCGATGCAATGTCGCCCATGTCGAGCAGACGCCAGAGTCCAGGCGTGTAATTGCAGCTGCAATTGCCGTTGAGGTGCAGTAGCGAATCATCAACGCCGTACAGATAGCCCGAGACAAACGCCTTGCGCACGCGCGGGTCGAGCGCGGACAGGTACAACGTCATGTAACCGCCGCCCGAAAAACCAAAGCAGCCCAGGTCGTCCATGGCAATGTCACCGCGTGTCTCCAAGTAATCAATCAAGCGCATGTTGTCCCAGGCGTTGAGGCCCGCGACCGTAAGACCCAGCGGCTCGGCCATACGTGCTTGATTCAGACACGTACCGCGCAGGTAGCTGTTCTCGTCGTCGCCCTGACCCTTCCAGTCACGACGGTATCCCCAACCACGCGCATCGGGGCAGACGGTCACATAACCCATGCGCGCCAAACGCAGACCGTAGTCGTAATTGAACTTACGCACGGCATCGTCGACCGCCGGCACGCCCGCAACGCCGGCTATGCTTGCAGCACCCGCCCCCTGGTGACCATGCGGGCAGATATAGCAGCGCTTGAGTCCCCGCTCGTCAAGCTTGGGGCGGGACGGCTCCAACAGGTAAAACGGCATCCACACATCGTGCTCAACCTGCAGCACCGCATGAGTACGCACGATGCTGCCGGCAACCCGCACGCGATTGAGCTCACGAATCTCAATCGGGGCGCGGTCCATAAGCGAAAGACCCAAAATATCGTACAGACGAGTCCTGGTCGCAGCCTTCCATGCCTCAAAGTCTGTGGGAGTCTTGCCCGTAAATGCGGCCGAGCGCCCCTCGCGCTTCAGTCGGGCGCGCAGCGCAGGTTCGTCCTCGTAGTACGTCTCGATGTGCACGGTGCGGCCATTGGCAGATAGCCCGGCCGTCTCTACCGCATCACCGTCGCCGCCCTCGGGATCCCAACCATCCGTGCCGGCAAGAACTCGGTCACGCGCATAGCGTTCGGAATCCTGACCGGTCAGGCAATGCGCCCACGGCACCCAAGCGGCAGTATCACCCGCCGGGCCAAACAGGGTACCGCCGGCATACAGGGTGCCGTCATGTGCCGCTGGCTTATTCCAATCCCACCAGCCCTCGAGTGAAATATGGGAGCCCAGCCAGCATTCGAGCAAAACGGTCTGGGCCCACTCGCGCCATGGACGACCCAGATAGACCGATCCGGGGGCAATGCCCTCATCGGCTGTAAACGAACAGCCATGAAACACAAATCCGTACGGCTCGCCCTGAGGCGTGGAGGCTGCCGTTACATACCCGTTGACATCCATATCGCGGTTGAGCGAGCGAATCTCACACCCCTCAAAGTAGGCACGCGCGCCGCCAAAGATAAAGTCGACGTCGCCCTCGATCCGGCAACGTCGAAAATACTGGCGCCCCACCCGGCGCGGCGCAAACTGCTTGGGGCCTATAAAGCCGCCCGGCTTGGCCTCGCGCGACGGCAGCGGCCCCAAAAAGAGCGTGTCCTGATGCCCCAGGATGCGGCAGGAATCGACCACCAGGCGGTCGCCGTCGGCATACAGGGCAATCGCCTGGCCGACCTCGCGACCGTCACCGGCGTCGTTTTCGATTGTTAGGCCCGCAAGCGTCACGTCGTCGGCATCGACCAGCACCGTGTACGTACGGAAGGTGCCGAGTCTTCCATCCTGGCCGCTACCATCTTCCGAAGGCATCTTGGCACCCAGGCCGCCCACGATACGCACGCTGTCGGCCGTCTCGCCCTCGAGCGTCACATGCGGACGACGAATTTCGACCCGCTCGCGGTACTCACCCGGCGCCACCAGCACGCGAACCGGCACGGTCGCATCGGGTACGCACCGCTCCGCCGCCTCGAGCGCTGCCGAAATGCTGCGATACGCGCCCTCGCGTTCGAGCGATACCTCAAAGAGCTGTTCTTTCCCACTCATCTGTCACTACGCTTTCTGTCGCAGAATACTCACCATGCAAGACCGGCACCTATAGATTGCGTGCGACGACCGGGCAGCCCCGTCCGTCGCACGCCTCAACATGCCGTATTCACTTGTGCAGGAGCACTACCCTATGCGCGGATAACCTTGTCGACGTTTTGCAGCTGCAGCTCGTCGCCATCCTGACCCTCGATGCGCACGTTCTGCAGGTCGAGGACTTTCACGTTCTGTGCGATGATGCCCTGGCGCACCATGGGCTCCACGCCGCAGGCCATGGCCGGCACAAAGGGCTCGGCATCGGCGGCAAAGGTCACATGGACATCCTGGAACGTCAGGCGCGTCACCTTGCTCTCGGGCAGGCCCGTGATATAGGCCGCGGCAGCATGGCAGTTGGTTGCCTCGATATCGCAAAACGTCGTGGCGCCAAAGCCGGGCGTGCGTTCGTCGACGGGCAGCGTCTCGCGAGACTGCACGTAGTCGGTCTTGCCGTCCTTGTCGCAAAAATAGAACGAGTTGACCACGAAGGGCGTAAGCACCTCGTCCATGCGAATGTGCTCAAAGGTGATTCCCTCGTTGACGGCATCCTTGCCGCGGCCACGACGGGTCTTGACGCGCAGGCCGCGGTCAGTGCGCTCAAAGAGGCACTTACTCACGGTAAGGTCCTTGATACCGCCGGCGGCCTCGGATCCCAGTACCACGGCGCCATGGCCGTCGTGCATGTAGCAGTGCGAGATCAACACGTCGTGTGTGGCGGGACGAAGCTCGGGCTCAATGCCCAGCTTGCCGCTCTTGATGGCGATGCAGTCGTCGCCCACCGAGAACTGGCAGCCAAGGATGCGGACAAAACCGCAGCTCTCGGGATCAAAGCCGTCGGTGTTGTGGGAGTTCTTGGGACCCTCGATGGACAGGCAGAGCGCATCGACGCGCTCGCACAGGGCGGGGTGGATGTTCCACGCGGGGCTATTGCGCACGGTAAAACCAGCCATGCTCACGTTTTCGCACTCGGACAGGAAGATCATGCGCGGGCGGGCGATCTCGCGGCCCTCCTCGGGACGGAAGATGTTCTTAAAGTCCTTGTTCCACCAGTTGTCCTCGGCAAAATCGGTCTGGCCATCGATCGCGCCGCGCCCATAGATGCACACGTCGTGCACACCCAGGCCCGTAAAGGTAGAGCAGTAGGTCGAGAAGCTCTCGCCCTCCCAGCGGCCCAGGGGCAGCATGTCGGTACCGGCATACCCGGCGCCCTCATCGCCCGTGACCGTGCCCGGAATGTAGGCGAGCGCCGCGCGGTCGTAGCGGGCCAGCAGCACCGCACCCTCGGCAAGCTCAATATTGATATCGCTCTTAAGGAAGAGCGACTTGATGCGGTAGCTGCCGGCGGGAATCAGCACGCGTCCGCCCTTGGGGCAGGCCATGATGGCAGCCTGGATATTGGTGGTGTCGTCGTGCTCGGCATCGCCCTTGGCGCCGCAGTCGCGAACGTTGATGGTGAAGGGCTCGGCCGGCGTGGTGACTCCCACGCTCAGCTCGCGCTCGCCACAGACAAAACGAATCAAGTTGCGCTTGCCGGGAATCAGGCCGTCGACATAGGTCTCGACCGTATTCGTGGTACCGGCGAGCTCGTCGTTGACAAAGATCTCCCACGTATCGGCACAGGTAAAGTAGCCGCCATCGTCGAGCTCGATAACGGCCGCGCGGGCATTGCGCCAGATAACGTTCGTCTCCATGGGTTTCTCCCTCAAAAAAGATGCTCTAAAGGCAAATTGTACGCTGTTGAAAAAGGGCCGTGCCTGCCGGCGGAATTCCGGTGGCACGGCCCTGTGATTTGAACGATGCGTATGTCCTACTCGGCGGGAATTACGCTACCGTCCTGGAAGCCAACGTTGTTGTGGGCGAAGCAGTCCTCGTACTTAAAGCCGGAGAGTTCCTCGCAAAGCGCCTTGACCTCGGGCTTGACGTCGGCCATCTTGCCACCCTCCTTGACGCGACGGATCTCGTCGCAAAGGACGTCGCACTGCTCCTTGTCGATCTTGATGCCGCGGGCAAGGACAGCCGCGAGCAGGAAGAAGCCGGCGCAGCCGATGAGCATGTAGCCGCAGATGTACAGAGGCACGGTGGCGGGCTGGGTCACGGCATCGCTGTTGCCGGCGGTCTGAATGAAGCCGGAGGCAGCAAGGACGATAGCCCATGCGTTGACGGCGACTGCCTGGGCGATCTGCTGGCAGAGCTGCTGTGCGGAGCTGTAGATGCCCTCGCGACGACGCAGGGTGATGAGCTCATCGACATCGGGGATGTAGTTGAGCAGGACATCGGGCAGATACTGGAAGCCAACGTAGAAGAACTTCCAGATGGCGAAGATGACGGGGTAGGCGATCATGGCGATGGCGACCGTGGAGGTGCCGCTGATCTGACCAAAGGCGAAGTAGTTGTAGGCAACGATGCACGCGGCGCAGCCGACGTTGGCCAGGTACCAAGACTTGTGGAAGCCCTTCTTGGCCATGAGGGCAACCCAGACAGCGGTGCACACGATAGCGACGACCTTGCCGGGCATCTCCATCACGGACTCGTAGGACTTAGGAATCTGCAGGCAGTAGACGATGAAGAAAGACAGGCAGGCAGACCAGCAGGCAGCAGCGAGCTTGGTGGAGACCTGCGCATACAGGACCTTGCGGAAGGACTTGTTGCGGAAGGTGGAGACAACGTCGATGAAGAACTTCTTGATGCCCTCGCCGACACTCTCGATCTTCTCCTGAGCGACCTCCTCGGGGGTGTGCTCCCACGTGGACAGGTACACGCAGAGCAGCGAGATTGCCATGACCGAAGCGTTGATCGTAGCGATGATGAAATAGCTGAACGGGTTGGTCTCGCCGAAGGTGCCAAAGCCAAAGCCGACGAGTGCTGCCATCAGGAAGCCGGCGGCGTTACCAAAGAGGTGCTTGTAGCCGGTGAGGTACGTACGCTCCTTGAAGTCGTCGGTCATCTCAATGGTAAGCGGCGACAGGTTGGCGGTGCAGAACGTGTACGCGACGTTGTAGATCAGGTACAGCGCAAAGTAGTACGGGAAGCCAAACGGCGTAGCCACAAAGATGAGCGGCTCAGCGACCATCATCGGGATAGCGAGCAAGATCCAGAAACGGCGACGACCAAAGATGCGGCCGATCTTGGTGGCATAGAAGTTATCGGCCACAAAACCCATCAGCGGGCAAAGAATGGCGTTGAGATAGATGGCGAACGAGCTAATCAGCGCAGCCTCGCCTGCGGACAGGCCGCACTCCGTGGACAGGAACAGCACCATGTAGCTGTGCGTAAAGCTCAGGGCACCGGAGTTGAGCATGCCGCCCATACCAAAGCCCAAGCGCGTCCAGAATGTGATTTTGCGCTTTTTTCCAATCTTATTAGTCATCGAGCTCCCTCTCTTCTCTCGATTGTCTTGTAACAAGACATTGGAATCCATACCGACATCCGTCTGCATGTCGTTCAGGGTGAACGTTTAGCTAGATTATGCGTGATTGCTTATGATAGGTGAACGTTCACTTGAATAATATCCCTGAACGGTCGTTTTTCATCGCTGAACGGACACCTAACTCAAAATAATCTCGATTACAAGGGCATTCGGTGGGTTTTAATTTCAGGGTGACTGGGTGAACGTTTATTGTATTCACCGCCCCCCGCCCTCCCAGGAAGACGCGCTTCTGCAGCCCGGACAAAAATGGCCCCGCCGGGAACACTCCCGACGGGGCCATGGCCAATAGCGCCCTATGCGAACTCGTTTGCCGCTACAGGCAGACGCCGTCCTTCCAGATGCTGATCTCGTGACAACCGCGACGCTCGGCACTCGTAAGCTTGCCGCTCGCGCACTCCAGCACCAGCTGGTACAGGTCATGGGCAGCCTTGTCGAGCGTGCACTCGCCTGTGGCAATCACGCCGGCGTTAAAGTCCATCCAGTTGGCCTTGTGGTCGCACAGACGCTGGTTGGTAAACACCTTGAGCGTCGGCGCCGGCGCGCCAAACGGCGTGCCGCGGCCGGTCGAGAACAAAATCACGTGGCAGCCGGCAGCCGTCAACGCCGTGGTCGACACCATGTCGTTGCCCGGGCCGCACAGCATGTTCAGACCGTGCTTAGTTGCTTGACCGGCATACGGCAGCACGTCGACGATGGGGGCAGATCCGCCCTTTTGCACGCAGCCGCAGCTCTTGTCCTCGAGCGTGGTGATGCCGCCGTCCTTGTTGCCGGGGCTCGGGTTCTCATAGACGACCTCACCGTGGCTGATAAAGTATTCCTTAAAGCCGTTGAGCATGTCGGCCGCCGCGTTAAAGACGTCCTGACTCTCGCAGCGATCGAGCAGAATGCTCTCCGCGCCAAACATCTCGGGCACCTCGGTGAGCACCGACGTGCCGCCGCGGGCGACAACCATATCGCTCACGCGGCCGATCGTGGGGTTGGCGGTAATGCCCGAAAGACCGTCAGAGCCGCCGCACTTAAGGCCAATGACCAGCTCGGAGGCCGGAATGGGCTCACGCTTGGCCTGCTTGGCCAGGTCAGCCAACTCGGACAGAATCTTGTGGCCCTCGACCTGCTCGTCGGCTACATCCTGGCAGGTAAGGAAGCGAACGCGCTCGTGATCGAAGTCACCGAGCTCATCGAGCACCTGCTGGTGCGTGCAGTTTTCGCAACCGAGGGACAGGAACAGTACACCCGCAGCGTTTGCGTGACGCGAGAGCGCCACCAGCAGACGACGCGTCTGGGCATGGTCGGCGCCGGTCTGCGAGCAGCCAAAGGGATGTGGGAAGTAGTAAACGCCCTCCAGCGAGCCCTCGACCAGATCCTGAGCCTGCTCGCACATGGCACGTGCGACCTCGTTGACGCAGCCGACCGTGGGGATGATCCACAGCTCGTTGCGCGTGGCGGCGCGGCCGTCGGCGCGACGGAAACCCATAAAGGTCTCGGGCTCAACCGGCTCAACAACCGGATGCGTCGGGTTGCAAGCATACTCGACCTCGCCCGAAAGGTTGGTCTTGACGTTATGCGTATGAAGCCACTGACCGGGCTGGATGTCGCCCGTCACGTGGCCGATAGGAAGACCGTACTTGACGACGTCCTCCCCCGCGGCAATCGAGCGCACAGCCATCTTGTGGCCCTGCGGAATATCCTCCGCGGCCACGACCTCGCCCACCCCGGGAACCGCGACGGCGGTGCCCTTGGCAAGCGACGACAGCGCGACGATCACGTTATCGGCCGGATTGATCTGGATAGTGTTCATTACAAATGGTCCTAACCCTACAGGTTGAGCAGAAGTCGAGGCGCGGACAAGCCGTCTGGCGCCCGCACCGGGAATTTACGCCTGAGCGTTGGCGAAGGCCTGCTTGGCACCCTCGGTGCGCACGACGGCGAGCGCGCCGACGACAAACCCCTCAAGACCAGCGATCTGCGTAAGGTCCTCGCCCCACATCTGCTCATTGGTGAGCACGTCGTGCACCAGCTCGGCATCGTCGGTGCCGGCATGGGCGGCGTAGAAATCGAGCACGAAGGCATCGTCCTGAGCGGTGTACTCGGTGCCGTCGGCGCGACGCAGGTGCAGGCCGTCTCCCTCGCGAGCAACGAGCTCCTGCGTATAGAAAGCGATAAGCGTAGCGAGGCTCGTCGCCAGGCACTTGGGCAGGCTGCCGGTCTTGGCAACGTAGTCCTTGAGCGTGGGCAGGTCGCGGGCACGCCACTTGGCGGTGGAGTTGAGACAAATGGAGAGCAGCGCGTGGTCGATAAACGGGTTGTCGAAGCGGTTCTCGACGGCGGCGGCAAAGGCCTTGCAGTCCTCGACATCCAGGTCGGCGGCAAGCGTCGGGATGACCTCGTCGTAGAGCATGGTGTTCATGAAGCCGCGAACAGTCTCGTCGTGCATGCAATCGCGCACGATATCAAAGCCAGCGACCCAGGAACCCGGCACAAAGGCGGTGTGGGCGCCGTTGAGGATGCGGACTTTGCGTTTCTTGTACGGGGTGACGTCGGGGGTCACAAAGACACCCGGCAGGCCGGCCTTCACAAAGGGAAGCTTCTCGGCAAGCGACTCGTCACCCTGGATGCCCCACATCTGGAAGGGCTCGCGCACAGTCAGGAAGGGATCCTCATAGCCCAAGCGCTCGGCAACCGCCGCAGCCTCGGATGCGTCGCGGATACGACCCGGCACGATAGTGTCGACGAGCGTGGTGCAGACGGTGCAGTCGTTGGACATCCACTGCGAGAACTCGTCTTCCCAACCCCAGTCGCTCACGTACTGGTTCATGATGCGCAACAGCTCCTCGCCATTGTGGTCGATGAGCTCGCAGGCGAGCACGATAACGCCCGGCTTGCCGGCAGCCCAGCGGGCATGCAGGACCTGAACAAGTTTGGCGGGGAAGCTCGCAGGCGGCATGTCGTCGGCCTTGCAGGACGGATCGTAGGCAATGCCGGCCTCGGTGGTGTTGGAAACGATGATCTCCAGATCGTCGGAGACAGCGACCTCCATGATGGCGCGGTAGTCCGCCTCGCGATACGGATTGAGGCAGCGGCTGCAGGCGCTGATCACGCGGGACTCGTCAACCGTGTCGCCGTTCTCTTTGCCGCGCATCAGCACGGTATACAGGTCGTCCTGGGCATTGATGCCATCGGCAAAGCCAAAGGCGCCGTTGATGGGCTGGACCATGACGATCTTGCCGTTCCAGCCGGTTGCCTCGTTGCCCATGTCAAAGAAGCGGTCGACGAAGGCGCGCAGGAAATTGCCCTCGCCAAACTGCAGAACCTTCTCGGGCGCGTCCTTGGGCAGCAGGTAGCCCTTGTAGCCGATCTTCTCGAGCGCATCGTAGCTGATGTTCTCCATCTATGTCTCTCCTTAGATAGCTGTTAGCGTGCAGGCAAAACGGGGGCGCCGCGTGTGGCAACGGCACTCCCGATCTCGATGTAATTCGGTGCGGGTTTAGGCCTCGACGGTGTCCAGGTCAAAGCCAAAGTAACGGACCGCATTGTTGTAGCTGATGTCGCGCACGATGGTGCCCAGCAGCTCCATGTCGGCCGGGTACTTGCCCTGCTCGACCCACTCGCCGATCACGCTGCACAGCACGCGACGGAAGTACTCGTGACGCGGATAGGACAAGAAGGAACGGGAGTCGGTAAGCATGCCCACAAAGTTGCCCAGCACGCCCTCGTTGGCAAGGGCCGTGAGCTGCTCGCGCATACCGACCTCGTTGTCGTTGAACCACCAGGCAGAACCGTTCTGGATCTTGCCGGCGGTCGGAGCCTCCTGGAAACAGCCCATCACGGTATCGATCATGGTGTTATCGATGGGATTCAGGCTGTACAGGATGGTCTTGGGCAGGCCGCAGGTCTCCTGGATGGAGTTGAGGAAATCGGCAAGCTGGTCGGACGGCGTGTAGTTGGAGATGCAATCGTAGCCGGTATCGGGACCGAGCTTGGCAAACATGGCGCGGTTGTTGTCGCGCTTGCAGCCAAAGTGCAACTGCATGGCCCAGCCCAGACGGACGTACTCGCCGGCGACGAACTGCATAAAGGCAGTCTTGTACTTGAGGACCTCGTCTTCGGTAAGCGGCTCGGCGGCAAGGCCCTTGGCAAAGATCGCCTCGATTTCGTCGGCGGTAGCCGGAGCGTACATAACGTAGTCGAGCGCATGGTCGGAAGCGCGGCAGCCCAGCTCGTGGGCAACGTCGTAGCGCTTGGAGATGGCGGCCTTCATGCCCTCAAAGTCGCTGACCTCAACACCGGCAACCTCGGAGAGGTGCTTGCAGTAATCGGCGAACTCCTGGCCGCGCTCGATGCGCAGGGCGGCATCGGGGCGCATGGCAGGAACGACCTGAACGTCAAAGCTGTCGTCGGCGGCAATCTTTTTGTGCCACTCAAAGCTATCGGCGGGATCGTCGGTAGTACAGATCATGCGAACGTTAGACTGCTTGATCAGGTTGCGACAAGTAAAGCTGGACTCGGCGAGCTTGGCGTTGGCAAGGTCCCAGACCTCCTGAGCGGTTTTGCCGTTCAGAACGCCCTCGTAGCCAAAGTAGCGCTTAAGCTCCAGGTGGCTCCACTCAAAGACGGGGTTGCCCACGCAACGGCCCAGGGTCTCGGCCCACTTTTGGAACTTCTCGCGGGCGGGGGCGTCGCCGGTAATGAAGCGCTCGTCAACGCCGTTGGCGCGCATCAGGCGCCACTTGTAGTGGTCGCCGCCCAGCCAAACCTCGGTGATGTTCTCGAAACGCTTGTCATCCCAGATTTCCTTGGGAGAAATGTGGCAGTGATAGTCGACGATGGGCATGCCCTCGGCAAAGTTGTGGAACAGCTCCTCGCCGGTCTTGGTGCTCAGCAGGAAATCCTGATCGTCCATAAAGTTTTTCATCAAACAACCCCTTTGTTGGCAAAACAGGCGCACGGCGCGCTCGTTATCCTTTAGGTGAACGTTCACTATACTAGTTCATTACGACTTAAAAGGTGAACGTTCACCTAACCACCATGGGGTGAACGGTCGATTTTGCCCGTTCAACGGTTGTTGGAGCTGTGATCTGTATATGTTGCGGCTCGGCTGGCGTCCCCGAACACCAAACATGAGCGCTTTTGTCCAGGTGGGTCATGTCCCGACGTTCATTTTTAGGAATATTCAGCATCGGAGCGCACCGCGTACCGTCCTTGACGCCCTATTTGATACGCATATTGCGCCCGATCGGCATAAATAAGTGCCGCCGATGGCGAATTACGCCACCGGCGGCACTTAAAACAGTCGTTCTGTCCCTCTATCGGAACATGCGTTTGCTGAATATTCCCAAAAATGTACGTCGCAAGAGGGGGTACCCGCCCAAGCGGCTAAATTCCCGCAAGCTTGCAGTAGCGGTCGACGTTGCTGGCAAACACCATCTCGACGGAACCCTTCTGCACGGGCTCCGCCGGAGTCCTTCCCCACAGCAGATAATCGCCCAGCGTCTTAGCACCGCGGTATGCCAGACTCACCGGGTCCTTATAGACGATATTGGTAAAGATGCCACGGCGCAAAGCCAAAGCGCTTTCGGGAAATAGGTCGTTGCCAATTACCATGACCTGGCCAGCCTTGCCGCTCGAAACGAGCGCGTCGGCGACCACTTCGGAACCAACGGCAAAAACGCTACAGATAAGTTCGGGGGCGTTCGGTGCACTCAAGCGCTTCTCAAGCTCGCACTCGAGCTGTTTGACTTGCGCATGGGCGCCGGCAAGGTCCTCGACCTGCCACGGAATATCATGTTCGCGCAGGTAATTATGGAAGGCGCGGGCGGTTAAATAGTGCGAATCGGTATAAGGGTCGCCTGTCAAGAGGAGCACGCGAGCGTCAGCACCAGAAGCATGGACCAGGTTTGCCGCCTGCTCGGCCATAAGGCTGCCTGCCGTCGAATAGTCGGCCAAGCTCGCACCCAAACGGTTCAAATGCGGGCGGTCGCCGTCGACGAGCTCAATCACCACGCCCGCCTCGGCAATCTGTCCCAAAAGCTCAGTTGCACGATCATCGCCCGGCGCATAGGCAAGCAAGCCATCGATCTTCTCGCCCACCTGCAGACGCTCATCGATTTGCTCAAGGGCATCGGCGTAGCCGCCCACGCCAAATTCAACGCGTTCAACCGTAATGCCCTGGTCGATGACCTCCTGTTCAAAGCGATTGCAACCTTCCCACAGGTAACGGAAAAAGTACGCTCCCTCGCGCGATGCGCGGGGCAGGCAAAATACCAGGTTGATATCCTTGCGGCGCAGGCTCGAGGCGCTCGTATTGCGATGGTAGCCCATGGCCTCGGCCTTGGCATTCACCTTGGCGCGTACGGATTCGCTCACGCCGGCCTTGCCCGTCAAGGCCTTGTGCACGGTATTGATGGAAACGCCAAGCTCGGCGGCTATGTCCTTCATGGTTACGCGAGCGCTCATGGGGTTACTCCGTTATAGATAAGTTGCCAATCAACAGTACAGGTAACGATACCCCAAAATTACTCTTCAACTCGCCGCGCTCGCCCCCAAATGCGCAAAGCGCCCCGCGAACGGATGCCTGGGCCCTATTTGATA
>UREE01000002.1 GCA_900546825.1 uncultured Collinsella sp. | reverse complement strand
TACAGGAGGCGTTCTTCGCGCTGCTGGCCGAGGTCGGCTTCGCGAAGATGACGGTAGCGGATATCTGCCGCCGCGCCGATATCAACCGCGGCACGTTCTATCTGCACTACGAGGACAAGTTCGCGCTGCTCGACGCACTTATCGACGAGGCCCTGGCGGCGGCGCCGCCGATCGAGGGAACGGAGACGGGCGCCCTCTGCCAACGCCCGCCGGCAAACGATGACTATTATCTGCTCTACTCGGATGACGACGCGTACGCCCGCGTGGCACAGCGCGTCATCGAGCGCGGCGCCGAGCAGATGGTTCCCTCGATCATGGAGAAGACCGGCCTTTCGCGCGAGGACGCCTATCTGCTCTTCGTCCACAACGTCCAGGGAAATCTCGCGGTCAACCGCCTGCTCGGTTGGAGGCGAGGGCCCGAGTTTGCCCACGCCCAGGAGCTGCTCAGCGCCTATTCCGAAGGGGGCATGCGGGCGGTATCGGCCCCTTGCAGATTAATCGCGAATTAGAACATGATGGCGTCGTCGGCCGTGAAGGCATCGAGGGATCCCTGCTTGACCTGAATGCAGACGTATGTGATCCCCGAGTCGGACGCGGCGCGGAACTGACGATGCGCAGCGGGGGAAATGCGCAGCCAGTCGCCGGCTGCAAGCTCGATATCCTCACCGTCGATCGTGACCGAGCCTGCGCCCTCGAGCACGCCATAGATCTCCTCGTTTTCCTTGTGTGCATGGACGAACGGAACGCCAGCGCCGGCGGGAAGACTGTTGATACTCACCTCTGCCCCGGTAAGCCCGAGCACCTCGTGCAGCTCAACGCGGCTCTCATTGCCGATGTGGGTCCTTGCATAATTAGCCATAATGGTTCCTCTCTTGGGGTTGATTTACCTTGCAGGCATCTCCTGCGTGAGATATATTCAACGCGAAAGCGCATGCAAATACGAGTACGCACATATTTGTAACTGCGTGCCTTTTTGTGAAACCGGTATGGTCAAGGAGGTTGGGTCTCCCATGATGGCGAAAGAGGAGCTTCCGGAGTGTCCGGTCGCAACGGCGGTAGCGCTCATTGGCGGCAAGTGGAAACTGCTCATTATTCGTAACTTACGCGTACGCCCTTGGCGTTTCAACGAGTTGCGCCGCAACCTGGAGGGGATCTCTCAGAAGGTGCTTACCGACAGCCTGCGGCAGATGGAGGATGATGGGCTGGTCTTTCGCCATGACTATGGCGAGAATCCTCCCCGCGTTGAGTATGGCCTTACCGAGCTCGGCCGCCAGATGATGCCCATCATGGACTCGCTGGCAGACTTCGGCGCTTATTACAAGACAATTGTTTCGTAGCAGGCACATCGCTTAGGGGGCGGAGAACCGCTACGAGGGTGCTAACGAAAACCTGTCCCGAATCATCGTGCGCCTGCGGCATGAAGAAGGGAGATTCTTATGAAAATCGTTGTATTGAGCGGTAGCCCGCGTAAGGGCGCCAATACCGACACCATGGTCGAGGCCTTTGCCGAGACCGCGCGTGAGGGCGGCAATACGGTCGAGGTCGTCCGCGTTGCCAGCAAGAAGATCGCTGGTTGCCTGGGATGTCAGTACTGCTTTACCCATGAGGGCACCTGTGTGCAGAAGGATGACATGGCTGACGTGATCGAGTCGCTGAAAGGCGCCGATATGGTTGTCTTCGCTTCGCCTATCTACTGGTTTGATATCACTGCGCAGGAAAAGACCGCCATCGACCGCCTGTACGCCTTCGGTGCCACGGGTTTCCCGTTCACCAAGACGGCCCTTTTGCTCGATAGCCACAGCGAGGGCGTCTATGATGCGGCTATCGCTATGTACAAGTCGGCCTGCGCATACTGCAAGTGGGAGGACCAGGGCATTGTCACCATTAGCAGCATGACCGAGCGCGACAGCATGGTATCGTCGCCCAAGCTGGAAAAGGTGCGAGAGCTCGCTCGCAAGCTCGCCTAAGGGCAAGAAGAACGCATGGCAATCGGTGTTGGTGGAAATGCGTGCTGCCCTTACCAAGAGATAGGGGTGTATTCCCTCAAGTGCCGTATAGAACAATTTTTAAACGCAGAAAAATAACTGAAAACAAATTAATCCGCGTTAAAATATTGTCAAACAGAAGTTCATGAGGGAAGGTTACGTATGCGTCGCAAGGCAGACGAGCTCCTTAGGGAATGGCGAGACAGGGCTGATAGAAAACCTTTGCTGGTCAAAGGCGTGCGCCAGTGTGGCAAGACCTATATGCTCAGAACGTACGCTCAGGATCTTTTCGAATCGGTTGTCTACGTTAATCTTGAGAACGACCGGTCGGCGCGAGCGGATTTTTCGGGCGGTCTTGACCCTCATTCGATTGTGCGCGCGATCGAGGCTCGTACGGGACAGCGTATCGTGCCTGGCAAAACCTTACTGTTCATTGACGAGATCCAGGCATGCGAGGAAGCGCTCACTTCCCTTAAATACTTTTGCGAAGATGCTCCCGAGTATTACGTTGCGGCTGCTGAGTCGCTTCTTGGGGTTGCCATTAACCATCAGTCGTATTCGTTCCCCGTCGGAAAGATCGACTTGATCGAGATGACTCCACTCGATTTCGAGGAGTTTCTCTGGGCAATGGGGCACGATCAGCTGGTCGATGAGATACGCTCGTCATTCGAGTTAATGGGTCCTCTTGCGCCAAGCCTTCATGAAAAGGCGCTTAGGCTCTATCGACAGTATCTTGTTGTTGGCGGAATGCCCGAGGCGGTCCAAACGTATATCGATGATCAGTCAATCATTGATGTGGCCGAAAAGCATCGGATTATTCTCGACGGATATTCCGCCGACACCAATAAATATGCTGATGAACGCTTGAGCGCAAAGACGCGTGCGTGCTTCGATTCCATTCCACAGCAGCTTGCCAAAGAGAATCGCAAATTTCAATACAAGGTAGTGCGAGCGGGGGGCAATGCGTCTCTCTTTGGAGATGCTCTCGACTGGCTTGTATTGTCGGGTACGGTGGCGCGCTGCAGCCTAGTCGGGCAGATCGAAAGCCCTTTAGAGGCCTTCGTTAACCCTTCTGCTTTTAAAATCTATCAGGCGGATACAGGGCTGCTCGTCTCCAAGGCCGGTGCTCAACGCGCCGATATTCTTGCCGGCATCGGCGGCACATTCATGGGTGCACTTACCGAAAACTACGTCGCCCAACAGCTTTCAGCCATGGGCTATCCGCTGCATTATTGGGCGCGAGATAATCGTGCGGAAATCGACTTTGTAGTAGAGAAGCAGGGATGCTTGTCTGCGATTGAAGTCAAGGCGGGAGAGAACACAAGATCTCGAAGCCTGTCCTCACTTAAAAAGACCCATCCGGGCGTACGCCTTATCAGGCTATCGACTAAGCCCTTTGGAATGAATGATGGGCTTATGTCTGTTCCACTTTATGCGGCATTTTGTCTATAGGGATGATGCTGGTGTAATGCATGGGGCCCGGAGCGCGATGCTGCTGCGCTCCGGGCCCCACTGCTTTGTAAACCCATGACGGTTTGGCCACTGTTGTTTTAGTCAAACAGACTCGGCATGTCGTTTTCTTTCATGAGGGCGCCGGCAGAGGGGAGACTCTGCGCGGTGAACTTTTCGGCCGAGACGCCGGCGCCGAGGATTTCCTCGGTCGTGCCGACGGTGGTGACCGAGCGGCCCTTCTTGGCCGTGAAGGCCTGGACGCCCTGCGTGTTGGTGGTCGTCTTGGTCTTGAGCAGCGACGTGTTGAAGTTCATCAGGCGGTAGTCACTCGAGACCAGTGCGATGTCGCGATCTTCCTTGAGCACCTGGGCATACAGCAGCTTGCTGCCACCGTAGATGGCGTTCTTGAGGCGCTTGCGGTTGGTTTTGGTGACGTATCCGGCAAGTGCGACACGCACCACGCGGCCGTTTTCAAAGACAAACAGCACGTCGGCCTTGTAGTCCTCGGGGTCGATGACCCAGATGACGCTCTCGTCGGGTTCCATCTCAAGATCGGTCGGCAGGTACGAGCCCAGCTGGGCCGACTTGGTGTCCTCAAACGCCGCAACCTTGCACTTGTACACCTGGCTCTTGTTGGTAAAGACCAGCAGCTCGTGGGTGTTGGAGGACGGGAACTCGATAAAGGGTTTGTCGCCGTCCTTGTACTTGAGCGTGGTCGCCTTCTTGAGCACACGGTCCGTCATCTTTTTAAGGTAGCCCTCGCGCGAAAGCATGATAGTAACCGGGTACTCCTCGACCTCGGGCTCCAGGCTTACCTCGATAACCTCGTGGGGCTCGATCCTGCCCGTGCGGCGCGGCATCACGTACTTCTTGTTGACCGCGGCCAGCTCGTCGCTGATGACCTTCTTGATGTTCTCCTCGCTGGAAAGGATCTCCTCAAGCTCGGCAATTTCGCCCTCGAGCTTGGCAATGTCCTTGGTGCGGTTGAGGATGTACTCCTCGTTGATGTTGCGGAGCTTGAGCTCGGCAACAAACTCTGCCTGGGTCTCGTCGATATCAAAGCCCTTCATAAGGTTGGGCACGACCTCGGCTTCGAGCTTGGTGCCGCGGATGATGGCGATGGCCTTGTCGATGTCGAGCAAGATCGCCTCGAGGCCGTGCAGCAGGTGCAGGCGCTCGGACTTTTTGCCCAGGTCAAAGTTAATGCGGCGACGCGTGGACTCAATACGCCACTTGACCCACTCGTGCAGAATCTGGCGCACGCCCATAACACGGGGATAGCCGTCGACGAGCACGTTGAAGTTACACGAGAACGAATCCTGCAGCGTGGTCGAGCGATAGAGCTTGGCCATGAGCTTGTCGGGGTCGACGCCGCGCTTAAGGTCGATGGCAATGCGCAAGCCCGAAAGGTCGGTCTCGTCGCGGATGTCGGCGATTTCCTTGACCTTGCCCTCCTTGGAGAGCTTGACGATGCGCTCGATGATGACATCGGTCTTGGTGGTGTAGGGAATCTCGTAGACCTCGATGATGCGCTCTTCGGGGATCCAACGCCAGCGGGAGCGAATCTGGAAACTACCAAGGCCGGTCTCGATGATCTTCTCCATCTCCTCGCGGCGGTAGATAATCTCGCCGCCGGTCGAGAAGTCGGGCATGGGCATGTACTCGAGCAGGTCGCAGTCGGGATCCTGCAGGTAGTGCATCGTGGCGGTGCAGACCTCGTTGAGGTTGAAACCGCAGATGTCGGACGCCATGGCGACGCCGATGCCCTTATTGGCCGAGACAAGGATGTTGGGGAACGTGGTGGGCAGCAGGCGCGGCTCCTTCATGGCGCCGTCGTAGCTGTCGACGAAGTCGACCGGGTCCTTATCGATGTCCTTGAAGATCTCGGCGCTGATGGGGGAGAGCTTGGCCTCGGTATAACGTGAGGCGGCGTAGCTCAGGTCGCCCGAATAGTACTTGCCAAAGTTGCCCTTCGACTCAACGAACGGCGCGAGCAGTGCCTCGTTGCCGGTGGCCAAGCGCACCATCGTCTCGTAGATCGCGGCATCGCCGTGCGGGTTGAGCTTCATGGTCTGGCCCACGATGTTAGCGCTCTTCTGGCGCTCGCCCTTGAGCAGACCCATCTTGTACATGGTGTAGAGCAGCTTGCGGTGCGAGGGCTTAAAGCCGTCGATCTCGGGGAATGCGCGCGAGACGTTGACGCTCATAGCGTAGGGCATATAGTTGACCTCGAGCGTCTGCGTGATCGGCTGGTCGGTGACCTCGGAGTGCAGGCCGATGACGTTCTCGGCGTTGACCTGCTTTTTCTTCGGCTGGTTCTTCGTCTTCTTCTTTGCCACGATATCCTCTTGAACTTCTTAAGGGCCGTCGTTATCGATTTGCTGCTACTGCAGGTCCAACTGGTCCAGGTATTCCTTGCCGTGCTCCGAGATATGGCGCTTGCGGCCCGCCTCGTCGTTGCCCAGCAACAGGTTGAACATGGTTTCCATCTTGGTGACGTCCTCGGGCTCCACCTTGATCAGGCGGCGCGTCTCGGGGTTCATGGTGGTGAGCCACATCATGTCCGGATCGTTTTCACCAAGACCCTTGGAGCGGTTGATCGAGCATTTCTGGTCGCCGATTTCCTTGAGGATGCCGTTCTTTTCGAGCTCGGTGTAGGCAAAGTAGGTCTTTTCTTTGCAGTTGATCTCGTAGAGCGGTGACTCGGCGATATACACGTAGCCCTCGTCGATAAGCGTGGGCACCAGGCGGTAGAGCATGGTGAGCACGAGCGTGCGGATGTGATAACCGTCGACGTCGGCGTCCGTACAGATAATGACCTTGTTCCAGTTGAGGTTGTCCAGGTCAAAGGCGCCAAGGTTCTTGATGCGCTTGTCTTTGATCTCCACGCCGCAGCCCAGCACGCGCATGAGGTCCATGATGATGTCGGATTTAAAGATACGCGGGTAGTCCTCTTTCAGGCAGTTGAGGATCTTGCCGCGGACGGGCATAACGCCCTGGAACTCGGCATCGCGCGAGGTGCGAATGGCGCCTGCTGCCGAGTCGCCCTCTACGATGTAGATCTCGCGGCGGCTCTTGTCCTTGGAGCGGCAGTCGATGAACTTCTGCACGCGGTTGGCCATGTCGGTCTTCTGCTGCAGGTTGGTCTTGATGCTCTGGCGCGTCTTCTCGGCGTTCTCGCGCGAGCGCTTGTTGATGAGCACCTGCTCCATGATCTTGTTGGCGGCGTCTTTGTTCTCGATCAGGTAGGTCGAGAGGCGCTCCTTAAAGAATGCCGTCATGGCCTGCTGGATAAAGCGGTTATTGATGGCCTTCTTGGTCTGGTTCTCGTAGGACGTCTGGGTGGAGAAGCAGTTGGTTACCAGCACCAGACAGTCCTGGACGTCCTGCCACTTAATGCCGCTTTCGTTTTTGTT
Organism: uncultured Collinsella sp.; assembly: GCA_900546825.1. Taxonomy (GTDB): domain Bacteria; phylum Actinomycetota; class Coriobacteriia; order Coriobacteriales; family Coriobacteriaceae; genus Collinsella. Next base: position 74,993 of record UREE01000002.1, on the reverse strand, counting down.
GTATTTGCCCTGTTGCTTAATGTAGGCATCGATGGCGCTGGTCAGAGCGCTACGGGCCGCCTTCTCGGGCGAGCCGCCGTTCTCGAGCCACGACGAGTTGTGGTAGTACTCCTGCATCATGAAGGTGCGCGAGAAGCACATGCACGCGGTGATTTTTACGTTGTAGTCGGGCAGGTCCTCGCGGTCGCGACCGCGACGGTCGGCCTCGATAAAGAAGGGCTCGGTGAGGTAGTCGGTACCGACCTTCTCGAGCACGTAGTCCTCGATGCCCTTGGGATAGCAAAAATCCTCTTCGGAAAACTCGCCATCGTCGCCCTCAATGCGCAGACGGAAGGTCACGTTGGCGTTGACCACGGCCTGGCGGCGCATGGTCTCGCGATACCAGTCGTGGGGAATGCTGATGGAGGTAAAGACCTCAAGGTCGGGGCGCCACTTGATGGTGGTGCCGGTACGGTTCTCGTCGCTGGGCTCAATCTCGAGTGCCTTCTTCTTGGCGCCGACGACCTTGCCCTTCTTAAAGTGCAGGGAGTACTTGTTACCGTCACGCCAGACGGTGACGTCCATGTACTCGGAAGCGTACTGGGTCGCGCACGAGCCCAGGCCGTTGGTGCCGAGCGAGAAGTCGTAGTCGCCGCCCTGGTTGTTATTGTATTTGCCGCCGGCGTAGAGCTCGCAAAAGACGAGCTCCCAGTTAAAGCGCTTCTCGGAAGGGTTCCAGTCGAGCGGGCAGCCGCGGCCGTTGTCCTCTACCTGAATGGAGCCATCGCGAAAAGCGGTGAGGGTGATGAGCTTGCCGTAGCCCTGGCGCGCCTCGTCAACGGCGTTGGACAGGATTTCGAAGGCGGCATGTGCGCAGCCGTCGAGCCCGTCCGAGCCAAAGATGACGGCGGGGCGCAGTCGTACGCGCTCCTCGTCCTTGAGCTGGCGGATACTGTCGTTACCATAGTTTGCGGTGTTTTTTGCCATACTCGCTCTCTCGATGCTCCTTTGCTGCGTTTAAGTCATATAGATAGTCAAGGTAGCATAGCCCAGCCCACAGGCGATTCCACCCAACACGAAATCCATCGAACAATCGTTCGGATTAACGGGTATAGTGTTTAGTGGTAACGCGGCATTGTTAAACAAATTTGGATACAAACGAATTTTATTTAATAGGGACCTAGTTTTACTAAACAAAATCGAATGATGCTGATTGCACGAGCGGGCACAGCGATCGACTATCAATCACGTTTACTCGGACAAAACCGAGTCGGTTCTGCCCGAGTAAGATTGAAAAGCGAATCGAAATCGCTGTGCCGTATGGCGATGACGAACATGATTTTCATAATGACAGATATAGTTGACATCTTCTGATGGATGCAATATATTTCTGTCATGTTGCAACGGATATCTGTCCACATTTACGAAAGGAACTCCATGCCGGGCAAAAAGAACCTACGCATGAAGGCGGCACGCGCGGCGGCTGGCCTTTCGCAAGCCGACTTGGCCCAAGCCGTGGGCGTTACGCGCCAAACCATCGGCCTTATCGAGGCGGGCGGCTACAACCCCACGCTCAATTTGTGCGTGGCAATCTGTAAGGCGCTGCGCGTTACGTTGAACGACTTGTTTTGGGAAGACGAAACCGACGCCGACCCTAATACTCTTTAGGAGTTCACTATGAAATATGAAGATCTGAAAATCGTGCAAAAGTGGCGTGAATATGCCGGCCCAAAGGATGAGCGCCTGGAGGCTGAGAACGCGAAGATCTACAAGATTGGTTTCGTGCTGCTTTCGTTTGGCATGTTGATGATCTTTTTCTATCAGTTTATAGCTCGACAGGTTGCGTGGGTTCACAGCGACGCCAGTGAAATGCCGCATGGCTTTGCAACGCCGTTCGAGGCAGCCATGTATTTGTGGCTCGTTCTCGTGATGTTGATTTGCGCAGGACTGCAAACGCGGAAGGGCTATGTCGATACCAATCGTTTTGGGCAAACCGAGCATCTTCCTGTTGGATATTTCCTGCTTGTCAGCGGTCTTAGCGGCGCCGCGTTCGCGCTTGTTATTGCCGCAATGCGCTGTATCGCTGAGGCGCAGATCGTACCGCTCGAAAGCGTCTTTTGGTTGGCGAACCTGGCCACGGGCGTGTTCTGCGGCGCGACGATTTTCATAGCAACATTTGCCGCTCTGTGCGCATCGTTCTTCACGGCGAAAAAGCGTCGCGCCAAGCTTGAGGAAGAACTCGACTCCACTGACGATATCTAATGCGCAATGGGCTGGCTCTGGGTATCCAGAACCAGCCCATTTTGATGTTCGATGAGCCGAGTCGGCGTCTCTCACAAAAGTAACTAGAAGCTAGCGACGCTTATCAGAATTGACCTCATTGGCGGTGTCGTTTTCGAGCGCCGTGCGGCGGGCACTGTAGGCGATGAGGCCGGCGCCTGCCGCGGCGAGTGCTGCAGCGGCTGCCGTAAGGGGAGCGTTGACATCGCCCGTGCCCGCAAGCGCGCCCGCTTTTCCGGAGCGCTTGTTATTGCCGTGGTCCTTGCCACTGCCGGAGCTGCTTCCGTCCGCGCCGCCGCCCTCGTCAGTACCGCCGCCACTCGAGCCTCCATCGCCGTCTGCTGTCATCGGGGCGTCGTGAAGTCCTGTCGTATCCGCGCTGTCGCATACGCCGACCTGAACTTCCGAGCGTTCGCATGCCGCGTCGGGTACATGAAGCTCGTGCAGTACGGCGCCCAGCGTCGAGTTTGCGCCCGGTCGAATTTCCTCGAACGTTACGGGATCGAGCGCCACCAGATTACGTGCCTTCGCATACAGCGTTACGCGTTTGCCCACTTCGTCGCTCCAACTCTCGGGGATGGCGAAGCTCATGCGGAACTGTGCCGTGCAACCCGGTGCCAGCACGGCGTTGCCGTTGTCGGCTACCAGCGGGTGCGTCGCAAAATGTTCGCCCAGCGTCTCGAGTGCGTACTTCACGTGTGCCATGTCGTTGGCCGAAGCGTCCTCGGCAAGCTCTGGATCGTAGATCGATGCCATACGTGCGTTCACTCCGAATCCGATGGATGCGCTGGAAAACGGCTGGCTGGAGCCCTCTCGATACAGATCGATCGTGCCGGCGGTCAGCAAGGTGTTGCCGTCGTTTCGCACCGTGACCATGAAGGATTCGCCTGCTGCTCCGGGCACCACTGCGCCCGAGGTGGCGACCGCGCCCGTCGGAGTGGCACATGCCACCAAGGGTACTTCGATGCCGTGCAGCTCTGCCTCGCTCTTCTCCGCGCTCACAATGTGCGTGGCGAGCGCGGAGAGCATGCCTCCCGACGTCAAAAAAGTCGTTATCTGATCGACGGGATGGTCCAGCTCGCACATCACGAACGGCTCCGTGAACAAATCGCGTGCCAAGGTGCTGGCGAAGATGCGGAAGTGCTTGCCCATCACTGCTACCGGGTTGCCTTCTTCGTCGTAGGTTTGTCCCACCTTGCCATCGGTGTTCTCTACATAGAGCACGCACCTGCCGTTGTTGCTTACGCTAAACGATGCCGGGCCACAGCCTGAGGCACCCACGGGCTGCGTTGCAAATGCTGATGCGCCTCGCGTCCAAGTAATATGCTGCAGTTGCTCGTTGACGGTTGCCAAAAAGCCCGAATGTTGTGGCCACGGCACCGCGTGGGGTACTGTGGCATCTGGCGACATAACGCCCCAGCCCGCAATGGACTGGCCGATCACGGCGTACGAAGCGCAGCCACAACCGCATACAGTCTCGTATGCAACGGGCACCACCATTTTGCCGTTGATATTCTCGGGCGCGCCCAGCTCAATGCTCGACGGTGCCTGCGGAAAGCGGAGAACTTGGCGGAACGTCAGGCTGTCGCCCGAAACATCCGACCACAGGGCAAAGCATTCCAGCGCAACCTCGGCCTCGCTGCCGAGCGCCTTCTCTGCGGTGGTTCCGTGGCGGTGGAGGTAGGCGCCCGACAGACGTCCGTCGACCAGCGTCTTGCCCACCGTGATACGCGGGCACTGCAGGCAATGGTAGCCATCCTCCTGAAGGCGGCCGTGCGAGATGCTGCGCCACGACGTGTGCGATATCACGCGAACTCCGTCGTTGCTTATGCGCAGGCGCACAACGGACAGTATGCCGGATGTGCTCGCCGTATCGAAAAGGGTGTTGTCGCCGGCGGGGCGCTCGCCCGAGACCAGCAGCACGTAGGCGTCCTGGTTTCCTCTTCCGTCCGTATATTCCACCACGTCGAAGTCGTAATCGTATATGCCGTCGCGCTCCACGTCGCCCTCGCCAAACCCAAGGGGGAAGTCCACGGGCGTGGGGGCAGACCACGTGCCGTTCGCCTTTGTGTGCACCACCAGGCGCGAGCGGCCATTGTCGCCGTAGCGCACCGAGGCGATACGGAATAGGCACTCCACGCCGGCGATAATCGCCAGCTTCATGTGGGCTTCGCTGAGCACGCCGGAAAACAGCACACTGTCGCTCGAAGGCTTGATGCCGCCACGCTCGTCCTCCGACACGCCGGCAGAATTGGCGTTGGGGTCCGCAACGGCGTTCGTTGCCTGACCGATGTAGGTGTACTCATACATCGGCGCGGCGTTTTCGTCGCTCTCTATCAGTGCATGGACGAAATGCTCGATCTGTCCCGTGTCGTCGCTCTCCGCGTCTGCCTCGAGCTCAATGCGCGTGACCGCTTGATCCCAATCGCGCACGACAGGCGCAACGTTTGCGGCAGTGGCATTAACCTCGGCGCGTGCGAGCAGCTCGGCGTTGGTGACGATGGTGGCCGATGCGATAAATTGCGGCACGCCGCCCGCCTTGATGTCGCCGGGCGTGCCGAAGCAGGCATCCAGCGTGTAAGGCGTATCTCCGCCCAATGCGAGTTCAGAGCGCTGGAGTACATACTGGTCGCCATTGTTCACCGACATATTCCACGAATCGAGGAGTGTGGGCCACGACCCCGACCAAGCCTTGGTGGTCCACTTGAACATTACGAACTGGAGTATCACATCGACATCGACGTCTGCACCTACGCGCAGTCGCGGAAGCTGGTGTCCATCTGCCTTCTCGTACCCAATGAACAGCGTGAGGGATGCGGCGCCGCGCACGGCAGACGAAGCGACGCCTGCAACGCCGGCGCCAAAGGTGACGGCAAGCCCGATCTGGATGGTGAACGAGCCCGACGTGTTTGAATAGTCGAGCGAAATGTTTTTAAAAAACGCCGCGCCGCTGCCGTGCGTGTGGGCACCCACGGCGAGCGCCAGCTTCGCCAGCACCCAGGGGTTGACGTTTAGGAAAAACGGCACCGGTCCTAGGGTAAACTGCTCGGTCCAATTGAGGTCGGTTCTTACCTGGAAGAGGGCCTTAATATTGCCGTATGCGGGGTCGTTGTTGTTACCCCAGGTTTTGCCCACCCAATCGTAGGCGAGCGAGCCGTACAGCTGTGTGGCGATATCCATCGTGAACAGCGGCGTGCAATGGTGGCGAAGGAGCTTGGTGTTTCTTGGATCGGTGCCCGAACCGGCACTCATACTTTTGTACTGATTCCACTTCCCCTCCATCTCATCGAGGTGGCGGTTTGCCTGCTTGGCGCCCGACTCACGCGGCGATTTCTTCCAGTATTCCGGATCAGGATTGCCCGAATCGTTCATATAGCTGGCTGGTTTGTATCCTCCGCCAAACAGCACGTATCCAGCAAACGAGAAATCGAAGAGGATCGGAAATGTGGGCATCCAACACGTGAACTTATTACCACCGATGCCGGGAAACGATGCGGGGAAATCAAACGGAGTGACCTCTTGGTCCATGGTGGTGGGAATGATGGTGGTCGAGCCCGATTCCGCCTTTGCGGCCGGCGCGGTGACAACGGCCATGGGGGAGGAGAGTGTATAGGTTTTGCCCTGATAGTCGAGGACAAAGCGCAGCTTGCATCCTTCCTCCAGAAGGTTTGACGCTGCATCGAGGAACTTATCTTCGAGCGTGAACGTCGCCAGATTATCCGCGCCCGATGCGCTGGCCTTGATTTGGCCAATCTGCGTGACGGTTTCGGATGAGCTGCCCGCAGCGGGCATCACTTTATTGATATGCAACGTTGCCTGCCCGCCCTGCGGCAGATGGGCCTGCACGGTAAAAGCGTGCGTGTTGGGCTGGTCGTTTGCTGCTCCGTCCGCTGGCATTGCCATAAACGTGGCGTCGGCGTACTGGATGTCCCATTCGTCGAATGTGAGCTGGCGAAAGTACGGCTCGCCATCGGAGAGCGGACGTGTGGGTGCGGTAATGGCGGTGCCGCCTTGGACACGCGAGAGGGGAATCTCGACATCGCGGTAGCCCGCCATGCTAATGGAGATGCCGCCGTTAAAGTCGTACGCGTCGAGAAGCGTCGCCTCGTCCACGTAGCCTTCCGAAAGCGGCGCGACCTCAAAGATGGCCGTGCCTTCGTCATCGGTCGTGGCGGCGAGCTGCTTGCCTGCGGCGTAGCGCGACGTGAGCGTGACCTTGGCGCCTGCGATGGGCGTATTCTTGTTGGCGACGTCGACCACGACCACACCGAACATGGTGCGCGAGAGCACGAGCACCCTGAAGGGGTCTTTTTCGTCGGCATGGGCTTCGGTGGGCGCGAACGGCAATATGAAGGCGTTTGCGCTTCCCGGCACGCGCGGCAACATAATGCTCGCCAGCGAGGACGCTCCGGCAACAAGTAACGAACGGCGATCAAGCATCTTGGGCTCCCATCCCGCAGGTATCGGTGGAAATAATCCAATTTTGCGAGATGGCGCCCCGTGGCGGTAGTGCCGTTCAAGGGTCAAAATGTCCAATTTAGGCGAGCGAAGCGCCGGGTCCCGGAACGCGTTCGATGCGCTTGGCAGCCCGGTCGCTAACGCAGCATATGCGCGACCAGCTCGGCGCGTGTGCCGATGCCAAGCTTTGCGTATACGCCGGATAGGCGGTTTTTGACGGTGCCCGGCGATACTCCCATATGGCGTGCGATTTCGACGTTGGTCCACCCACGACAGGCGAGCATGGCCATAGTGAACTCTGTGGTTGTTAGATCGTCGGCCACGTCCTCGCCCGAATCGGGGTTGTGGATGCGCCGCCAGCCGTAGCTGAAGCGGTACGTGATTTCGATGATGTGCGCGAAGTCGTCAGGGTATTGCGTTTTTAGGCATGCCTCGATGAGCCCCTGCAAAAGGCCGTGGTGCTCGCCAATGAGCTCGATAAGGCCGTCGGGGCGCGCAATGTCCCAAGCGGCTCCAAAATGCGCTTTTGCGGCGTCGATGTCCTTGAGGCTCATGCATGCCATGGAAGCTGCCAGGTGCAGGAATAGCTCCGAGATGGGGTAGCTTCCCTGTTTCATAATCAGGGCGTTTTCCGCCATGCCCAGGCTGCGGCCGTATTCGCCGCGCAGGTACAAGGCGTGCGCCATCACGTAGCTGGCGAACAGTCGCAGGCCTTCGGGTAGGTGCGCCGCAAGTGGATAAAACTCTTCGGCAGAATACGGGGAAGGCAAGTGCAGCAGGACGCTCGCGGCCGAGGCGAACAGGATATGCGTGGCGTGGACGGCGGGCGATTCCTCGTCGGCCGGCGTATCGAGGATGCCCGCAAGGCACCGGCGGGCGTCGGCGATACGGTTGAGCGACAGACTGGCGTATCCGCAGATAAAGCATGCGGAATAGCGCAGCGCGGGATCGGTGACGTCAAGATAGGGGTGTGCCGTCTTGGCGGCGAGTGCGGCCTGTCCGCGAAAGTACAGCGCTTCTGCCGTGGCGATGGCGCGCGAATCGGGGTCGGAAATGCCTGCAACCGCAGCGTCAATCTGCCCCGGCACAAAGGCAGTGCACATCAACGGCATGGGAACGCATGGGTAGCCATCGCAGTCCATCTTCCATCTCCCAACAGCTGACAACAATAGCTGCAATTGTACTCCTGTTGCCCGGAACTGGAATTTGTGGGTATCGCCTGCGATTATGCCGAACGTATAAAGGAAGAGTCTATTGGTGATGCTCCCAAGGTGGCTACCGAAGCCTAGCTGACCTCGACATTAGGAAAAATTGCCACCCTTGCAAAAAGCTCTGTCGCAGCGATGGGAAACGCATCTCGTTCTGCATATAATGAGGTCATATGACGGTGCGTCTGCATACGCGCGGCGCATTTCCATCGAACCGAAAAGGAGCTCTGCATGGATCCCAACAAGCGTCCCGACGACATGGTGCGTATCACCACTCCCGAACTTGCCCAGGTGTTCATCGATGAGCAGGTCGCTGCAATCCGCGAGCAGATTGGCGACAAGAAGGTCCTGCTGGCTCTTTCCGGCGGCGTCGACAGTTCGGTTGTCGCGGCCCTGCTCATCAAGGCCATCGGCAAGCAACTCATCTGCGTGCACGTGAACCACGGCCTGATGCGCAAGGGCGAGAGCGAGCAGGTCGTCGACGTCTTCAAAAATCAGATGGATGCCAACCTGGTTTACGTTGACGCCACCGACCGCTTCCTGGACAAGCTCGTGGACGTCGAGGAGCCCGAGGCCAAGCGTAAGATTATCGGCGCCGAGTTCATTCGCGTGTTCGAGGAGGAGGCCCGCAAGGTTGGCGACGAGGTCAGCTTCCTCGCCCAGGGTACCATCTATCCCGACATTCTTGAGTCCCAAGACGGCGTGAAGGCTCACCACAACGTGGGCGGTCTGCCCGAGGATCTGCAGTTTGAGCTCTGCGAGCCCGTTAAGCTGCTGTATAAGGACGAGGTGCGCGTCGTGGGCCGCGAGCTCGGCCTGCCCGAGAACATGGTTGAGCGTCAGCCGTTCCCCGGTCCTGGCCTGGGCGTCCGCTGCCTTGGCGCCATCACCCGTGACCGTCTCGAGGCGCTTCGCGAGGCCGATGCCATCGTGCGCGAAGAGATCGACAAGGCCGGCCTGACCATCTGGCAGTACTTTGCCGTAGTGCCCGATTTCCGCGCTACCGGTGTGCGCGAGGGCAAGCGCGCCTACGACTGGCCCTGCATTATTCGCTGCATCAACACCGTCGACGTCATGACCGCCGAGGTGCCTGAGCTCGACTGGGCGCTGCTCAAGCGCATTACCGCTCGCGTGACCGCCGAGGTCCCCGGTATTTGCCGCGTTTGCTACGACCTCACGCCGAAGCCCGTCGGCACGGTCGAGTGGGAGTAAGCTAACTCACCTAGCCCCCGTTTCCGTTTGGAAGCGGGGGCTTTTTGCTGGCGCTTCGCCTAATTTCGTGCATCTTCAGATGTGACAAAGGGACTGTCCCTTTGTCACATCTTCGATGTTGTGTGCAGGAAGAGTTACGAGCATGGTCGTTCCGCGCTCCGAGCTCTTTTCGACCTCGATGGAGCCGCCGTGGAGCGCGGCGATCTCCCAGACCAGCGCAAGCCCCAGCCCCACGCCGCCGTATGCCCTGCTGCGCGATTTGTCGACACGAAAGAAGGGCTGAAAGATGCTCGTCTGGTATTGCTCGGGAATGCCCGGCCCCTGGTCGCGCACGCGTAGCAGCACGTGGTCGCCTTCGGCGCAGGCGTTGATTTGCACGGTCGAGTTGGGCGCGCTGTAACGTATGGCGTTTTCGGCCAAGTTGAACAGCAGCCGATAGATTAGCGTATCGCTGCCGATCGTTTGCGCGTCGCCCTCACTTGTAAGCGTGATGTCTTTTTGCTCGGCAAGGGGCGCCAGGTCCGTGAGTACTTCTTCGATCATCGGCGCAAGGTCAATCGCATCGTTGCAAGGGACACTGCGCAGCTCGCTCATCTCGAGCAGGGTCTTTGTCATGTGCGTCATTCGCTCGGTCTGCTCCTGCAGCAGCCCGAGCAGGCTCGCTGTATCGGCGTCGACGTCGGGGTGCTCGGCGCAAAACAGCTCAACCTGGGCCTGCATGAGCGCAAGCGGCGTGCGCAGCTCGTGCGCCGCATTGCCCGTAAACTGTCTTTGTGCGGAAAATCCCTCGTCAAGGCGGGCAATCATGTCGTTAAACGACGCGCTGCAGCGCCTGAGTTCAGAGGGCACGTCCTCGCTGATTTTTGTGTCGGCGAGGTTGTCGGGCCGCACGCTCTCGACTTGCGTCGCAAAGAAGCGCAACGGCCGCAGCGCATGTCCGCTTACAAAGTAGGCCAGCACGCCGCCGAGCAGCGTCACCGCCGCAGTTATATACCAGCTCGTCGCGCCAAACGATTCTTGGGCGTCGCTCACGACGATGGTCAGCGCGTCGTCGAGCTCTTTGTTTGTCGGGTCAAATGAGCTGGGCGAGGCCGCCTCCACCTTGCTGTGCGCCGATAGTTCATTGCCGATCGAGTCCATGTAGCGCATGCCGGAGTAGCCAACCAGGCAATTCATAAGTACGCAGGTTGAACATATCAGCAGTGCCGTCATCAGCGTGATGCGCCACTGCAGAGACAGCCGCTTCATTTGCCGTCCTCCATAACGTAGCCTTCGCCGATTCGGTTGCGGATGGGGTCGTGCCCCAACGCGCCGCGCAGCTTTTTGCGCAGCGACGAGATGTGCACGCGGGTCGCGTTGCTAAAGCTGTTGACGCTGCTGTCCCATACATGCTCGATAAGCTCTTCCTGGCTCACCGGCCGCCCCTGGTTAAGCATCAGGTATTCCAAGATGCCGGTCTCCTTGCGCGTGAGGGATAGGGTCTCGCCGCCCACGGAGGCGAGGCGCGCTTTGGTGTCAAAGCTCAGCGATCCACAGGTCAGGACAACGTCGCTTTGCGTAAAGCGCCTGAGCGTGAGGCTGCGTATACGTGCCGCCAGCTCGTCAAGATGGAACGGCTTGGTGAGGTAGTCGTTGGCGCCCGCATCGAGCCCCGCTACCTTGTCGGAGACCTCGCCACGTGCCGAGAGCACAAGCACCTTGGTCTCACAATCAGTTGTCCTGAGTTGCCTGAGCACGGTCATGCCGTCGACATGGGGGAGATTGAGGTCGAGCACGACAAGATCAAAGGTCTCGACATCGAGCAGATCGAGGGCCTGCTGCCCGTCGTAGCAGCAGTCGACGCTATAGGCCAAGTTGCGCAGGCTGCGTGCGATCGCATCGCACAGTGCCCGCTCGTCCTCGATGACCAAGATGCGCATAACGTTCTCCTTGCATAGTCATTCACGCTTAACACGGATTTTATAGTCGGTATGGTCCAATGGGTCGCGAAACGAAAGGAGTGGTCAGATTGTTCAAAGCGATTAAGCCTGTGGCGCAGGTGGCTTTGCTGATCGTTGGGGTAGCCATGGTTGGCTTTGGAATTATGCGCGGCGAAGCGGATGCCGTGCTGGCCAAGGCAATCAGGCTGTGCTTGGAGTGTATCGGAATTGGATAAAAGAAAAAACACTGCATCGCATCTTTTGGCGAGATTCCGCGGATTGATTCAGGCGGCGGCGACGCTTGCGACCAATATTCACCTGCCTAACTTTGCCAAGGGGGGCATCTACCAGGGGGCGGGCAAAGCCGTCTGCGTGCCGGGGCTCAACTGCTACTCGTGTCCGGCGGCCTCGGGTGCGTGTCCCATCGGGTCGTTTCAGTCGGTGGTGGGCTCGTCTAAGTTTAGCTTTTCGTATTACGTCACCGGAACGCTCATTCTAATCGGCGTGCTGCTGGGACGTTTTGTATGCGGCTTTTTGTGCCCGTTTGGATGGCTGCAAGAGCTTTTGCATAAGATTCCCAGCAAGAAGTTCTCCACGAAAAAGCTCAAGCCGCTCACGTACATCAAGTACGTCGTGCTGCTGTTTGCCGTGGTGCTGCTGCCCGTCTTGGTGGTTAACGACGTGGGCATGGGCGACCCGTTCTTTTGTAAGTACATCTGTCCGCAGGGTGTGCTCGAGGGCGCCATTCCGCTGGCCATTGCCAATGCCGGCATTCGATCTGCGTTGGGGCAGCTCTTTACTTGGAAACTTGCCGTTCTCATTGCCGTGGTAGTGCTGAGCGTTTTGTTCTACCGCCCCTTCTGCAAATGGATTTGTCCACTCGGCGCATTCTATGCGCTCATGAATAGGGTGTCCCTGCTGGGGATTCAGGTTGACGCGTGCAAATGCGTCTCGTGCGGCAAGTGCTCAAAGGTTTGTCAGATGGACGTTGATGTGGTCCGCGCGCCCAATCATGCCGAATGCATCCGGTGCGGAAAGTGCATCGGGGCCTGTCCTGTCGATGCCATCAGCTATCGCTATGGCCTGGATGTGTCGGCGGAAAAGCTTCCCTTGACCGCCGATAAAAAGTAAACAAGCTTCGACAAAACGGAGGAATGACTATGAAGCTTTCTAAGATTGCGGCCCTGTTTATGGTGCCGGTATTGGCCTTGTGCCTTGTGGCATGTTCGGCGCCCGGTGGCAATGCGAGCGAATCTGCGAGCTCCGATCCTAAGATCGCAGAGCTCACTGCGCAGAAGCCGGCCAATGCCGACGAGGCCGCTGAGCTGTATGCGAAGCTCATGCAGAAGGAGAACGAGATCTTTTCGAGTGATAACGCGCTGTGGGAAAAGGTATTCAATGCGGCAAATAAAGACTCGGCAATGATTGAGGATGGCAGCAATTACGGCGATTTTCTGCTCAAGACCATCGACGGCGCCAAGGATGAGTTCACGGCGGATGAGCTTAAGACACTCAAGGCCGGTGCACAGCAGATCAAGGAGATCGAGGACAAGCTCATGGCGCTGGAGAAGGAGTTCCCCGGCTGTGGAAGCACGCCGAGCGCAGGCGAGAGCGTCGACGCTTCGACCGCTGGCATGACGGCTGGTGCCAATGCTTCGAGCGAGGCGACGAAGTTCCCCAGCTTTACGGGCAAGGACCTGGACGGCAACGACGTGAGCAGCGACGAGCTGTTCTCTAAGAACAAGGTTACCGTCATGAATTTCTGGTTCACCACTTGCAAGCCGTGCGTGGGTGAGTTGGGCGATCTTGAGAAACTGAATCAGGAGCTTGCCGAGAAGGGCGGCCGGGTCGTGGGCGTCAATTCCTTTACGCTCGATGGCAACAAGGGCGAGATTGCAGATGCCAAGGACGTGCTGAGCAAGAAGGGCGTGACATATAAGAACATCTGGTTCAAGTCGGATAGCGAGGCCGGTAAGTTTACGTCAAATTTGTTCTCGTTCCCGACAACGTATGTCATCGATCAGAATGGCAACATCGTAGGGGATCCAATCGTGGGAGCCATCAGCTCCGCCGAGCAGCGCGCAGCACTCGACAAGCTTATCGACCAGGCGATTGCGAATAGCGAGCAGTAAAAACCGCGTAAAGCATAGCGAGGATCGTGTGTCGCTGTGCGAAGTAGTCTGCTGCCTTTCAAGATAAGCTCCACCATATAGAGGTCCCGCTCGGGACCTCTTCTTTTGGGCGCCGTCCCGTTCGTTTTTTGGCGCGGTTTGTTACATTCCTCACTGGCGTCGGCAAAAAATGGGGATAGAGTAGGACAAAAGCGTCGAATACGAACGGCGGAGGAGAGCGGGCAGGGTGCCTGCGCAGGAGAGGTTGCCGTCCATGCTGGAGCTCAAAGGTATTTGCAAAAGGTACGTTACGCAGTCGTTTACGCAGGTAGCGCTCGACAGCGTGAGCCTGTCTTTTCGCGATAACGAGTTCGTGGCCATTCTGGGACCTTCGGGGTCGGGCAAAACTACGATGCTCAACGTTATCGGTGGGCTCGATCATTTCGATTCTGGCGACCTGCTGATCGACGGTATTTCGACCAAAGACTTTCACGATCGCGATTGGGATGCCTACCGCAACAACCGCATCGGCTTTGTGTTCCAAAGCTATAACCTCATTCCGCATCAGACCATTTTGGAAAACGTGGAGCTGGCGCTCACGCTCACGGGCGTGGGGCATGCCGAGCGTCGCCAGCGTGCGCGCGAGGCGTTGGAGAAAGTCGGCTTGGGCGAGCACGTTAACAAGCGCCCGAGCCAGCTATCGGGCGGGCAGATGCAGCGCGTGGCCATTGCCCGCGCCCTGATCAATGACCCTGAGATCGTCCTTGCCGACGAGCCGACTGGCGCTTTGGATTCAACGACATCCGTGCAGGTTATGGATTTGCTCAAAGAAGTTGCGCGCGACCGTCTGGTCATCATGGTCACGCACAATCCCGACCTGGCATACCAATACGCCACGCGCATCGTCAACCTGGCGGACGGCAAGATCACCGATGATTCCGATCCTTTCGATGTCGCTGACGCCACGCGCCGCGAGGCCAAGCCTACGCGCAAAACCTCGATGAGCTTTGTGACGGCGCTGGGGCTTTCTGCCCGAAACCTCATGACCAAGAAGGGCCGCACGGCCATGACGGCCTTTGCGGGCTCGATTGGCATTATCGGTATCGCGGCGATTCTGGCGCTGTCCAACGGCGTAAACGGCTACATCAAAAAGGTCGAGGAGGATACGCTCTCGAGCTACCCACTCACCATTTCCAAGCAGGACTACGACCTGTCGTCCATGATGGGCGGACAGGGGGCTGCGGATGATGACTCGCCTGAAAACGTGGATTCGTCCGACGACAGTGCCGAAACCGATAAGATTCCCGTGGTCACGGCCGTAAAGGATATGTTTGCGAGCGTTAAGTCCAACGACATGACGAGCTTTAAGGCATGGCTTGACGACGGCGGCGACGGTATCGACAAAGAGGTCAACGCCATTCAGTACGGCTACGGTGTATCGCCGGTTGTCTATCGTGCCGGCAAGGGCGATGAGAAGCCCGTTCGGCTTGTTCCCAACGCAATGACCGAGGCTATGAGCGGAGGCGCGAGTTCGGCGGCAACGGTGAGCATGGAATCCATGGGAACCTCGGTCTTTAACGAGATGATTGACGACCAGAGCCTGCTCGACAGCCAGTACGATGTCGTCGCCGGTCATTGGCCCACGTCTGCCAACGAAGCCGTGATGGTGCTTTCGAGCCGCGGTACGGTGGGCGACTATACGCTCTACAGCATCGGTGCGCTGGATATCGATGAGCTCAACGATCTGGTAAACAGTGCCATGACGGCCGACGGTGGGGTCAAAGCACCCGAGACCGGCACCGACTTTACCTACGACGATGCGCTGTCCACGACGTTTAAGGTGCTGTCGCCGGCCGATGCCTATCGCAAAAACGAAGAGACCGGCATGTGGACCGACATGTCTGGTGACGCCGACTTTATGGCCGCCAAGGTTGCCGATGGCATCGACGTACACATCGTGGGTGTGGTGCGCCCTAACGAGACGGCCAATGCGAGTGCGTTGTCTCCGGGCATTGCCTATACACATGCGCTGACTCGCCAGCTTATGGAGCGCGCCGCCGATTCGCAGATTGTGCGGGAGCAACTCGCCCACCCCGAGACGGATGTCTTTACGGGCAAAACCTTCGACGAACTGCAAGGCGAGGCCAAACAAGGCGTGGATCTGGGCAGCATGTTCAGTGTGGACGAGGCGGCGCTCAAGAGCGCGTTCTCGTTCGATACCTCCGTGCTCTCGGGTGTTGCCGGCGGTATGGACCCGTCGTGTCTTGACTTGTCCGAGCTGGACATTGACCTTTCGGGCGTAGGGAAGGATATCGACTTCAGCGACATCATGTCTAAGGCGCCAGCCCCCGATTTCTCGGGTGTCTTCGATGGGTTGGAGCTTACACCCGAGCAGATGCAGCAAGTGGGGGCGCTCGCCAACCAACTGTTCACGGGCTTTATGCAGTCGGAACAGTTTAAGGCGCTGACGCCCGAAGATCTTAAGGACGCGTCAAAGCTTGCCGCCGCGTTCTCGACGTATCTTGAGAGTGATACGGCAGCCCTGCAAATCCTGGCTCAGCTCAAGGCACTCGGCGGCGATGCCCTGGCCGAGCGCCTGCAGCAGGCGATGACCGACTATGTACAAAAGCAGCTGGCTCCGTATCTGCAGCAGGCTCTGGATCAGATGATGAAGTCGATCAGCGACCAGATTGCGACGACGGTGTCAACTCAGCTCAAGGCAGGCGCGGCAGGGCTCATGGGCCAGATGGCGACGCAGATGTCATCGAGTTTTGCCAACCTGGCGAGCGCTATGCGTGTGGATGCGAGCGCCTTTGCCCGCGCCATCCACTTCAACATGGACGCCGAGGACCTGAGTTCGCTTATGATGAGTTATGCCAAGGCATCGCAGCTTACCTATGACAACAACCTGACCACACTGGGTTATGCGGACGAGGCAGACCCCATCTCGGTCAAGATTTTCCCGCGCGACTTTGAGGCGAAGGAGCGCGTGCTCGACCATATCGATGCGTATAACAAGCAGGTCAAAGCTGCTGGCCACGATGAGCAGGCGATTTCGTACACCGACTATATGGGAATCATTATGGGCTCGGTGACCGACATTGTGAATACCATCAGCTTGGTGCTCATCGCATTCGTGAGCATCAGCCTAGTGGTGAGCTCCATTATGATCGGCATCATCACCTACATCAGCGTGCTGGAGCGCAAAAAGGAGATTGGCATCCTGCGCGCGATCGGCGCGTCGAAGCGCAACGTGGCCAACGTATTCAATGCCGAGACCTTTATCGAGGGCCTCATCGCCGGCGTCTTTGCCATTGTCGTCGTGGTGCTCGTGAGCTTTCCGGTTAATACCTGGGCGCTTGCGGCCAAACAGGTGCCCAATCTGATGAGCCTGCCCGTGCAGGATGCGCTGGTGCTCATCGCAATTTCAGTGCTGCTGACGGTCGTTGCCGGCCTGCTGCCGGCCCGCAGCGCATCCAAGAAAGACCCCGTAGAAGCCCTACGCTCCGAATAATGTGACAAAGGGACAGTCCCTTTGTCACATTGGGGACTCTTACCGTTCAGCACGCTAAGAGCCCCTCTCCCCGCTTAATGCTTGACGAAGCGCCCTGTGGTTTATATACCTATCGGTAGGCATATATGATGTATTGCCGATAGAAATGGAGTAGCCATGACTCTCGCCACACCAGCCATAAAAAATCGCCCCCGTGAGAGTGGCGCATTTGCTTGGATCGTCGTTATTGCGCTCGGTTTAATGTCCGCCGGAACAACTGGCACATATAGCATCATTGCTGGTTCATTCGTTGCTCCAGTATGTGAAGACCTAGGCTTTGACTACACTTCTTTCTCTTTCTATTTCACCGCGGTTCTTCTTGGCCTTGCGCTGGGGCTTCCACTTTTGAGTCGCTTCATTCCAAAAGTAATCGGCAAGCCATGGCATATTTGCATTGAACTCATCCTTATTGCTGTTGGCGCTGCAATGGCGTTCTACACCGAGGTCTGGATGTTCATCGTCTCCGCCGCAGTGATCGGCGTCTGCTTTTCGTTCACAACGGGCGTCTGCATGTCCGATGTCATTGACCAATGGTTCAGCAAGTCGTCCGGTCTCGCCATCGGCCTTGCCTGGGGCGTTAATTCTCTCTGCACGCTGTTGTTGAGTCCTGTCATTACGCTGGTTATCGAGCAGCAAGGCTGGCGTACGGGATACATCGTACTAGCTGCCGTTTCTGCAGCCATGATTTTGCCTGCGAGTGCATTTATCATTCGTCTTAAACCCTCTGACCGCAACATGCTTCCGTACGGAGAGACAATCTCCGAAACCCATGAGAGCGGCAGCGCCGATGAGCAGGAGAATGTCCTTTCGGGCATGGCACTCCGCGATGCCGCGAAAACGCCGTCTTTTATTCTCTGTGTCCTCCTGCTTTGCGTGGCGCAGCTCACCTGCTGCATGAACCAGCTGTTCCCGACCTATGCAAGCGAGGTCGGTTTCAATCCCATCGTAGGAAGCTTAATGGTCTCGGCAGCTTCACTCTCCGATATCTTCCTAAATCCCTTCGTAGGCAAAACATGCGACAAGCTTGGCGCTATTAAAGCAACGGTCGCATGGACAGGCGTCAGCATTCTTTCCTTCCTGCTTCTCATCATTGGTGGAAGTAACGAGACCGTTTCCATCATCGCGGCCGGCGTAAACGATGTCATGTTCGCTATCGTTGGGACCGCAATGCCGATGCTCCTCCTCTCGCTTTTTGGGTCACGCGATTTTGGAAGAATCTATTCGATCGTTTGCTCGGCGGGCTATGTCGTCGGCGCTTTTGGAATGCCGGTTATGATGAAGGTTTACGGCATGGCAGGGTCATTCCAGGGAGTATTTATCTTCTGCATTGCCTGCAACCTTATGATTGCTGCGTTTGCTATCGTTTCCGGCTTTCTCAGTAAGGCTGCTGAAAAGTAATAAGCGCCGATTGCATCGGCATAGATTGCCACGCAACAGGGGTCGACTCCAAGCCAGACTGGAGTCGACCCCTGTTTTCGTTTTAAAGGTTGCCCACAGACACCATGGGTGCCAACGTACGCTTCAGCCTGGCTGGCCTATTTGAACATAAGCTCGACTATTCCCGCCCAAACCGCTTTTTCATCAATATCTTCACCTTGAGCGACCGTATTGCTCGTTCCCTCCAGAACGGTATATAGAATTTGTACGTAAAGCATCACATCGGCACTATCGGAAAACGCGCCGATCTCTACGCCATGGAGAAGGATGTCTTTAAGCGCGCCCATGGTTCGGTTTGTCGCCATCGTCTGACGTTCCTGAACTGCAGGAATTCGATTCGCTTGAACGCTAACCTCGGCCAGCACGCGCCGGCGTTTTTCATCGCTTCGATAGCCGCCTATAACCGAATTGCCGAGCTCGATAAGCGCCGCCTTGAATCCGTCCCTATCGACTATTAGCGAGTAATCGCGCTGATAGTCGATGGTCGGAAACATGCTGTCCAAGAGCGTAGTAAAAATCTCCTCTTTAGAGGGAAAGTAGTAGTACACCGATGGCTTGGATATCCCAACACAATCGCAAATCTTTCCGATGGACGCCTTGTCATAACCGACTTCCGCTACAAGATCGTACATTGCGTCCAATATTTTTTTCTTCGTGCCCACGCTACATTTCTCCATTGCAAATCACTTCCGTACTACCAACATTATTAAGGATGGCAACGGAACATCAATTCGTGTCCAAACATGACCACTATATACGGTGAACGGTATGTATCAGTAGGCGAGCGGCAATTATTCAAAACTACCTACCGAACGGTAGGTATAGTAGTACTATAGCAGGTGACACCCCGCTATTGTCGCGGCCGGACAGCATCGCGGGAAACCCGACGGAAGGACCAACCATGTACGAGAACTATCGTATGCCGGGCGAGTTCGAGAAGCGCTCCAACGTCTATGTGACATGGCTTCCCGATTACATCCGTGCAGAGGGCTACGATAACCGCCAGCCCTGCGTTGACGTGATCAAGGCTCTGCTCGAGTATGGCGACGTTACGGTCAACCTCAATTGCGGCACCCCCGGCTCCTATGAGGAGGCTTGCTCACGCCTGAAGGAGGAGGGGGTTGATCTCGATCGTATCGAGATCACGCAGTTCGAAGACTCCAACTTCTATGTCCGCGACAACGGCCCCAGCATCATGGTCGACGACAAAGGCCATTCTTATATGGTCAACCCCGCTTGGACCTATTACGGCGTGTGGGACAAGAACTCCCCGGAGTGTCAGTCCGCACGTAAGGCAGCCGTTCACATGGCGGTTGCGCTCGGTTGCTTCGATATCGTCAATTCCGAAATGGTTTCGGAGGGCGGCGACCGCGAGTTTGACGGTCACGGCACTCTGATCGCTATCGAGGACACGGAATGCCGCAAGCGTAATCCTGAGTTCACGAAAGAGGAAGTAGAGGCCGAGTATAAGCGCATCTACAACCTCAACAAGGTTATCTGGCTTCCGCAGCCTATGCTCGAGGACGACGACTATCGACTGGGCATCCTCGACGAGAAGGAAGACGGAACTCCCGTCTTTGGCATGAGCTTTGCAGCTCACATTGATGAGATGTGTCGCTTTATCACTCCGAACAAGATTCTTCTTGCCGAGGTGTCCGATGAAGAGGCAGCCTCGAGCAAGGCTGGCGCAGAGTCTCGTCGCCGCATTGAGGCGGCCTACGAGATCCTGAGCAACGAGACGGACTGGGAGGGCAAGCCCTTCGAGATCGTCCGCATGCCGACTGCTGAGCCGATCGAGGTTGTCATCGCCCCCGGCGATGAGGACTACGAGCTGTATAAGGGCTTCATCGACGAAATGGGCGGCAAGTTCATGGATGGCACCCCTTGGCCCGAGGGCCCCGTTCACTTCTATGCCGCAGCGAGCTACTGCAACTTCCTCATCTGCAACGGCGTCGTTCTTGGCCAGCGTTATTACCACGAAGGCATGAGCCAAGTCGTGAAGGAGAAGGACGAGCAGGCCAAGGCGGTTCTTGAGAGCTGCTTCCCCGATCGCAAGGTCATCATGATCGACTCTCTTGCGCTTAACCTGTCCGGCGGCGGCGTGCACTGCTGGACCAAGGACGTGGCCGCCAGCTGCTAGCAAGTTCTCGAACTTGCGCTGCCTGATCCAAGTGCCACATTTACTGTCCCCGAGGGATATCCGTGTTTCACTCGGGGACGCATTCGACATTTATTTATCGACCAATTGAAAGGAAATAGGCATGAACAACAGCCTTCGCGGTCGCGACTACATCAACATCCATGATCTCTCCTCCGAGGATTTCCGCTATCTCATCGATCTTGCCTGGAACCTTAAGGCTCAGAAGAAGTCTGGTGTCGACCAGCGCTACTTCCCCGGCAAAAACGTCCTCGCCAACTTTGAGTGGGGCTCGACCCGTACTCGTTGCGCATTCGAGACCTCCTGCAACGATTTGGGCATGGGCTTCACTTATCTGACCAACTCCCACATGGGTGACTGCGAGACCGTCAAGGATGCCATGCGCGTCTTTAACGGCATGTATGATCTCATCGTCTACCGCGCACAGAAGGACGAGCAGTTCCTCTATGACGTCGCCGACCTGGTTGACATCCCGGTCATCAATGCCCTTACTCTCGGCGATCACCCGACTCAGATGCTCGCTGACGCTCTTACGATGGAAGAGCAATGGGGCGGTCTGCGTACGAGCCGCGGCAAGAAGATGGCTTTCGTTGGCAACTGCGCCGGCGCCCCGGTGTGGTATGGCCGTCTGTGCGCTATGCTCGACATGGACTTCCTCGCCATCGGTCCCGACGACCTCCGTCATCAGATGTGCAAGGAAATGGTCGAAGAGGTGGAGGCCTGCTACGCCAAGTACGCTCCCAATAGGACCTTTACCATCACCTCTGACCTCGATGCCTTGGATGGCGTTGACGTTATCGTTACCGAGGAGTGGCGCTACATCAACCCCGAGTGCGGCGAAGAGGTTCTGGATCCCGACGACTATAACTCCTGGCTGGGCGATGCCGAGTCTCTGTACCCCTATCGCGTCACCAGCGAGCTGTGCAAGCGCACCAACAATCCCGACATCTTCTGCATGCATGAGCTTCCTTCTGTCCACAACGCAGATCACCGTGTTGGCAAGATGCTCCTCGACCAGTGCAAGAACGACCTCCATCGCGAGATCATCACCGAGGGTTTCGAGATTGCCGACGAGTGCTTTGAGGCCAACGCTTCGGTCATCTTCCGTGAGGCAGAGAACCGTCAGCACACCATCAAGGCCGTTATGTGTGCCCTTCTGGGTCTCTAGGAGCTGTATCAATGGAAAATGCAAAGTTAAAGAGCAGCAAGGTTTACGCATGGGTTCTCGTAATCGCGCTCGGCCTTATGTCTGCCGGCACGACCGGATCCTATAGCGTCATCGCGGGCTCCTTCGTCGCACCCGTGTGCGAGGAGTTCGGGTTTGACTATTCCATCTTCTCGTATTACTTCACCGCAACGCTCATTGGTCTTGCGGCAGCTCTTCCGTTTGTCGGAAAACTCATTCCCAAGGTCGTTGGCAAGGTTTGGCTCCCCGTTGTCGAGCTTATTTTGCTTGCTGCCGGCGCAGGCATGGCCTTCTACACCGAAGTCTGGATGTTCATCGCCGCTGGCGCCCTGATTGGCGTTTGCTTCGCCTTCACCACCGGCGTCGCCATGTCCGACGTTATTGACCAGTGGTTCAAAAAATCTGGTGGCCTGGCAATCGGTCTCGCTTGGGCAGTGAACTCGATTTACATGCTCATCATGAGCCCCGTCATCACCTCTGTCATCGAGGCCGCTGGCTGGAGGACTGGCTATCTGGTGCTCGCTGGCGTCTCCGCCGTGCTCATTCTCCCCGCTTCCGTCCTGATTATTCGCTATAAGCCTCAGGACAAGGGCATGCTGCCCTATGGCTACGTCGAGGGCGAGACGGTCACCGAGACCGAGGAGACGACCGAGGATAGCACGCGTGGCGTTAGCTATGCGCGCGCCATTAAGTCGCCTGCCTTCTTCTTCTGCATCGGCTTCCTCTGTCTCGTTCAGCTCACTTGCTGCATGAACCAGCTCTTCCCGACGTATGCTTCCGAGGTTGGTTTTAGCCCCATGGTGGGCGGCTTCATGGTATCCGCTGCATCGCTCTTCGATCTGTTCCTCAATCCGATCGTCGGCACCACTTGCGATAGGTTCGGCAGCACGAAGGCCATTCTGGGCTGGCTCGCTGTCTCCATCCTCTCCTTTGTCATGCTCATGATGAGCAGCGGCAACTCGACGCTCAGCATCCTCGCAGCAGGCGTGAACGACGTAATGTACGTCATCGCTGGCACTGCCCTGACCGTTTTGGTTATGGATGTCTTTGGCTCCCGCGATTTCGGTCGCATCTTCGCGCTGATCTGCTCCGTGGGCTATATCGTCGGCGCCTTTGGCATGCCCGTTATGATGAAGGTCTATGAGCTTGTCGGCTCCTTCCAGGGCGTCTTCATCTTCTGCATCGCATGCAACGTTATTATCGGCCTGTTCTTGCTGCTGGCAAAAAAGACTGGTAAGAACCTCTCCTGGGACGAATAGTTCGATTCGTCTTAGACATACGCTGTAGGGCTTAACCTGCAGCCGCTTTGGGGCATCGACTAACATCGGTGCCCTTTTTCATCGAATGTGACAAAGGAGCAGCCACTTTGTCACATTGAGTGGCATGTAAATCGAGGTCTAATACTTTTCCGAGAAGTGAACGGCCATACTTGGACCTCCGAAGCATCGACATTTTTAGACGTCAAACCCGCAGGATTTGGCTGGCAAAACCGCAGGAAATTGCATCTCGAAAGTGCCGATGCTTCGGGGGCCCGTTTTCACTCGTTCACTTCTCGGGAAAAGTATTAAACCTCGTTGTATGGGGTGCGGCTGGAGGGTGGTCATCGTTCAGTAGCTACCTCTTCCTTGTGAATCGCCTGAAGCGCAAGGCATAATGCATGTGACAAAGGGACGGCCCCTTTGTTGTGTTGATATGAGAGAAGAGTAGATGATCCTTTCGCTGGCCCCTATGGAGGGGATTACCGGGCATGTGTTCCGTCGCGTGCATGCGGAGTGCTTCGGTGCGCTCGATTGCTATTACACGCCGTTTTTGCCGCCGCCGCGGGTGGGAAACCGCTTTGGCGGCAAGGCGTTTAAGGAGATCGATCCTGCCAATAACCAGGGGCTCAACGTGGTGCCTCAGCTGATGTCCAAGAACGCGGACGAGTTTGTGTGGGCGGCACAGGTGCTCGCCGACATGGGCTACCGCGAGGTCAATCTCAACTTGGGTTGCCCTTCGGGAACGGTTGTCGCCAAGGGCAAGGGCTCGGGTTTCTTGCGCAATCTCGACGAGCTCGAGGCGTTCTTAAGCGATGTGTGCGAGCGGTCGCCGTTGCCGGTGTCGGTAAAGACCAGGCTGGGGCTGGAGAATGACGACGAATACGAGCGCGTGCTCGATCTGTATTGCCGCATGCCGTTGGCAGAGCTGATCGTGCATCCGCGCGTACAGAAGGACCGCTATACGGGCTTGCCGCGCAAAGAGTTTTATGGCGAGACGCTGGAGCGTGCGCCGTTCCCCGTGGCCTATAACGGTGACATTTTTGATCTTGAGGATATGGACGCGCTGGTGGAGGCCTATCCCGGCACGCGCCATGTGATGTTGGGGCGTGGCCTGCTCGCGAACCCCGCTCTGGCTCGCATGGTCAAGGGCGGCCCTGCTGCAACGGCTGCTGAGCTGCAGCGCTTCCACGACACGCTGTTTGCGGCATATGCAGAAGAGATTGGCGGCAATGCGGTCTTCCGCATGAAGGAGTGGTGGTTCTACGCCAAGTGCGCCTTCGCCGATCCCGCTACCGTTCACAAGCTCGTACGTAAGACCAAAAAGGTCGACGAATACCGCGCTGCCGTCGAGCGCGTCTTTCGTGAACAGCCGCTTGCACCCACAGCTCGCTTCCACGGCTAACTAGTCATCGGGGGCGTTCTTTAACGACTGGTCATTTAAGGACGTCCCCAACGACTATGTAGCAAAAACATGTACACCAGCATCCAAAGATGTCGAAAAATGTCGACTTTGGATGCTGGTGTACATGTTTGGGTCCGACGGGGGAGCGGGCCTAGGCAATCAGTGCATCAAGTGTAATGAGCTCTCTGAGCCGCTCCGTGCGTGTTTGCCCATGGCGTTTGGCTTTTTCGTCAAACGCCTCAAGAATCGATTCGCCCACACGTGCTGATATAACGACGCTCGGCTCATCGGAGATTGGTGGCCTTCCCAACTTGATGGTGTGACCTTTCGGCCACTCATCTTTTTCGTAGGCTTCCGCGGCTTTCTTCAACTCTCCGGGAGCAAACCCCATCATCTTTTCGAGCTGCTTAGCATCCATGGCGCCTCCTATCGATCGACATAATGTCGAGCGCCGGTTCTCGGATTCTCTTTTTGTATACAATTTTGTAGACAAAAATACAAGCAGTTCATCGGGCTAATTAGCTTGTTTTGACCTGCCTGTTCGATAGGAAATGAGCATTGACGGCTTCGATACTCCTTTGCTTTTCAGCTTGGAATTTGGATGCTCATTGAACTTCCGGAGGGGAGCCCTTTATTAAGCTATTGAGATTCTGGGCAGGAGCTCTCACTGGTCTTCGGTAATGGGGCCAGCTTAATTCGCGACACAGTGTGTCGCGAATGGGAGTAGTCGTTAGGTGTCCTTCAATGGCTACTCATATAAGAACGTTCAAGTGTCGGATTTTGTCATTTAGTGTCGCTCTCAGCGACTATTCTGGAGGGTCGTGGTCAAAAAAGGGCAAATATGAGTACTGTTGCCATTATGGTTGCATTTATTTGCTATAAATTGTAACTCCTGATGAGATTTGTTCCCATTAAGAGCTACTTTTATTGAACATATGAGGAGAAATAACGTCGTCTGCGGACGAGTGGAACGTTGAATAGTTCCTGAAGTGATCAAAATCGCTGCTACTAAACAGGTAGCAGTACTCATATTTGCCCTTTTTTGACCACAGCCCTCTCGGAAACCTTTCCAGAGGCGTCAAACAGCCATAATCCAAAGGTCTCCTCAAACAATTAGCCGGCCAAGAGCGTCCATGACTACCAAAAAGCTGTACGCCAGCATCCAAAGATGTCGAAAAATGTCGACTTTGGATGCTGGTGTACATGTTTGGGTCGTATGGGTTGGGGCCCTGGACGGACAGAGCGTGCGTACTAGAGCAGGTTTTCCTGCACCCACGCGATGATGTCGCTCGATTCGTAGAGTGGTTTGCCGTCGATGAACAGGCAGGGAACCTGGCGTTTTCCGCCGACGGCGATGAGTGTCTGTTCGGCATCGGAATCGGTCGAGATATTGCGCTCGGGAATGGTCACGCCGTTATCGGCCAAAAAGTGCTTGACCTTTAAGCAATACGGGCAGCCGGTCATAACGTACAGCGCGAGCTCGTGATTAGTAGCCATAGGTCTCCAATCGGTTGAGGTTTTGATTGAAATACCCAAAGCCGCCGCGGTCTATGCGCGCGTCAACGAAGACTCGATGGCCTGGACCAGAAACGCCGTGGCTCCGGTGGCGCAGGGCTTGTCGTAGTAGTCAACAAAGCGCTGGTCGGCAAGATAACCGTGGGCGAGGCCCAGGTACGCCTCGTCTTGGGGCTCGCATCCCCAGTTGAGAGCAATCCAGCGACGATGCATCGCGACAAGCTTACGAGCCTCGTTGCTCTCTGGGTCGCCAATGCCCATGGCAATTGAGAGCTGGCCCAGAATAGCGCGTTCAAGTTCCTTCATGTCGTTCCATGTCTCGGGGTCCATGTCCAGCAACGCTTCGTTTGCTGCATCGATAGCCTCATCGCCGTAGCGCGCCCGCGCCTCGGCACCGTAGCGCGCCTCGTTTTCCTGCATGGTGCGCCAGCGCTCCAGTTGCGGCAGGACGGCGCCCATGAGCGAGACGGCTTCGTCGAGCGACATGCCGGTGTTTTGTGCCAGGCGCGGGGCACAATCCTCAATCATTGCCTCCATGGTGGTGTCATAGGTGTACTTGCCGTGGTCGTAGCACCACTTGCAGTAATGATCGGTCGCGGTGCCCGCGGCATCGGTGCCGCAGTCGTCGGGCGTGAGTATCATGCCGCAGCTCTGGCAATAGTGCTCAGGCATTTCGAGCAGGTGGGACAGCGGTTCTCCGGTTACGGCGGCGATGAGCTTCATCATGTCGATGCCCGGTGTGACCTCGCCGCGCTCCCACCGGCTGATGGCCTGGCGTGTGACGAAGAGCTTAGCGGCAAGCTGCTCTTGGGTAAGGTGATGGGCGCGACGGACAGCAATGAGCTTTTCTGCAAAGGCCATAGCGGCTCCTTTCTGCTGGTTGATGGCTTAAGCATACGCGGCGGCAGGCGCCCTTCCAAGCAACCGTTGGTTGCACGACGGGGGACCGCGGCGAAGAATTGCGCGCAACGCCCCACGCCTCCATGCCGTACAATGACCGGCATGGAACCTATTGCACACATACATACCGACCTGCCGCAGAAGTTCGGCATTCCGCGCAACAGCTTTTTGGCGCCTCATCTGCAGGGACGCATCGTTTTTGAGCCGGAATTTGCCTCCAATGCAGCGGTTGAGGGCCTGGATTCCTTCTCTCACCTGTGGCTACTGTGGCGCTTCGAAAACGGAACGCCCGGCGGCACGGCTAAGGATATTGCCGTCGACGCTAAAACGCAGGACAGGTCCGGCACCAACGCAAAATGGTCGAAAACCGTGCGCCCGCCGCGTCTGGGCGGAGCCGAACGTGTGGGAGTGTTTGCCACGCGCAGTCCGTTTCGCCCTAATCCCATCGGGCTCACCTGCGTCAAGCTTGATCGTGTCGAGCTCACCGACGATGGCCCCATCATCCATGTGCTGGGGGCCGACCTGCGTGACGGCACGCCCATCTACGACATCAAGCCCTACATTCCGTTTGCGGACTGCCACCCGGATGCGACCGGAGGCTGGATCGAGGATGCTCCGTGGCAAGAGCTCGATGTTGAGTTTCCGCAAGCACTGCAGGATATGGTCCCGCCCGCAAAGCTCCTCGGCTTGGTCGAGGTCCTTCGCCAAGACCCGCGCCGCGCGGGCAGCAAGCACGAGCCACACCGCGTCTATCATCTGGCTTACGCCGGGCTCGACATATCGTTTACGGTCGATGAAACCCAGCTAACCGTAGTTGCCGTCAACGACGCGCAAGACTAACCAGCCATTCGTCCGCACCCGTCAAATTAAGCGCCAAACCCCGCGCCAAAACCGCCCACGCTGGTGGACAATAACGCCTACCAAAACAATCAACTTTGCACGGGAGTCCAGCATGAAATACGACTTCACTTCAATCATCGACCGCCACGGCATGGACGCCATCGCCGTTGACTCTTGGGGTGAGATCCCCGGTATGGCCCCGAACGCACCCGACGAGGGCTTCGACCGCATTCCCATGTGGGTGGCCGACATGAACTTTGCCACGGTGCCCACGGTCCAGGAACACATCATTCAGCGCGCCCAGCACCCCATGTTTGGCTATTTCAATCCGCGCTCCGAGTATTTCGACCGCATCATCGAATGGCAGAGCCGCCGCAATGGCGTCGAGGGCCTGCGCCCTGAACATATCGGTTACGAAAACGGCGTGCTGGGCGGTGTCGTGTCGACGCTGCGCGCGTATGTCCAGCCGGGCGATGCGGTGCTGGTCCACAGCCCCACCTACATCGGCTTTACCAAGTCCATTGAGGCCGCGGGCTATCGTATTGTCCATAGCCCGCTTAAGCTCGACGATCAGGGCGTGTGGCGCATGGACTTTGAGGACATGGAGTGCAAACTCGCCCAAAACCACATCCATGCCGCGGTGTTCTGCTCGCCGCACAATCCCTGCGGCCGCGTATGGGAGCGCGACGAAATCGAGCGCGCCATGGACATCTATCGCCAGCACGATTGCGTGGTGATATCGGACGAGATTTGGTCCGATATCATCCTGCCGGGGCACAAGCACATCCCGACGCAGTCGGTGAGCGAGGATGCCCGCATGCGCACGGTTGCCCTCTATGCGCCGAGCAAGACGTTTAACCTGGCGGGCCTTGTCGGCAGCTACCACATTGTCTACAACGAGACGCTGCGTGACCGCATCTGCGCCGTGTCCAACAAGACCCACTACAACGAGATGAATGTCCTCTCCATGCATGCGCTTATCGGTGCCTACCAGCCGCAGGGCTACGAGTGGGTGGACGAGCTCAACCAGGTGCTTGCCGGCAATATCGAGTACTTCTGCGATTACGTGGACGGGCATTTTGAGGGCGTGTCCTATTCGCGTCCGCAGGGCACGTACATGGTGTTTCTGGACTGCACCGAGTGGTGCCGCGAGCATGGCTGCGATATTCAGTGGCTGCTCGACGAGGGGGCGCGTGTGGGCGTGGGCTATCAGGACGGCCGTCCATTCCATGGACCTTGCCACATTCGCGTGAATCTGGCGCTGCCGCTTTCGCGTGTAAGGGAGGCGTGCGACCGCTTGGACCGCTACGTTTTTAATGCACGGTAAGTGAGTGCTGCATGCGGGGCTGTCTGCCAGATTGGCTGGAAGGCCCCGTATGGTAAAGCATCTGTAACCATTGAGCGCAAGCGCGGTTTTGTCTGCTATTATTCAGCTCTTGAGTCTGTAAACAGGATCGTCTGGAGCTCGATGAAAAGACCTCGTCGCTCGGCCGCCATATCGTTGTTTGTTGCGCTTGCAGTGGTGGGCGCCTTTGTCGTGGCGATAGCTGGCTGTTCCGGGTTGAATGATGGGGCCGCGGCGTCTGCATCAGAAGGCGCAGCCGCCTCGCAGGTCAAAGACGACAACCTTAAGACGCTCAACGTT
This sequence comes from uncultured Collinsella sp., assembly GCA_900546825.1. Classification (GTDB taxonomy): domain Bacteria; phylum Actinomycetota; class Coriobacteriia; order Coriobacteriales; family Coriobacteriaceae; genus Collinsella. The sequence continues at coordinate 45,931 of UREE01000002.1, read as the reverse complement.
GGCAGCGACCTCTATCCACCGTTTGTGTATAGCAACGAGTACGGCGATATTGTTGGCCTGGATGTCGATATTTTGACCGAGGCTTTGGGCCGCATTGGCTACAAGCCAAAGTACCAGCTGATCGACTGGGAAAAGAAGAAAGAGCTGCTGGCGAGCGGCGAGCTCGATTGCGTCATGGGCAGCTTTAGTATGACGGGCCGCGAAGGCGAGTATCGCTGGGCGGGGCCGTACCTTGCGAGCCGACAGGTGGTTGCTGTCGATCCCGAAAGCGATATCTACACGCTTGCCGATCTTGAGGGTAGGGTCGTGGCGGTCCAGTCCACCACCAAGCCCGAATCGATTCTGCTCAATCACACCAATGAAAACGTTCCGCAGATTAAGGAGCTCTACAGCTTTTCGGACCGCTCGTACCTGAACCCGGCGCTTGTCGAGGGCCTAGTCGACGCCATCGCCGCGCATGAGTCCTCGCTGCTCACCTACGAAAAAGACTATGGCGTGACGTATCGCATTTTGTCTGAGCCGCTGCTAGAGGTTGGTTTGGGCACCGCTTTCGATATCAACGACACACGCGGCATCGACGTTAAGCTCACCCATGCCTACCAAGAAATGCTTGCCGATGGCACCATGGAGCGCCTGGTGTCAAAGTATTTTGATGACCCTTCGCCCTTTTTGAATGTGGAGGGCCTGTCATGATTGATGCGTCCGACCACACCGCTCAGGAGCGGGGCGATCGTTCGGCACGGGAATGGCTCATCGTCGTCCTGTTGGGGATAGCGCTCTCGATTGTTGCCGGCGTGACGAGCTACGCCTACACGACAGCTCAGGCCGAGCAGCGCTTTGCCGACGTTGTCGATTACGTGGCGACACAGAGCCTTTCCTACGATGCGTTCAACAGCGCCTATGCGACCAAAAACCTGATTCGCGTTATGGAGATCGCCGGAGAGGCGGCGCGCGATATGGAGCGCGACGGCTCGGTGGATAACGCTACGTTGGAGCAATATGCTGACCAGTTTAATGTGACAGCGCTGATCGTAACGGATGCATCGGGCAACTTGGTGTCCGAGTCCTCGAAGGATGACGTGGGCTACGAGTCGCTCGCCGCGAATCTCAAAGAGGCGCCTGTGCTGGAGGTGGCAGCCCATCCGCTTAAGTCCTATACCGCTCGCATTACGCTTGCGGACGATTCGGTCGCAGACATTGGCTGCGTGGCCCGGCGGGACGGTGAGGGCATCGTTGTCGCGGTGAGGCACCAGAGCGCCAAGGCGGTCGCGAGCAATACGCTCAAGTTGCAGAGCTTGCTCGATGGTTATGAGACCATCGATAGCGGCAATATCGTGATCGAAAACGACGGTAAGGTCGTTGCGACCAACGCTGTTGAGCCCGCCGTGTCAGGCGTGTTCGATTTGCCTGCGACGGATGCCATCGTTGTCAACGGCATTAAGGAGCGTTGCCTGGCTGGTAAGGTCAGATTGGTTAACGACAGCGGTGAGTGGTATCTGGGCACATTTGGTAAAGCGCGCGATTTTTACGTGTACACCTATGCTCCCGCGCAGCGTTACTTTGAGGTTGTTGCCGCTGTTGTTGCCAGTGTGTTGGCACTCTACGGCGGTGTTATAGCCACTGTTGTGTTGGTGCGCCGCCGCGCCGAGAGCCAACGCTTTGCCGACCTGTTGCTGCAGGAGCGCGACTATGGCGACAAACTGGCAAAAGCGGCGCGCGAAGCTTCGTCTGCCAACTCTGCAAAGACGGAGTTCCTGCGTCGCATGAGTCACGACCTGCGCACGCCCATCAACGGCATTCGCGGTATGGTCGAGGTGGGCAATGCCAACGCGGACGACTTGCAAAAGCAGACTGAGTGCCGCTCAAAGATCTGGACGGCGTCGGGACTGTTGCTCGACCTTGCGAACGAGGCACTCGATATGAGCCGCTTGGAGAGCGGGCAGGTCGACCTGAATCTCGTGCCTACAGATATGGTGGCCCTCAACCGTGAGGTGTGCGATATCCTGGAGCGCCAGGCCGAGGAGCGCCTGGTGACAATTATCTGCGACCAACGGACTCTTGATCATCCCTATGCCCGGGTGAGCGTGACGCACCTCAAGCGCCTGTTGCTCAATATTGCCGGTAATGCCGTCAAGTACAACCGCCAGGGCGGCTATGTTCGCCTGACATGCCGCGAGGTGGAGCCGGTGGACGGTGTCCCCGTCTATGAATACACGATCGCCGATAACGGCATTGGCATGAGCGAGGAGTTTCAACAGCACCTCTACGAGCCGTTCAGCCGCGAGGAACAACAGGTGGAAGGCGCTTCATCGGGAACTGGCCTGGGCGCGTCTATTGCCAAACAGTTGGTCGAGCTTATGGGCGGAACCATGAGCTTTACGAGCGCCTTGGGGCAGGGGACGACGTTTACCATTTGCCTGCCGTTTGAGAAGTGCGAGCGCTCCGAGATTCCCCAGGCAGCTCGCGTGGGTGCGGGCGACAGCGACGCGCTCCAGGGCCTGCGTGTTTTGCTCGTAGAGGATAACGACCTGAATGCCGAGATTGCACAGTTTACGCTCGACCGTGCCGGTGCCATCGCGACGCATGTTAAGGATGGCGAGTCTGCCGTCGAGACGTTTGCCGCGAGTGCGCCGCACGAGTACGACGTGGTGCTGATGGACATCATGATGCCTGGCATCGATGGCCTTGAGGCCACGCGTCGGATTCGAGCACTCGATCGCGAGGATGCCGCGACCACGCCGATTATCGCCGTGAGCGCCAACGCCTTTGCCGACGACCGTAGGCTTTCGCGCGAGGCGGGCATGAATGCGCACCTGAGTAAGCCCGTGAGCTCGCAGGAACTCATTGAGGCGCTTGCGCACATAGCCGCCGACGCTTCATAAGCATATGGCCCGGTTCCAATGTTGGTTGGAACCGGGCCATATTGCTATCTGCAAGACCTGTTTCTGAGCTTACTTTTCTTGAATCTGTTTACCGCAAAGATGCTCAATCGAAATCTCGTAGAGTTGGACGCCCTTGATATCTTTGGCGATTTCCTCCTCGACTTCTTCGGCAGAAGGGTAGTACTTAAGCGCGAGCTGGCGGACTTTGTCCTCGATAAACACAGGCGTCTCATCTACCAGGCGGCAACGGCCAAAGACCACGGTGCTCATAACGTAGGGAGCCCAGTCATCGTCCTTGTACCACTCGTTGCCGTACACGGTAAAGCAGACTTTGTCGTCACGCTTGAGTGAATCGACCTTGTGGCCAGCCTTGGCGCCATGGAAATAAATCTTGTCGTGCTCGGTGTCAAAGAAGTAGTTGACGGGAATGGCATAAGGGTAGCCATCGTCGCCGTTGACGGCAAAGACGCCGCGCTTGCAGGTGGTCAGCAGTTCACGTGCTTCCTCGTCAGTGATGGCGCGTTTCTTTCGACGCAGGGGCCTAAACATCGTTGGCTTCCTTTCTGGTCGTGCGTGGTTGCTGCAAAAACTATAGCGAAACGGATCCGTTTTTCTTGATGCGGGCGAGGATGTTTTTGAGCTTGTTAAAGTCGAGCGGTTTGGGCAGATGGGCGTTCATGCCGGCATCGCGTGCCGCCTTGGCGTCCTCGACAAAGGCGTTGGCGGTGAGCGCGATGATGGGGATGTCGTCCGCATCGGCCTTCTCGCTCAGGCGAATCGCACGAGTCGCCTCGTAGCCATCCATGCCCGGCATCATGATATCCATCAGGATCGCATCGAAGCTGCCGGCGGGGCGACTAGTGTATAGATCGACCGCTTCGTTGCCGTCGGCGGCGCGAGTTACGACGATGCCTTCGCTTTCGAGCAGGGCCTGGGCAATTTCGGCATTGAGCTCGTTGTCTTCGGCCAAAAGAACGTTCATGCCGGCAAGCGAGCAGCTGATCGCCTGCTCGTCCGCACCTTCTCTTGCCTGAGGGTTCTTATCGATGTCGAGCGGAATCTGGACGTTGAACGTACTTCCCACGCCAACCTCGCTCGAAATCTCAATCGTGCCGCCCATCATGTCGATGAGCGATTTGACGATCGGCATGCCCATGCCAGTTCCCTGAAATTTACTGCGGGCATCGTTGCCTTCTTGGGCAAACGGTTCGTAGATGTGCTTAAGAAACCCGGGCGACATGCCGATGCCGGTGTCCGAGACGTTAAAGCGAAAGAGCACTTTGCTATCATCGATCGGTTTAATCTGCGATGTAAAAGTGACAGTTCCGCCATCTTTGTTGTACTTGATGCTGTTGTCGAGCAGGTTGACGAGGATTTGTCGAATATGGGTGGGGCTGCCGATCATGTATTGGTCGACAGCGTAGGGCTCGCTGGTGTCGAGCATTGTTATGCCGCGGTCCGATGCACGGAGCTTGCACAGTACGAGCGCATCGTCGCACAGCTCTTTGAGGTTGAATGATTCGTGCTCGAGCGTCACTTTGCACTCCTCGATCCTGCCCATCTCGAGGATGTCATTAATGAGCGACAACAGATGGTTAGCGGCAACACGCGCTTTGGCGCGGCTTTCGCGGGCGACCTGCATGTCGCCTTCTTTCAATTCCTCAATTTCGATAAGGCCCAGGATGCCGTTGAGCGGTGTGCGGATATCGTGGCTCATGCGCGTGAGGAAAGCGGTTTTGGCGGCGTTGGCGGCGTCGGCTTTCTGGCGTTCCTGCTGCGCGCGTTGAAGCGACCAGATAAGGACGACGATGCCGGCGAGCAAAATGAAGATGATAACGGTCGCAACGGCGATGCGGTTGCGGTAGATAAACCGGAACGTGTCCGATTCTTGCGCCGAGTACGATGCGGGCGAATAGCTGCTTGCAGAGAGCGATTCGCCTGCATTGATGATGCCCTTATTAATGATTCCCAACAGCTCGGACTTGCCGCGCGAAATCAAGCACGATAGTTGCGCCGTGTTGGTGAGTTCCTGCGTTTCGAAGTCCTCGATGTCGTGGGCGTCGCGGATGGTTTGCAGGCGCGTACTGGGGACAATGATGCAACTTGCCGTCCCCTTATTGAGGGCTTTGAGCGCCTCGTCGGCATTCGGATATTCGGTTACCGTTGCGTCGGGGAATAGGCTCTCGAGCTCAAAACGGTTGACGATCGCGCCCTCTGTGCAAGCGATACTCTTAAGGTCACTGTCCAGGTTGTTGCTGCTGTGAATGGCGGTCAGGGAGACCGTTCCCATCGGGTTTGACTGGATGGTTCCTCCCTGCTCGGCAAGCCAGTAGTCGCGAAACAGCGGCAGGGCGACATCGATGGTTCCTTTGGAAAGGGCTTTGGTCATTTGCTTGTTGCTCGAGAACGCGACTGTTTTAACCGTAATGTCAAACTTGTCGTGCAGCGTCGTTGCAAGCGAGGCGAGCGACCCTTCCATCTCGCCGTCGTCGTTTTGCGTGCAGTAGGGAAGTTGGTTTTTCAGATAGCCGAGCGTAATGGTGTTGCCGTTTGCTTTGAGCCAGGAGCGCTCGACGCCGGTGAGCAATGACGAGCCGCTGTTTTGGGCCGAGTAGCTCGATTTGACTTCGTCGTTATAGCGCGGGTTGACGCGGGAGATTGATGTCATGGCGGCATTGATGTCGTTCATCAGATCGGGGCGGCTTTTGGGAACGGCAAAATAGTAGTCGCTCGAGCCTACGTAGAACATGGGCGACGCGTCGGGCGACGAAATGGTGTCGTTCATGATAATAGCGTCGACCTCGCCGTCTGAAAGCGCGTCAAAGAGGGCGCTGCCGGTGTCGATTTCTTTATAAGTACAGGTGATGCCCTCGTTGGCGAGCCACTGCTGGCCGACGACGGTTTGCATAACGCCAGAATTGCAGCCGATGGTAAGGCCTTGAAGCGCTTGGGGGTCACCCTTGGCCAGATCGTCGCGATCGGGTCTGGCGTAGATGTAGTAGCGCTCGGTGCCCTCGGGGTTCGAGGAAAAGAGTAACTTCTGCTCGCGCTCTGCCGAATACGAGATGTTGGGCATGAGGTCGATTTCGCCCGCCTCGAGCATGTCCAAAAGCTCGGTGAAAGTGCCAGGAACGTATTCGTATTGCCAACCCTTTGTGTAATACGAGAGGGTCTGGAGGTATTCGTAGCCCCATCCCGAGAGGCGCTCGCCCGGCGTGCCTTCCTGGAAGCCTGCGTTGTTGACAAGCCAGCCAACGCGGACCGTCTTGACCTGCTGGTCAGAGTCGGCGGCAAAGGCCGGGGTGGGCATGACGGCGCTCAGTATGGCGAGCGCGGCAAGCGCGACGGCTAGGGTGCGATATAGAGCTAAGCGAAGGACGGCGGAAGGTTTCACATACAATCCTATCGAGTCGAGGCAATACCGCATTAGGATACCAGCTCAGCTGGCCCACTCGGCAACTCCACCGCTAAACGGTCCGCCCGGCACTGGCGACTAGTCATTGGGGACGTTCTTAAACGACTAGTCATCGGGGACGTTCTTGTTTGACTAGTCATTTAAGAACGTCCCCAATGACTAGTTCCGTTTGCGGGGGAGGCGTGGGACAATACCGAGCGAATGTGATTGGGCGTCTGGGAAAAGGGGTCGCGATGAACAAGTTGAGGACGCTTGCCGACGTGTTGCGACAGGCTGGCTTTGCACGCATCACGGGCCTGTTTCTTATCTTTTACCTGCTGTGCTCGACGGCTGTCTGGCTGTCCGAGCCCACGACCCTCACGTTTGGCGATGGCCTCTGGTTTAGCTTTGAGACCGTATCGACGATCGGCTTCGGCGATATCCCGGCCGAAACGCCGGTCGCCCGCGCTATCACCGTCATCCTGAGCGTCATCAGCATCTTCTACATCGCCATGCTCACGGGCGTGGCGGTGAATTACTGCAATACGCTCATCAAGATGCGCCAAAAGGACACCATGGCGCGCTTTATGGACGATCTTGAGCATTTGGAAGAGCTCGATCGTGACGAGCTCGCTGACCTGTCGCGCCGCGTGCGCGAATATCGCCGACGCCAACGCTAGAACGGGCGCCGTGCGTCACGACGAGGGGGACTGAATATGAATATCACCGTGTATCTGGGTGCCAGCGTCGGTAATGACCCGGCGTTTCTGCCCGCGGTGCAGGAGCTGGGCAACTGGATTGGCGCCAACGGACACGCGCTGGTATACGGCGGGTCCAAGTCGGGGCTGATGGGCGCGCTTGCCGATAGCGTGCTCGATGCCGGCGGACACGTGACCGGCGTGGAGCCAAGCTTTTTTATCGAGGCGGAGTATCAGCACGACGGTATCGACGACCTTATCGTGACGAGCGACATGGCCGAGCGCAAGGCCAAGATGATCGAGCTTGGCGACGCGCTCAACGCCCGCTCGCTCGAGGAGATTGCCGAGGTCATGTCTGCGGTATCGTTGGGACACCTGAGTGCTCCGTGCATCCTGTATAACCTGGACGGTTACTACAACGACCTCAAGGTGCTGCTCGGGCATATGATCGATAAGGGCTTATCGAGTCCGCAGCGCCAGCAAGGCATCTACTTTGCCGACGATTTGCGCGAGATTGCCTCGATTATCAACGGATAAGTCTTGAGCCTGTCCTGCCGTGGTTCCCAGTGGCTCCGTTTACAGCGCAGACGGTTGGCTTGTCTGGGCCACACTCGCTCTACAATAAAACGTAACTATGTCGACTTTGACCACGGGAGGACCCGATGGGTAACCTTGCCAAACCCAAAAACCGTGCGCTGTTTTTAGTGAGCGTGGCTGTGACCGGTGCGTTTGCGGGCGCCGCGGTTTGGCTGTTCTTCTTTGCGATGGAGCATGGCATCGACTATCTATGGACCGAGATCCCGCATATGCTGGGCGTCGCTTCGCCCGAGCTCGCGAGCGGTCCGTTCGGTTTTCTGCCGTACCCGTTTTTCGTCTGCCTGCTGGGCGGCCTGCTGATCGGTCTGTACGAAAAGCTTACGGGCGCCAAGACTGATGACCTCAACCAGGTGATGGCCAAGGTAAAGCGCGACGGCCGCTACCCGTACGACAACCTGGGCAAGCTTTCGCTTGCGGCGTTGCTGCCGCTGCTGTTTGGCGGAAGCATTGGACCAGAAGCCGGCCTGACCGGCGTCATCGCGGGCCTGTGCAGCTGGGTCGGCGACCGCATGCGCCGCTTTGGCGCCGAGTTTAGGGAGCTCACGCTGTTGGGCACCCAGGCCGCGCTGACGGCGCTCTTTACCGCGCCCGTCTTTGGCTTTGTGGCGCCGCTCGCCGGAAGTGCTGACGGTCAGGGTGCCAATGACGATGAGTCCGCGTCCGGCGAGATCACCATCAAACTGCCCAAGGCGCAAAAGACCGTGGTCTACGGTATCGCGATTGCCGGTGGCCTGGGCACCTACCTGCTGCTTGGCCAGCTTGTGGGCGGCGGCATGGGTATGCCCAGGTTCGAGGCCGCGCAGGTGGGCAACCTGGAGCTTACCTGGCTCATTCCCCTGGCGCTCGTCGGCACGGCCTGTGGCTGGCTGTACTTTGTCTCGGAGCACGCGAGCGAGGCGTTGGCCCACGCCATAGGGGAGCGCCCTGTCGTCAAGGCCATGCTCGCCGGTTTGGCGCTCGCCATCTGCGGTACGGTCCTGCCCTACACCATGTTTGCCGGCGAGACGCAGGCCGATGTGCTTATGAAGACCTATATGACCATTCCCGCTGGCGTGCTTATTGCAACCGGTCTTGTCAAGGCCATGCTGACGCCCGCCCTCATCAACCTGGGCTGGCGCGGCGGTCACTTCTTCCCCGTTATCTTCTCGGGCGTGAGCCTGGGCTACGGCCTTGCCGTCCTTACGGGCGCCGACCCGGTCTTTTGCGTCGCCGTCTGTACCGCCTCGACGATGGGTGCCGTCATGCGTCAGCCGGTCATGGTCGTGGGCCTGCTGCTCATGTGCTTCCCGCTCAAGGGTATCGTCTGCATGATCATCGCCGCCGTTATCGCCGCTGGCATTCCGCTGCCCAAGCCGCTGCGCAAGTAGCGCGGTGGCGCACGCCGGGGACATGCCGTTTGCCACGGATTTGCGGGGAGGGGACGACCGCGTCCTTCGTGGATCGAGGCTCGCGTGGCTACAGGTCGCGTGTTCGATAGACCTTGGTGCTGATGGTGCAGCTCATTGCAAAGAGCACGAGGGCCAGGACGGCAATTCCTGCGCACAAGCAGCCGAGGACGGCAGGATCGGGATTCGCTCCGGCAATCGACATGAGCCGGTTGCTGATGGGGTTGGAGGAGCTCAGCGTGGCCATGGTGCCGCAACCAAGCAGGGCAAACAGGCCAACGGATAGGCGCAACGCCTCCATGTGTCCAAAGCGAAAGAACAGCGGCTGCGCCAGAAATACCATCATGAGTGAGATGAGCATCGAGGCTGCCGAGGCGATTGCGATCTCAAAGACGGTTTGTCCTGTCGAGGTCACGCCCGCACTGTTGAAGAGCGGAAGGACGATGATGTTCAAAAGCACGGCGGCGCAGGCCATGATGGCCGAGAAGACAACGATGCACAGGTAGCGGGCACAAATAATGTCTTTGCGCGAGATGGGCAGCGTTGCCCGATAGCGCTCCCATCCGTTTTGATTGTCGAAGCCGGCCAGCGAGCTCATGACCATGATGGGCGACATGGCGCTGACTGCACAGGCGCCGGCACTCATGCCGGAATCTCCATCCGATGCGTTGGCGAGGGTCAACACGATGAATATAAATAAGCCGACGCCCGCAATACTCGGGATAAGCGTGCGAACGATGGCGAGCTCGGACATAAAGGCGCGTTTCATTTCGAAGCCCCTTTCAGCATGAGGCGAAGATAATCATCAATGGTTGCCCGATCGCAGGGAATCTCGGGGAAAGCCTCGAGCGTATCGCGACGGTTGGGCACGAGCACGTCCACGCTATAGGCGTGGCGGGCGGCACGGGCGCCTTCGACGCAAGCCGTAAGCTCGGCGGCCTGTGCTTGGGTACAGTGGGCGATGCCGGCGCGGTCGGTAATGTCCTCGCGCGGCAGGTCAAATACAATCGAGCCGTTATCGATGCAGATGACGCGGTCGGCGGTACGATCGAGGTCGGACGTAATGTGGCTCGAGAGCAGTACGCTGCGCTGGCCGTCGGAAACAAAGGCGAGCAGCTCATCGAGTAGTTCCTCGCGCGCCATGGGATCGAGGCCCGCGGTGGCTTCGTCCAAAACGAGCAGCTTGGCATTGTGGCTGAGCGCACAGGCGAGCTGCAGCTTCATGCCCATGCCGCGGGAGAGGTCTTTGACCTTGGCTTTGGGATCAAGGCCAAATCGGTCGATAAATCTGGCGAACGTTTCGCTACTCCACGTGGGGTACGCCGGGCCTACGAGCCTCTCGATCTGGCCTACCTTGAGCGTGGAGGGGAAGGGGCACGTGTCCAGGACAAGGCCTACGCGGGAGCGCAGGTGGCGCTGTGCCTCGCCGGGCGCATTGGCATCGCAGCGCTGGCCAAGCAGCTGCACCTCGCCGGCATCGAGCTTTATGAGCCCGAGCGCGGCGCGAATGGTCGTTGTCTTGCCGGCGCCGTTTGCGCCCACAAAGCCGACAATCTGGCCGGGCTCCACGGTGAGTGTGACATCGCGTAGCGAAAAGCGGTCGCTTACGCGGCGTGAAACGCCTTTGAGTTCTAGCAAGTTTTGCATGGTATAGCCTTTCTTGCAGATGGCTACTGCATGGTTTCGGGGGCTACAAGGTCGAGCATCTCGTGCAATTTGTCGCGCGTGACGCCCAGGGTTTCGGCCTGCGTAGCGGCCTGCGCAAGCAACTCTTCGATATGGCAGAGCTGGTTTTCGCGCAAGAGCTCCTGGTTTCCCTCGGCGACAAAGCAGCCCTTGCCCTGCACGGTGCAGATAAAGCCGAGCTGTTCCAGGTCGGCATAGGCACGCTTGGTGGTAATGACGCTCACACCGAGGTCGCTCGCGAGTGCACGGATGCTGGGGAGTTTGGCTCCCGCAGCGAGTGCGCCCGAAAGGATCTGAGCTTTGACCTGCGAGGAGATCTGCTCGTAGATGGGCTTGTCGCTCGAATTGGATAGGATGATGTCCACAGCGGCTCCTTAGCTGTTGGGCTACACGTGTATATAACCGGTAAGCACAGTATATATACACTATGTACAGTTACGCAAGAGACAAATTCGGATTGGGCCGGCTACCCAGGTCCCAACTGATGAATTTGTCCTGATAGGCGCCCTAGAGCGGGATTTCGCGGCTACAATAGTGCGGTTACATCGACGTAATGCACTCAATGCAAGAAAGGATCCGCATGGCAAGCCTGTCGGATGAAATCTCGTCGCGCCGCACATTCGCGATCATCAGCCACCCGGACGCCGGTAAGACCACGCTTACCGAGAAGCTGCTGCTCTATACCGGCAGCATCCAGACTGCCGGTTCGGTCAAGGGCAAGAGCTCGGCCAAGCACGCCGTCTCGGACTGGATGGACATCGAGAAGGAGCGCGGCATTTCCGTTACCTCCTCGGTGCTGCAGTTCACCTATAATGGCGCCTGCGTCAACATCCTCGATACCCCCGGCCACCAGGACTTCTCGGAGGATACCTACCGTACCCTTATGGCCGCCGACGCCGCAGTCATGGTCATCGACGGCGCCAAGGGCGTCGAGGCCCAGACCAAAAAGCTCTTTAAGGTCTGTACGCTGCGTCACATTCCCATCTTCACCTTTGTGAATAAGCTCGACCACGAGGCTCGCGATCCGTTTGAGCTCATGGAAGAGATCGAGAACGTCCTGGGTATCAATACGTATCCCATGAACTGGCCGATCGGCAGCGGCCGCAACTTCCGCGGCGTGTTCGACCGTCAGACCCGTCGCGTCATTGCCTTTGAGGGCGACGGCCACGCCAACGCCACCAAGAAGGTCGCCGAGGTCGAGGCCGAGCTGGGCGATCCTTCCATGGACGAGCTTATTGGCGAAGAGAACCATAAGAACCTGATGGACGACATCGAGCTGCTCGATGGCGCCGGCGACGAGCTCGACTTGGATGCCGTGGCCTGCGGCAAGCTGAGCCCGGCGTTCTTTGGCTCGGCGCTCACCAACTTTGGCGTGGAGCCCTTCCTCAAGGAGTTCCTGCGTCTGGCCCCGACGCCGCGCGCCTATACCGATACGCTCACCAGCGAACCGGTCGATCCCTGCCGCGATGACTTTAGCGGCTTTGTGTTTAAGATCCAGGCCAATATGGACAAGAACCACCGCGACCGCATCGCCTTTGTGCGCATTTGCTCGGGCAAGTTCGAGCGTGGCATGGACGCCTTCCACGTGCAGGGCAACCGCAAGCTCAAGCTTGCCACGGGCACGTCGATGATGGCCGATGACCGCGCCATCGTGGACGAGGCGTACGCGGGCGATATCGTGGGCCTGTTCGACCCGGGTATCTTTAGCATCGGCGACACCGTGTGCTCCGGCAAGCGCCACGTGCAGTATCCGCAGATCCCGACGTTTGCCCCCGAGATGTTCGCCCGCATTACGCAGGTCGACACGCTCAAGCGCAAGCAGTTTGTGAAGGGCATGGAGGAGCTTGCCCAGGAGGGTGCCATCCAGATCTTCCGCGAGCTGGGTGCCGGCATGGAGAGCGTCATCGTGGGCGTGGTCGGTGTGCTGCAGTTTGAGGTACTCGAGCGCCGCCTCAAGGCCGAGTATCGTGTTGAGGTCCGTCGCCAGCCGCTGCCCTATACGGACATCCGCTGGATTCAGAACGACCCCGATACCATTGATATCCCGGGCCTTTCGCTCACGCGTGACACGCTGCGCGTCGAGGACATGCGCGGCGGTAAGCTGCTGCTGTTCACGAGCCCGTGGAACGTGGATTGGGCAACCGATCACAACCCCGATCTTATCCTGTCGGAGTTTGGCAACGTAGCCTTTTAATGCATCGGCGCGGTGGCCCTGTGGGGCTGCCGCGCCGTTTGCTTGCCTGATGCCGTGTGAGCGGCTATTATACCCATCGTCGTCTCAAGCCCGTGACGTCCGAGCAGTTCGGGTCCGATATCCTGCTCGTTAAACCTAAAACCAAAGGAGTACATAATGATCAAGAAGGTCATGGAGGACTACAAGGTCCTGTTGCGGAGCATTCCCGCGGCAACGGTTTCGCTGTTTTTCGTGAGTGTCATCATGATGAACCTGCTGGCCAACAAAGAGCTTATCAGCCTGCCGTATCTGGCACTCGATTGCGGCTTTGTGGTGAGCTGGGTTTCGTTTTTGTGCCAGGACATGATCTGCAAGCGCTTTGGCGCCAAGGCATCCATCAAAATCTCTGTCCTCGCGCTGCTGGTCAACCTGGCCGTGAGCCTGTGCTTTTGGGCGTGCTCGCTCACGCCCGGCATGTGGGGCGCTTACTACGACACGGGCATGATCGAGGTCAACACTGCCCTTAACGCCACCATTGGCGGCACCTGGTACGTGGTGCTGGGCTCTTCGCTGGCAATGCTCGTTTCTGCCGTGGTTAATTCCACGCTCAACCAGTCGCTCGGCCGTATGCTCAAAAAGAATAACTTTGCGAGCTTTGCCTTCCGCTCCTATGTGTCCACGGGTGTTGGCCAGTTTATCGACAACTTGGTCTTTGCCATTGTGGTGAGCCACACGTTCTTTGGTTGGACTTGGGTGCAGGTCATTATGTGCTCGCTGACGGGCGCCGTCGCCGAGCTGCTGTGCGAGGTCTTCCTGAGCCCCGTGGGCTACAAGGTTGTGCGTGGCTGGGAGCGCGAGAACGTGGGCGCCGAGTACCTCGAGCGCCACGCAACCGCCTAAGGAGCAAGTATGCGGGTTTTGATCACGGGCGCTTCGGGCGGTATCGGAGCCGCGTGCGTGCAGCGCTTTTTGGACGAGGGTCACGAGGTCGTGGGCTTTGATCTGCTGCTGGCGGCGATCGAACACGAGCGCTACCGCCATCTGATCGTTGATGTCCGCGAGCCGGACTCGTTTCCGGGCAACCTTGAGCCTCAGGTAATCGTGAACGTTGCCGGTACGCAGGATTCGGCCGATGACATCGCCGCCAACCTGCGTGGCACCATCAACGTGACCGAGCGCTACGCCTTTGTGGGGGAGGGGCTTGCCGCCAAGCCGACGCCGGCTATCAAATCCGTGGTCAATGTGGGGTCGGCGAGCGGACATACGGGATCGGAGTTTCCCGCCTATGCCGCCAGCAAGGGCGGCGTTATCGCCTACACCAAGAACCTTGCAAACCGCCTAGCACCGCAGGCCATCGCCAACAGTGTGGACCCGGGCGGCGTTATCACGCCGCTCAACCGTTGCGTGATGGAAGACGAGCGCCTGTGGAACCAGATTATGGAGCTCACGCCGCTTAAACGCTGGGCCACCGCCCAAGAGATCGCCGAGTGGATCTACTTTGCGGGCGTGACCAACCGGTTTATGACCGGGCAGAGCCTGCTGATCGATGGCGGCGAGGCCGGCCGCACACAATTTATTTGGCCCGAATAGGAAACGCGCCCGATGGAAATCCGTCGGGCGCGTTTTTGATGTATTGATTTTTAGCCGAGGCAAGTCCAGTTGACGGGGGTCGAGCCGTGCTGTTCGAGTAGCCGATTGGCTGCCGAGAAGGGGCGCGACCCTATAAAGGCGGGGAGTTCTGCCGTGGCGCGGTTGGCCGAAAGCGGCGAGGGGTGCGTAGAAGCTAGGCAGAACTTGCCGGTTGCCTTGCCCGCGCCGATCGCGTCGAGCTTGCCCTCAACCATTTGCTGGGCAAAGCGGCCCCATGCCAAAAAGACGACCGGCTGGGGCAGCTGGCAGCAGCGCTCGATAACGTAGTCGGTAAGCGTGCTCCAGCCCAGCTTGGCATGCGAGTTCGCGGCATGCTCGCGCACGGTGAGCGTTGTGTTGAGGAGCAGGACGCCCTGTTGAGCCCAGGGGGTGAGGTCTCCCGTGGCGGGAATGGGGCAGTCCAGATCGGCTTTGAGCTCCTTATAGATGTTACGCAGGCTCGGCGGCAACTTGGTTTGCGTCGCGGGGACCGAAAACGACAGCCCCATGGCCTGGTTGGGCCCGTGATAGGGGTCTTGACCCAAGATGACGACCTTGACCTGGTCGGCCGGCGTGTAGGCGAGGGCATTGAGGATGTCGTCTTGTGCCGGGTAGATGGTCTGCTCGGCACGCAAAAGGGCGATGCGCTCGAGCAGCTGGTTCGTCGTGTCACGTACCGGCTGCGGCGCATCGCCCAACCAAGTTGCTATGTTGCGGTCGCGGGTTGCGGTGTCCATGGGGCTCCTTTATGGCAGATGCTCTGTTGGTATCTATTGTAAAGGCGCACCGGTTGCCTTTATGCCACGGCTGTATGAAGAGCGGAGTCTACGAGACGTGCTCGGGCGCTCCTGCCATATGAGCGTGTCCATGTGCGCGAAGGCGCGGAAGCTCGACGGTTGCCACCATGACGCCGGTGAGGATGAGGGCGGCGCCAAAGAAGGCGATGGAGCTCAGGACCTCGCCGACCAGGAAAAACGAGAAGACGGCGGAGCAGACCGGCTCGAGCGAGAAGGCGAAGCCAGTGGTTTCGGCAGGTACGTGGGGCTGCACGAGCGTCTGGGTGATAAAGCCGTAGGCAGAGCAGACGAGTGCGAGCGCAACGATAACGACGATCTCGCTCGGCGTGCTGGGAAGCGTGAAGCCGCCAAAGGTAAATGCGGCGATACCCGAGAACAAGCCGCCGAAGCCCAGCTGCCAAACGCCCAGAGCCAGTGGATCGACTTCTTCGACAAAGCGCTTGGCGATGATAATGTGGCCGGCATAGATAAAGGCCGAGAGCGGCATGATGATCGCGCCGGGATTCAGGCTGGTAAAGTCGGCGCCCGAGAGCAAAAGCATGCCGCAGGTGACGATGGCGGTGCCGATGAGCACCTTGCGCTCGGGGGCGCGACGCAGCAGGGCCGCGTTGGCAAACGGTACGATCACGACCGTCAGGCTCTGCAAAAAGCCGGCGGTGGAGGCCGAGGTGAGGCTGGAGCCCAGGCACATGCAGGTGAGCTCGGTTGCCATGATGGCGCCGATGATGGCGGAACGAATCATCACGTCGCGGTTGATGCGCAGCGCGTGCTTGTGGAAGAGCAGCAGGCACGCTGCAAAGGCGATGATGCAGCGCAGCGCAACGATACTCGTGGCGTTCATGCTATCCATGCCGATCTTCATGAGGGGGTACGAAAAGCCCCATGCGACGGGAACGGAAAATGAGAGCGCGATTGCTTTTTTGCGATCCATGGGACTCCTTTTGTTACAAAACGGTTTCGCAAAAAGGATTCTGCGCCCAGATATGGATGTAGTAAAGCGAATGTATCTTCAGTATGATTAAGAAATACTAATGTAAGCAGAAAAGGTCCTGGCAAAACGTTTTACGGCTACATCGATGTGGAGGCACGATGGCATCGCGATATCAGATTGTATGTATGGTGGTCGATTGCGGCAGTCTTAAGGGTGCGGCCGACGAGCTGGGCTATACGCAAAGCGCGGTGAGCCAAGCCGTCAAGGCGCTCGAGCGCGAGCTGGGCACCACGATTATCGAGCGCGGCAAGCAGGGCGTCTCACTGACGCGCGACGGCAAACAATATCTGCCGTATCTACGCCAGATCGTAACGGCCGAGGCCGAGCTTGAGGGCAAACGCCAGGAGTTGCTGGGGCTCTCCTCGACTGATATTCGTATCGCGACGTTTACTAACGTGAGCCGCACCGTACTGCCGCGCGTGATTCGCGACTTTGGGGCCCTGCATCCGGGCGTACGCTTTACCCTCAAACAGGGCGATTACACGCGCAACGCCCAGTGGGTGCACGATGGCGTGGTTGACTTTTGCTTTACAGCGCGTGGGTTTACCGCAGGGCTCGAGAAGCGCGTGGTCTATCACGACGAGTTGGTGGCATTGTTGCCGACCACGCATCCGCTAACGGCAAAGAAAAAGGTTACGCTTGCCGACCTGGCGTCCGAGCCGTTTGTGCTGCTGGATGAGGGCGAGCAGAGCCTGGTGCTCGATGCATTCGCGGCGCATGGCCTGTCACCGCACGTGACGAGTGAGGTGACCGACGACTACACCATCATGGCGATGGTGGAGGAAGGCCTTGGCGTGAGCATGCTCTACCGTCGTACGGTCGAGGGCATGAAGGCCGATATCTGCGTGCGCCCCATCGTGCACGCTCCCTCGCGTGATGTGGTGGCGGCTTGGCGCAGCTGGGACACCATGCCTATCGCCACGAGGCGCTTTATCGATTATATGAGCTCGCATATCGTGAGCTAGTTGCCGATGCGCCACCTTGTTGGATGTGTCTAGCGCGTCCCGGTCTTGGCTTGCGCCAGACGGTAGGTGCGTGCCGGATGGCAGAGCAATACCGCCACGACCATAAAGAACGCTGTGGTGCCCAGGCTGATGGGGTAGACCATCATGATGTTCGCAAAGGTGCGGAAGTGCGGGAACACGCAGAATACCCAGTAGAAGCGGATGCCGCAGACACAGATCATGGTGATGAGGGCGGGCATGAGCGAGATGCCAAAGCCGCGCAGGTAGCCGGACATATTCTCGTAGAACATGCTAAAGGCGTATGCCGGGAAGATCGAGCACACACGGATATAGCCGATCGAGACGATGTTGGGATCGCTGTTAAAGAGCGCCAGGATCTCGCGCCCCAGACCGACGATGATGACGATGGTGGTGAGTGCGACGATACCGCCTTCGACCAGGCAGACCTTGAGCGTTTTGGTGCAGCGGTCGATCTGGCGGGCACCGTGGTTTTGTCCCACAAAGGTGGTGCAAGCCTGGCTAAAGCTGTTGAGCAGGTTGTAGCACACATACTCCAGGCTCATGGCAGCGCTGGATGCCGCCATGACCTCGGTGCCCAAGCTGTTGATGGCGGACTGGATGATGATGTTAGCGACGGCAAAGACGGCGCTTTGGATGCCGGCGGGCAGGCCGATCTTAACGATGCGCTTGAGGGCGACGGGATCGATTGCCAGATCGCGCAGGGTGACGCGGACGACGGAATCGGTCTTGAGCAGACGGATAAAGAGCGTGACTGCGCTGACGGTATAGGCGATGGCGGTGGCGATGGCGACACCCGCGACGCCCCAGTGGAGCACGGGGACAAAGATGAGGTCCAGGCCAATGTTGAGGACGGTGGACACGGCAAGCGCCTGCAGCGGCATGCGGGTGATGCCGACGGAGCGGAAGATTGCGGCCTCAAAGTTGTAGAGTAAGATCGAGGGCATGCTGAGCAAAAAGACGCGCAGGTAGAGCGATGCGAGCGGCATGGTTTCGTCAGGGACGTTGAGCGCGGCGAGCATGGGCTCGGCAAAGATCTCGCCCAGTGCGATGACGACAAAGCCCACGAGTGCCATCAGAATCGAGGTGTGGACGGCGCGCTTGACCATGTTCTGATCGTTGCGGCCGATGGCGTTGGCGATGACCACGTTGGAGCCAAGCGACAGCCCAATAAACAGGTTGATCATAAGACTGGTAAGCGGAACATTGGAGCCGACCGCCGCCATGGCGAGGGTTCCCTGGTCGCCCGAGAAGTTACCGATGATGACCGTGGCGATGAGGTTCGACAGCTGCTCAAGGATGCTCGTGGTGGCGACGGGAAAGGCGAACAGGGGAATATTGCGCCACAGCGAGCCGGTGGTCATGTCAATGTGCTTGGACGCGGTATCAGTCATACGCTCTCAATCTCTACTATGCGATTCGCTAGATATTTGCGCAGACGATGATACTCCTAATGCATCCAGCCGGCACTTAGGGACGTTCCTTTTCTGCCGGCAGCTGGGGACACTCCTTCAGACTAGTCATTTGGTCGTTGGGGACGTTCTTAAACGACTAGTCATTCAAGAACGTCCCCAATGACTAGGTGGGGAAGGCGTGCGACAATGGTGGGCGTTGTGTTGTCCGCGCTAAGGAGTTGCCATGTTGTTGTGTCCCGTTTGCCATAAGCCATTGGTGGACGACGAGCGCGGTGCTGCATGCGCGGGCGGACACCGGTTTGACCGTGCGCGCGAGGGCTATCTATATTTGCTGCGCTCGTCCAAGAGCGGCGACTCCATGGGCGATCCCAAGTCGCAGGCGCGCAGCCGTCGTGACTTTCTTAACCGCGGTTACTATGCGCCGTTGCGCGATGCGATGGTCGAGCTGGTGCGCGAGCGGGTGTCCGGGCGTTTGGCGTCTGCGGACGCTCCCGTGACCTTGCTCGATATTTGCTGCGGCGAGGGCTACTACACGAGCGCCATGGGTGCGGTGCCGGGCGTGGAGGCTTTCGGGTTCGACTTGGGCAAAGAGATGGTGCGCCTGGCTGCCAAGCGCGGCGATGCGACCTATTTCGTGGCCAACATGAAGGATATCCCCGTGGCTGATGGCGCCTTCGATATGGTGACCGAGCTCTTCGCCCCCTTTAACGAGCGTGAATTTGCCCGCGTGCTGGCGCCCGAGGGCTCGCTCTACACCGTGGTGCCGGGTGCTCGGCATCTGTTTGGGCTCAAGGAGGTGCTCTACGACACGCCATATCTCAACGATGAGAAGCTGCCGAAGACGACCGAGCTCGAGTTGGTGGGAACGCAACGGGTATCTGCGAACATTACGCTCCAGACGCAGGCCGACATCGAGGCGGTGTTCCAGATGACGCCGTACTACTACCGCACGCGCCCTGCCGATAAAGAGCGCCTGGCAAACCTGGACACCCTTCAGACCGATATCGACTTCATCATTGCCGAGTACCGTCACAGCTAACAACCTGCCAAAAAGGGACAGGTTTATTTTGGCAGGTTTTATCTGGGCAAACGTAAAGGGCCGACCGCGGAGATGCGCGATCGGCCCTTTTTAGTTGCTTGGCTACAAAGGTTATGAGAAGCGAGCGCTTACAGGCGGTCCTTGTTCTCGGCCTTAATGTCGTGTGCCTGCTGAATAAAGAACAGGTCGTACACCACGATGACAAAGGCGCCAAAGTTGATGGCGTCGCCGCCAAACGCGGGAAGCGTGAGCACGGCCTGCGCAATCGTGGCGATTGCGGCGACGATGCCGAGCTTAAACGCACCATCCACCTGCGAAGGCTTGTTGGCGCCCTTGATGCCCGCAACACCTGCGGCAAGATCGACAAGACCCTTGATGACAAGTACGGCCGCGGCGAGCATGGCGTTCGACCCGTACGTGGAATCGAGGCTGCCCTTGGCGATGCCGACGCCGGCGATGACGAGGCTGGCGATGCCCAAAACAAAGTAAATGAGGGCAAGGACTTTGAGTGTCTTGCGAGTGTAGCTCATGGCTGGTCCTTTCGAAGTGGACATGACGTATTTGATGCGCATGCATGGCGCATGTCGCGAAGCATATTGTAATTCAACAAGGCGCTGCGTACGTTCATCCAATAGTTGAACGCTCCGTTCGCGACATGCCGGCACTTGCGTTGTGCTAGGTTTTTACTTAACTGGATCATACTGTGCATTTATTTGAGGTGAATGGTGAATATCAAGCAGGTTGGCTATTTTATCGCCGTATTTGAGACGAAGAGTTTTACCGCTGCGGCACACCAGTGCAACGTGACCGTCCAGGCCATTTCCAAGTCAATTAGCGAGCTCGAGCAGTTGTTTAACGTTCAGTTTTTTGAGCGTGGAAATAGTGGCGTAAAGCCGACTCGGGCCGCCCGTAGCTTTTATGCCAAGGCTCGCAACGCCGTCGAGGCGTATCGTGAGGTTGAAAACTTTGATCCGTTTGGATGCGACCTGACCGTCCCGTCGGCCTCTGGGGCGCAAGCGATGCCGGAACTCTCGATTGGCCTGTGCGTTCCCGCACTCGATAACGACGATAAGCTATATAAGGGGTTGTCTGCGCTTATCATGCGTGGTGCCCGCGTGCGCGTGAAGTTTTGTGCCGTGCATCCCGGGATCGCTCAGCAGGAGCTCGAGCAGGGTGACCTCGACGCCTTGCTTACGGTGGGCACATATGACAATACCAATGATGATTGCGAGCAGCTGGGAACCCTGCCCACGGGTATTGTCGTCGCCGCCGGCCATCCGTTCGCTAAGAGGCCTTTTGTGACTGTGGCTGATTTGAGCTCATATCCGGCAGGACAGTCGGCTGCGTTTGATAACTTTAATAATTCGATTTTTTGGCAGTACGAAAGCCGCGGTGTCCTTGGTGAGACGCGCATTATCGATGGCCCCGCTCAATTTGGGTCGTTTTTGGTGGCAGAGCACGGCTTTTTCTTAAATGCGATTCTTCCCGTTCCCGGTCAGATTGCTAGCGGGTTTGAGGTTGTCCCCATTGCGGGTAAAGGGGCCCTGACAGTTCCGGTGTGCCTAGTTTCCCTTAAAGATGAAAAACCCCAAGCTTATCACGTCGTAGAAAACTACTTGATTCGCATGGTGGGTTGCGCCAACGGGTCCGCCGCTCGCTAGCATATCCGTCGATGCGCTCGCCGCTGTCGGCTTTGCTGCCTGACGACATACTGTCGATTGTGCCGTGTGTCGCAATCGAATGAACGCAAACGCCATCAATAGCAGACCGCCCTCCGTTTCTCGTCTGTCTGAGAAACGGAGGGCGGTTTTTATGCGTGGCGCTTTGTACAGTTGAGCCCGATGCCTAGCTCAGGCGCTCCTGGCTTTCCTTTTTAACGCGGTTGGCGAAAACGAAGTACACGGCACTTACGACCACGGCGGTGACATCGGTGGCGCTGGTGCCGACTCCGCCCAAGAAGGGCTCGGAAAGCAGCAGGCTCACAACGGCGCATGCTAGGCAAATGATAGCCCAGACCCAAACGATGCCAATCTTGCTGGGGTTATTTGAGGCACGGATGCCCAATATGGCAGCGATGATTTCGACGATGCTCATCACGATGACGACAACGCTGTAAACCGAGAGGTCGCCGCTGGCGTCGCCCGAAGCCGCAGTGAGTGCCAACGCTCCCGCGGCGATGCTAAAAATACCTCCCAATAGATAGATGATGGACATGACCTTTAGGACTTTACGGTTGTTGCTCATGTTCAGTTCCTTTCCCTTGAGCCGTTATGGCACCGTGCACGTATTGCCTGGCGCCATGAATTACTGATTGAGGGGTTCGTTGCCCAGATCTTGCGAGGCGAGTTTCTGTTCTTCGTTAAACTCGTCCGCTTCGGCGAGTTCCTCGGCGGTAGCTGCCTTTGGAGCGGACTCAACGGCATCGCAATGATCGAAAACGAGTTGATAGGGGGCGATGTCGCGGCGGGAAAGCATAAGCTTTACCTCGCGGCGCAAAGAGCGCATGACGCTGCCGCGGTCTGTCTCCTTGCAGGTGGCGACAACGCGAATGGTCATAGCGGTACTGCTAAGGTCGACCACGCCCTTGTAGAAGGGGCCTTCGATAATGGCGGGAACGCGGTCATGCACACTTTTGAGCTCGTCTTTAAGCACCTTTTCGACATAGGGTAGAGATTCTCCCACCGGTATGGTGATGTCCATGCTGGCGTAAGAATTAAGTTTGGTCATATTGGTGACATTCGAAATCGAGCTATTGCGTAGCAGTAGAACATTGCCGTTGCCGTCATTGATCTTTGTGGTTCGCACGCCAATTTCCATAACGGTGCCGGTATTGCCGCCAACCGAGATGACGTCTCCAACGCGGAACTCGCCTTCAAAGATAATAAAGAGCCCGCACAAGATATCCGTGATGAGGTCTTTGGCTCCAAAGGAGACCGCGAGTGTAATGATGCCTGCCGAGGCCAAAAGCGTTGCGGTGTCGACACCCAAAACGCCTAGGCACCAATAGAGCATGGCGATGAGGGTTCCGTATTTTGTCAGGCTCGAGAGAAGTCGGCATATCGTCTCGCCGCGCGCGCCAAGCACGTTGGACAACATGCGAAGAAGCGACTGTGCGATTGCGCACACTGTGAGCGCCACACAGGCGTACATGATTGAAGCGGTGAGCGCGAATATGTTGAGACCGCGCTGCCAGTCATTGCCCAGAATGTAGGTGAATACCGAACGCGGGCCAAATAGAGTGTCTTTAAACAAGACGGCCAAAAAGACGATAAACACTCCGATACCGGTAAACCATCTAAGGACCGTGCCGAGTTTTTGCTCGGGGGTTTTGTCTTCCCATTTAAAGGAAATGTTGAGCCATCGGCCAATGGCACTTTCGCTGTGCTTGATACGGCCGTCGGATGTCGTGACTGTGATGTTGTGCCGTCTTGCCGTGAAATCGTCTTCGCGCTTCGAACGTTTTTCTTCGACTCTTATAGTGTCGAGTGTCAGCAGAGGGTAGATAAGGACAAAGCATATGGCGGCGATGATTCCGGTTGCGATGGTGAGCGGAACGCGCTGGTGCATAAAAGAGTCTTCGGGTGCCGCGACGTAAACGTAATAGTCGTCAGTCTCTAGGCAGGAGGCGTAGAGTTTCTGGTTGTCGATGTAAATGAAATCGCTAAAGCCGTCTGCAAGGTGCTCGTCAGCCAGTCCTATTTCGGACGCCTTTTTCCCCATAAGAAGATTGTTGGGATGATATGCAACGGTGCCGTCTTTTTTCTCGATTGCAAAGGCGAAGCCTCCGGCGCCCGCCTTGATGCCGTCGAGCACCACGCCGATCTTGGTGCTCTTGAGCATTTCTTCTAAGCGCATAGGGCGCACGGCAATCTGAGCGATTCCGTCTGCAATGCCATCTTGATCGTAGAGTGCGACGCCGATATACTGATATGTCTCGCCAGTGGTTCTGTTGATAGAGAGGGGCTGTATATACTCATCCTTGCCGCCCAAAAGCGAGCGGAACTCGTAGGAGGAGTCGCCGTACTTGGTCGAAAGACTATAGGATCGTTGTGACGTGCTCGAGCTCGTCATATTGCCGTCGCCGTCGTAGAGGTAAATTGACTCGACGCCAAGCGTTTCTGCCAAGCTGTGCAGATCGGCTCGCGTAGCGAGCTCTGGATTGTGCTCAACGATGTAGGCGATAATATGGCAGGTAGTGGCGTAGTGGTCACTATATTGCCTCGTAAGTTCATCCTCGCGCATTGCATTGTTTTTGAGCGTTTGATCAATCTGCTCTACGCGCTCTCGATTGACCGTCGCTTGGCTCGAAAGGGCAAAGAGCGTTTGCATATAGAAGGTTACCGCCAGGAGCAAGACGAGTCCTGCAACGGACAAGGCTGTTGCGCGCCTGCCCACGGCGGGGTTAAACCTAAGGTTGCGACCGATCTTGACGTATTCGTGATCGCCTTGGTCGCTATGCTCGTCATCCGCAAGGACAAACAGGTCATAGAGCGCCACGGCGGCGACGATTGCGATGAAGGCAAAGAGGATGACGCCCACGGTGATGTTGCGTGCGGTGGCGGTGTCGCTTTCGGGAATGGCGAGAATGTAATAGGTGTCATCGACCAACTTGACGCGACAGTACAGGCTTGTGTTCTTGACGGAAGTGAAGAATGTTTTGCCGTCCTCAAGATCGCTAATATCGATGCCGTTGTCGAGTGCATCGGTACCTATCATGTTCTGGTCGGGATGGTAGGTGATCAGATGCGTTTTTGCCGATACGGCGAGGACAAATCCGTGGCTGCCGAGTGAGATGTTCTTGAGCATGCTCTCGGTCGATCCGGTGTCCTTGACAAGGGCGTGCAGCTCTTGGGGATTTTGTTCTACGATGGCCATGGTGTCGTCATCGATTTTGGCGGCATAGTATCGCATGAGCCAGTCTTGATCGGGAAGATCGACCTCAACCGGATCGGAGGGCTTGCCGGTCTCGAAGCACTGACGTAGCTGGTTGAAGCGGGCGCGGCTAAAATCGGCTTTGGTGTCAGCTGCCTTGGCGATGATAGAGCCGTCGCGTCGGGCGACGAGAACGTTATCGACCTTGAGCAGGTCCTTGAGTTCGGCCATTTTGACATCGGTCGCTTCGTAACCGGCATCGTTAGCCGCCATAAATGCGATGCTTGCGGCGCGCGTGCGATACAGGTCATCAAATGTTTGGGTGTTGTCTTTCGTTTCCGCCCGAGCCGTTTTAACGAGATCGGGGAGTTCGGCGGCAACGCGATCAAATTCCAGAGCGTATTCCTCTTGCGATAGACGCGTTTGCATCGAGGCGAGTAGGAGTCCCATCGCCAATGCGCAGACGGTTACGGCAACGGCAAGCGCCACAGACTTCTTTTTTAATCGCTTGGACATGGGTAGGCTCCCTTAGTTCCATTTATTGATGAGCTTATCGACTGTTTTGTCTTTGAGCATTGAGCGCACTTCGGCGGCAATCTTAGGCGAAAGCTCAGAGCCCTTCTTCGTTGCGACGGCATAACGCTGTGGGTTGATGCCAAAATCGGGCAGGACGGTGCGCTCGCCATCGAGATAGGTTTTGGCAATTGCGCCGTCCGTCGCCATGGCGTCGACGTCGCCGGCTTCCAATGCTTGGGAAAGCTCGGCGTAGCTCGCGTATTGGCTTAGATGCCATGTGTCGTAGTCGATGCTGCCGCTCTCGGCATCCTGTTGCCGGGGTATGCCGTCCGAAAGCCCCAGTTCCAAAAACTTCGCGGCAAGTTGAGGTGCGGCGTTCGTTCCGGCTACCGTGCCAATTGTTCCGCCTTCAAGCTGGGAAAAGGATTGAATGAGCGATGTGTTTTCGACAACAAGAATTACCGAATCGGTGTAATAGGCGGGAGAGAAGTCAAACAGCTTTTTGCGTTCGTCGCTTATCGAGTAGCAAGCAATCAGACAATCGACTTTTCCCGACGAGAGCATTTCTTCGCGCGTCTCGGGCGTTACGGTTATAAACGAACAGTCTCCATAACCGAGACGGTTTGCCAGCTCGTTGGCGAGGTCGATTTCGAATCCGTAGTACTTGCCGTTGTTGGGGTTACGTTCGCTAAACCCGACGATATCCGAGCGGACGCCTACACTCAGCTTGCCCTTGCCAGGCATGCCGGAATTGCCGTTTGAGCAGGCTGGTAGCAACATGGCTGCAAGTGCGGCTCCGGTTGCCGAGATTGCCAGCCGGCAGGCATTTCGGCGTGTGACTGAATGGTCCATTTGCATTCCTCACGACGATTGTTCAGTTCTTTAATGATATGGACGGGTAACTGTGGAATAGTCGTGAAGCGGCAGGTAAACAAAGGGTTGAGGCGGAGGATAAAATCTGTCGGCATCGGGCACTTTATTGCTAAATAGATGTCAGCATGCTGCGATGGGCGTTAGGTCCTGGACACCCTTCAGACCGATACCGACTTCATCATCGCCGAGTACCGCCACAGCTAACAACCTGCCAAAAAGGGACAGGTTTGTTTTGGCAGGTTTTATCTGGGCAAACGTAAAGGGCCGATCGCGCAGTAACGCGATCGGCCCTTTTTAGTTGCTTGATTGCAGGGGGCTGTGGGAGATGGGTGCCTACAGGCGATCCTTGTTCTCGGCCTTAACGGCGTGAGCCTGCTGAACAAAGAACGGCTCGTACACCACGATGACAAAGGTACCGGTGTTAACGACGCTGCCGCCGAGAGCGGGAAGGGTAAGCATGCGCCTGAAAGCGCTTGGGGCCTGCACGGTCCAACCTTTCAAAAAGGAAAGCTGGGCGTAAGTCAAATCGATGGCAGCTCATGTGCGGCGCTGCGATGATGAGGGCGTAACAAGGAGTTGGTCTAAGGAGGAGCCATGATGTATGGAACAGGGCAAGCGCGTGAGCCGCGGTCGTTGGGAAGGCGCATGAGCGATTCCATGATCGCTGCCGTGTGCACGGGATTGATGGCGGTGCTTTGCATTGGGATGTTGTGGGCCATGTCGCATGTGGGACAATAGCGGACGGTTGGGTGCCGACACCAACGGCGCCCGCGTATCCGTTTTGCTTGTTAAGGAGTGCCCATGGGCGTCGTTGATCCCTTTTCTGTTGCTCGGGCCGCGGGGCTTGGGCTGATTGGGAAGCCCGAGGGCCTCACGCTCACCGACGGCACGATGGAGTTGCGTGCCGATTTTGGCCGCATGCTTCCACGGCTCAAGCAGGGCCGTTTGCAGCAAGAGCTACTGGTGAAGGCTGCGCGCACAAAAGGCATCGAGCAGCCATGGGCGATTGACGCCACGGCAGGCTTTGGCGAGGATTCGCTGCTGATGGCGGCAGCGGGCTTTACCGTCGATCTGTATGAACAGGACTGCGTGATCGCGGCGCTCCTTCAGGATGCCCTGGATCGCGCGGCAGATGATCCGGCGCTTGCGGCTGCCGTGGCGCGTATGCGCTTACATGCGGGCGAGGACAGCATTGCCGGCCTTCGCCATACGGCTGAGCTAGTCGAGCGCGGTGAGCTCGCGGCTCCCGATGTGGTGTATCTGGATCCCATGTTTCCCGAGCGTACCAAGAGCGCGGCGGTTAAAAAGAAGTTCCAGCTCTTGCACCATTTGGAGCAGCCGTGCGCCGATGAGGGGACGCTGGTCGAGGCTGCGCTTGCGGTACGTCCGCGCAAGGTCGTTATCAAGCGGCCGGTAAAGGGCCCGCTGCTTGCCGGCGTTAAGCCGAGCTATCAACTTGCGGGCAAGGCCGTTCGTTACGATGTTTTGGTGCCGCCGCGCCTGTAGCTTGCGTGCGATGGCCGGCGCTTCGCCAGCGCCGTGCCGATGCGGGGCCTATTTCCAGGGGTGCGACGTCAGATGCCATCCGCCGCAGTATTCGCATTTGTAGCAGGCAAGGCCGCGCCGCCCGCGGTTTTCGCAGTCGGCCATAACTGCCTCGGCCTCGGCGCGCGTGTCGTAACGGTTTTTGCGTTCGCACGACTTGTAGCGCCAGGCTTCATCGCGCTCGGCGTCTAGTGCGTCGCGGCGCTCGTCTTCGCGCGCAAACAGATCGCTCATATCGCCGCCGGTGGCAGCGCCCAAAAACTCGCTCTTTGCCTTTGACCAGGCGGCTCGCTTTTTGCTCCCCATCTGCTTCGCGCCCCTCTTCAAACGCTGGTATCATTGCTCAATCAAAGTGATACCAATAAACGTGAGGTCGCCGCGTGATGATCAGAAAAACCCTCGATACCGACATTCCCGCCGTCATGGCTATCTATGACGCGGCCCGCGCCTTTATGCGTGCGCATGGCAACACCACGCAGTGGCCCGAGGGTACGCCTTCGGCCGAGCAACTGACTGCCGATATCGCCGCCGGTGGCAGCTATGTGTGCGAAGTCGACGGTCGCGTGGTGGCGACGTTTGCCTTTTTGCCGGGCCCGGACGAGTGCTATGACGTCATCGAGGACGGTCAATGGCGTAGCGACACTCCGTATGCCGTGCTGCATCGCGTGGCGTCCGACGGCACCGTGCACGGTATCGCGGCTGCAATGTTTGCCTTTGCCAAGGAGCGCGCGGGCCATCTGCGTATCGACACGCACGCGGACAACCTGCCCATGCAGGGCGCGAGCATGAAGGCGGGGTTCGAGCGCGCCGGCGTCGTGTATGTGTCGGACGGCACGCCGCGTGTTGCGTTTGACTGGCTGCGCGAGGCATAAGGGCCGAGTCATATACCAGCGTTTCATCGAAATGAAAATGGCCCCGAGTGGGGCCATTTTTGGTAAAACGCGTTGTTGTGAGGCTCGCGTTGTTACTGTCCCAGATGAACCAGGGCAGACAAAAAGGGGAGGTGCCGGCTTTCGCAAGGCGCGAACCTACGAAAATCGCCGCGCGGCAACGCGGGGCGATGAGCTCGGTCGGGGGATAGGGCCCGCTTCGCCCGCCGGCCCGTAAATTGTATCATCCAGTGTGGAACGAGGGTGCCCGTTGCCACGTGCGATGGGCTTGCAATAAGAGGAGAGCCATGTCGAAGCAAGCGGTCGTTGGAATCTTGGCGCATGTCGATGCCGGCAAGACTACGCTGGCCGAGGCCATGCTGTTCAACGCAGGTCGCATTCGCAAGCGCGGCCGTGTGGACGACGGCGACTCGCACCTGGATACCAACGCTATCGAACGCGAGCGCGGCATCACGATTTTCTCGTCGCAGGCCGTGCTCGACCACGGAGATGCCCACGTCATGCTCGTGGATGCACCGGGGCATGTCGATTTTTCTGCCGAGGCAGAGCGCACATTGCGTGCGCTCGACTACGCGATTTTGGTTGTGGGCGCCAACGACGGCGTGCAGGGACACACCGAAACCTTGTGGCGCCTGCTTGCGCGCTATGGCATCCCGACGTTTGTCTTTATCAACAAAATCGATTTGGAGAATCCCGGCCGCGATGTTTTACTGACGCAACTTGGGCAGCGTCTTTCCGAGGGCTGTCTGGATGCCAACGAACTGCTGACGGGCGGTGCCGCTTGGGAGGACGCTGCCGCGTTGGACGAGGCGGCCCTCGAGGAGTTTCTTGAGACAGGCGAGCTTTCCGTCGCAACGCTTTCGCGCATGGTTGCCGAGCGCAGGCTCTTTCCTTGCTTTGCCGGCTCGGCGCTTAAGGACCAGGGCGTGGGCGAGCTGCTGGATGGCATGTGCACGCTGATGCGTGAACAGGCGTGGGCCCCGGAGTTCGCCGCGCGTGTCTATCGTGTCAGCCGAGGCGTTCGCGGCGAGCGCTTGGCTTGGGTTAAAGTGACCGGCGGCACGCTACGTGCAAAACAGATGATCGAGGGGCGCTCCGGTATCGAGGCATGGGAGCAGAAGGTCGATCAGGTACGCATCTATAACGGCGAGAAGTATGAGCTTGCGCAAGAAGTTGCTGCTGGCGGTATTTGTGCCGTGACGGGTCTTGCGCACGTTCGCCCAGGGGACGCCCTGGGCGCGGAGCCCGCGGGCGATGCGCCCGTCATTGCGCCCGTCCTCACCTATACGGTGCTGCCGGGCGAACACGATGTCCATACGGTGTTCAAAGCGCTGACTGAGCTGGCGGACGAAGATCTCATGCTCGGCGTAAGCTGGAATACGCATCTTGAGCAGATCCATTTGCAGTTGATGGGCGCCGTGCAGCTCGAGGTCGTGCAGCGGGTATTGGCCGATCGCTTTGGCCTTTCGATTGAGTTTGTGCCCGGCGGCATTCTCTATAAGGAGACGATCTCGCAGCCGGTCGAGGGTGTGGGCCATTTTGAACCGCTGCGTCATTACGCCGAGGTGCACCTGCGCCTGGAGCCGCTGCCAGCGGGCTCGGGCGTGCAATTTGGTACCGTTGCCTCGACCGACGAGCTCGATCTGAACTGGCAGCGCCTGGCACTCACCAACGCCATGGAGCGCGATCACCTGGGTGTGCTGACCGGCTCGCCCATCACCGATGTGCGCATTACGCTTACGGGTGGCCGTGCACATGCCAAACACACCGAGGGCGGTGATTTTCGTCAGGCCACGTACCGCGCGATTCGTCAGGGTTTGATGCGGGCACGCGAGGCGGGCGCGGCGGTGCTGTTGGAGCCGTGGTACCACTTTGAGCTCGAGGTGCCGGGAGATTGCGTGGGCAGGGCGCTTTCGGATGTCACGCGCATGGGCGCCGAGTACGAGCCGCCGGCGATGGCGGGCGACCGGGCGAAGCTTGTGGGTCGCGTGCCGGCATCCGAGGTGCAGGATTACGCGCTGGAGGTGGCTGCCTACACGAGCGGCCGCGGACATCTGTACCTGGAGTTCGCCGGTTATGCGGCTTGCCATGATGCCGAGCGCGTCATCGAGGCGGCCGCCTATGAGCCCGAGGCCGATCTGCCCAACACGCCCGATTCGGTCTTTTGCGCCCACGGCGCCGGCTATACGGTCAAATGGTACGACGTGCCCGCCGCGGCACACGTAAAGATCGACCCCGCCACCTTCCGCCCCTATCGCCCCGCCGACGCGGAATTTTTCGGCCACATGTGACAAAGTGACAGCTCCTTTGTCACATTCAGTTGGTATAACTCGGTATAAGTTGGTATAACTATTGCTAGCCTTTGCCAATCCGAGGAGGCCGACATGAATCCAAATCCCTTTAAGCCAACGGCTGGTAAGCGGCCTCCGATACTCATCGGT
Source organism: uncultured Collinsella sp. (assembly GCA_900546825.1). GTDB lineage: Bacteria > Actinomycetota > Coriobacteriia > Coriobacteriales > Coriobacteriaceae > Collinsella. The sequence continues at coordinate 15,125 of UREE01000002.1, read as the reverse complement.
CGCGAGTCGGTCATCGAAGATTTTGAGGAAGGGCTCGATAACGGTGCCGGAGCGCCGGGCAGACTCATGCTCATTACAGGAAACCGCGGCTGTGGCAAAACAGTTCTCCTGCGGGAGCTGCAACGTCTGGCCAGCGAGCGCGGATGGGCGGTTGTCTCCGATACCGCTTCGCTTGGTTTATGCGACCGCTTGGCCGACGCACTCCGCTCGAATAAGCCCGTTGTGACGTCAATGGAGTTTGGCCCATCGTTTGGACGGATGTCGGTTGAGGCGGCGCGGGCAAAAGGCGAGACGTTGCGAGGGCTGGTCAACGAACGTCTCAAGAAACTCGGCCCAAGCAAGGGTATTCTGTTTGCGATCGACGAGGCTCAATCTGCGTCTATCGAGGAACTGGCGGCTCTCGCTGTTCTCTATCAGCAGGTGCTCGGAGATCAGGATGCCACGGGCTTGCCCGATGGCGACCAGCGTGGTCTTGCGCTGGTGTTTGCCGGCTTGCCCAGCATGGTTGACGATCTGCTCGAAGAGCCGAGCGTGACGTTTTTGCGGCGTGCCCAGCAGCGTACGCTGGGGGCGATTTCTTTGCCCAAGGTGCGCGATTCATATGTCCAGACGATCGAGTACGCCGGCCTTTCCGTTGATGCGGAGACGGCGGACCTTGCAGCGCACAAGAGCATGGGGCATCCCTATATGGTTCAGCTGGTGGGATATTACATGTGGCGGTCTGCTGTCCGGCGTGGCTCGCAAGTCATTGAAAGGCGCGATGTCGAGGATGGCCATGCGGATGCCGTCTCTGAGTTCTACGAAGCGGTTGACGCGCCTCTGTATTACGGGCTGCGCACCCCACAGCGCCTTTTTATCGAGGCTATGGCGGTTGACGAGGGCAAGCCGACGCGCATGGCGGATATCATTGAGCGCTGCGACCGCACCCAGAGCTGGGCGAGTAAATATCGCGCAAGCCTGATTCGCGAGCGCGTCATCGAGGCTGCCGGATACGGCCTCGTCCGGTTTAGCGTGCCTATGCTGGGCGAGTACATTCGCGATCGCATTTTATGGCACGAGTAATGTGGCATGAGGGACTGTCCCTTTGTCACATTCGATTAACAGGAAGGGGAGCGATGACGGTGTCGCAACAACCAAGTGCTATCGAGGTGCGCGGTGCGCGCGTCCATAACCTCAAAGACATCGATATCGATATTCCGCTGGGAAAGCTCGTGGGTATTGCCGGCGTCTCGGGCTCGGGCAAGAGCTCGCTGGCGTTGGGGGTGCTCTATGCCGAGGGCTCGCGTCGTTACCTGGAGGCGCTCAGCACCTATACCCGCCGTCGGCTGACGCAGGCAGAGCACGCTCAGGTGGACGAGGTGCTGCACGTGCCGGCGGCACTCGCATTGCATCAGCGCCCCAGCGTACCGGGCGTGCGCTCGACTTTTGGCACCATGACCGAGCTCAACAACAGTCTGCGTCTGCTCTTTAGCCGCTGCGCCCATCACGTGTGCCCGCATTGCGGGGCGCGTGTGGAGCCGAGCCTTAACGTGGCCGCGGGCCTGTCGCTCGCGTGCCCCGCATGCGGCCGCGAGTTCTATGCGCCGGGGGCCGAGGACCTTGCCTTTAACAGTGGCGGCGCGTGTCCTACCTGCGGCGGCACCGGTGTCATGCGCGAGGTGGACGAGGCGAGCCTGGTGCCCGACGAGTCAAAGACCATCAACGAGGGTGCGGTGCTTCCCTGGGGCACGCTGATGTGGGATCTGATGAAGCAGGTGGCCGGCGAGATGGGCGTGCGCACCGACGTGCCGTTTAGCCAGCTCACGCCTCAAGAGCGCGACATCGTGTTCCATGGTCCGGCGGTTAAGAAGCACATTCTCTACGTTCCCAAAAATGGCGAGGGCGCCACGCCGCTCGACTTTACCTATTACAACGCCGTCTATACCGTCGAGAATGCGCTCGCCAAGGTTAAGGACGATAAGGGGCTTAAGCGCGTTGCGCGCTTTTTGCGCGAGGGGCCGTGCCGCGATTGCGGCGGCACGCGTCTTTCCGACGCCGCGCGCCAGCCCCAGGTGCGCGGCATCAATCTGGCGCAGGCGGCGGCCATGACGCTTGGTGATGCGGTTGAGTGGGTGCGCGGGGTGCCCGCATCCTTGCCAGCCGAGATGCAGCCCATGGCGACGGATATCTGCGATTCGTTTTTGAGCACGGCCCGTCGTCTGGTCGATCTGGGCCTCGATTACCTTTCACTCGACCGCGCCGGTGCCACGCTCTCCACGGGTGAGCGCCAGCGCGTGCAGCTCGCCCGCGTGGTGCGCAACCGATCGACGGGTGTGCTCTATGTGCTGGACGAGCCCTCGATCGGCTTGCATCCTGCCAATGTCGACGGCCTGGTAGGTGTGATGCGCGATCTGGTGGATGACGGCAACACCGTGGTCGTTGTCGACCACGACACGCGCGTGCTGGCGGAGGCTGATTATCTGGTCGAGATGGGCCCCGTTGCTGGAGCAGGCGGCGGCAACGTAATCGCCGCTGGTACGGTAGACGAGGTCGAACAATCGCAGGGCAGCCGCATCGCCCCGTTTTTGCGCTCGGACCCCAAGCGTTTGCGTCCGCAGGTGACTGACGACGAGATGTTCGACCAGGGACATATCCGCATGGCAACTGATGCCATCCATACCGTCAAGCCGCTCGAAGTCGATATCCCGCGCGGCCGTCTCGTCGCGGTTACGGGTGTTTCGGGTTCGGGCAAGACGACGTTGGTACTCGAGACGCTCATCCCGGCGCTTAAGGCGCAGGCAGCCGGCGAGCGCCTGCCGCGCCACGTGCGCTGGATCGATGCCGAGGGCATTGCACGTGCCAACCTGATTGACGCCACGCCCATCGGTGCCAATGTTCGCTCGACGGTAGCGACCTATGCTGACATCCATGACGAGCTGCGTCGCGCCTTCGCCCGTACGCCCGAGGCCAAGGCAGCCGGCTACAAGGCGGGTGCCTTTAGCTACAATACCGGCGCCTTGCGCTGCCCTACGTGCGATGGAACGGGCTCGATTTCGCTCGACGTGCAGTTTTTGCCCGATGTCGAAATCGTCTGCCCGGCATGCCGTGGTTCGCGCTACGCCGAGGCCGCCTCGCATATCCATCGCGAGGGCAAGGATGGGAGCCTGCTTACGTTGCCGCAGCTCATGGACATGAGTGTGGACGAGGCTATCGACGCCACGGTGGGACTCAAGAAGGTTCAGGCGCGCTTGCAGACCTTGCACGACCTGGGCTTGGGTTATCTCACGCTTGGTGAGCCCACGCCGGCGCTTTCGGGCGGTGAGGCACAGCGCCTTAAACTCGCGAGCGAGATGGGCCGCGTGCAGGACGACGCCGTATTCGTATTCGACGAGCCCACGATCGGCCTTCATCCGCTCGACGTTCAGGTGTTGCTGAGTGTGTTTGACGGTCTCGTTGCCAAGGGCGCCACGGTTGTTGTGATCGAACACGATCTCGATCTTATCCGTAACGCCGATTACGTGATCGACATGGGCCCGGGCGGTGGCGATGCAGGCGGGCGAGTCGTCTGCACCGGCACGCCGGGCGACATCGCTGCCTGCTCCGCAAGCATCACCGGCCGCTACCTCTAACCGAATGTGACAAAGGGACTGTCCCTTTGTCACATTCCCGTTAAAGCCAGCATCTGTCGGCATGGCGCTTGAACAGTTTTCGCGTGAGGGTCAAAATGGCCTCAACCCATTCGCGAAATTTGCACGCCCTATAGTGAGTGGGCTCTCGCTTGAGCTGATGCTGCCAAGAGGCAGCCGATAGGGGCAATTATGGACAATCGAATCTTTGGGTATGCGCGTGTCTCTTCCGCAGACCAGAACCTGGGCCGCCAATTAGACGCGCTGGCAAGGTTTCCCGTGCAACGGAGCCAGATTTATGCTGACAAGGCAAGCGGTAAGGACTTTAAGCGTCCCCAGTACCAGCGTCTTCTTCGCAGGCTGCGCGAAGGCGACGTTCTCGTGATCAAAAGTATCGATCGTTTGGGCCGCAATTATCGTGAAGTCCTCGATGAGTGGCGACGCATCACGGTGGATAGGAATGCTGCCATCGTGGTGCTTGATATGCCATTGCTCGATACGCGCGAGCAGCCTGATGGCATTACGGGAACGTTCATGGCGGATCTGGTTCTTCAAATCTTGAGCTATGTGGCGCAGCTAGAGCGCGAAAACATCAAGCAACGCCAGGCGGAGGGCATCGCGTCGGCGCGTTTGCGTGGCGTGAAATTTGGAAGGCCGGCATTCGAACGCCCAGATAGCTATCGCGATGTCATCAAATTATTCGAAGGGGGAGAGGTTACGAGGCGAGAGGCTGCTGCGCTTTTGAACGTCAGCGTCTCGACGTTCGATCGTTGGAGACGGGCGGACGCGACCAGTTTTGACCGTTTGTCGTCTGCTCGTCCTCTTTAGCTAGACATTTTGACGAGGGGAGTTAATTACACAGAGCCCACTCCTTCCCTCGATGTTTATCCAGTTCACGCCCTTGAACCAAATAGTGCCACCGCGTTGCCAATTCGTCTGCTTTTTGACGAGGGCTATATATCGTGTTTTGTTTTGTATTTAAAGGAGGACGAAATGAAAAGGCGTTATGGAATGGCTCTGGTGACCGCGCTATTTGCGATGGTGTTTTGTGGGGCGCTTCTGCTGAGCGGCTGTTTGCAGTCTGAGAAGAAAAATGATGAACCTGATTATGCCGATGACCGTGCAATGGCTGTGATTGCTCAAGGTTATCAAAAGCGGTCGGATTATATCGAATCGCTTGGAGAAGATGCTGATCTAAGCTCGAATAAAGTGCGAAAAGAGATAATTAAAACCGAGATCGATAACGACAAAGAACTCAAAAAGGCGCCTTTTAAAGACGCTAAGATGCAGGAAGATGTCATCGCCTATCTCAACCTGCTTGACAATCAGCTTGATGTTACCAAGAAGTATGCGGAATCTGATCCTAAGTACTACGAGGAATGGGAAAAGGCCTACGACGCACGATCCGCACAGCTTAAGAAACTGGTCGATCGATATGACTTAACAGTCGATGACGAGTATCAAGATGAGTTTGACGAGCTAATTAAGAACGGTAGGACCGTAGAGGAGAAGACGCATAACGATGAGGTTATCAACGGTTTGCTCTCATCGGCGAATTTTGAGAAAAGTGATGATGGCTACGGTCTCTATACGTACACCGCAATCGTCGAAAATACCTCTGACATATCGTTCGAAAACGTTTATCTAAACGTTGCCCTTTACGATGCCGATGGTGTGAGGGCGGAAGAATGCTACGCAGATACATCTGCCTGGGCGCCTGGCGAGAAGGTGAAGTTTGAGGTAATGAGCGAGGTTGACGCCTCGAGGCTTGCGCCGACGGTGTCGGGTTACAGCGTCAAGGAATAGTTCGCGGGAATTGAAAAGAAAGCGCGGCCGTTTTCTTTGAACGGTCGCGCTTTGCATTGAGCCGTTGACGGAATGATTCGTGCCATCATGCTCGCGCTGGAAGATGATGGGAACGTCGGGGCAATAAAGGAAAGGTGAAACAGGATGGCAAAAACAAAATTTCTTACAACGATACCGCAAAAGGTTGCCTTTGGCGGGTTAGTCGTTGTTACGGTTCTAGCGGTTGCCTGGGGTATCTGGATGTCATTGACGCGTAATCCTACAACGATCAGCGATGATTCGATTCGCGAGGAGATCACGCCAGTCGTTAAGCTCGTGACGTACGAGTACAACTTCACCCAGCTGCTTTCAATTGATGAGGCGGGCAATCCGCTTGGGTGGGAAAACCCCTTTACGTCTAAGCGATATGTCGCAACGATTGACGGCAAAGCTGACATCGGGATCGATGCCGATAAGATGAAGGTTACAATCGTACGGGCTAATATGGCCGATAAGAATTCAGAGGTCAAGAGCGTAAAGGTTATACTGCCTCACTCGGAGATCACCTCGTTCTCGACAGACCCCAATACGCTTAAGAAATATGTTGAGGACAATGGCTTTCTTAACTGGAATCAAGTAAGCACGGATGATCTAAACACGTTATTGAAACAGGCAAAGAAAGAGCAGACCAAGAAGGTCAAGGAAAGCAATATGCTCCAAGAATCTGATGATAGAGCCTGCGCCCTTATCGAAAAACAGGTCAAAGCCTTATGCGGCGATGACGTCAATGTTGACGTTGCGTTTGAGTAGGGGTGAATAGCATATTGGATAAACGGCAACAGATCGCTGGGGCCGGCTCGCTTCTGATCGGGCACTACACCACCTTTCTCGACACTACCTTCAACTCGGCATTTGGCGATGAATATACGGTTGATTTCGACTATCGGAAATAGGAGGTCACAATGGAGGATAAAGACGATCTGGCTGTTGTCGAAAGGGAGGAGCCGCCGCGACATAAGCAGAGTTTTGATATCCGTAAGGCCGCTGCCGGGTTGGTTGATGGCGCCGGAAGCGCGATGGCGGGCGCGGTTGCAACCGTACAGAAAGTTGCCGATGGTGCAATGCGTGCTGCAACTCCGCTGGTTGATGACGCCTTGGCAGCTATTGCTGATGCGGCCGATGGTGCGGCAGGTACTGCTGCGGATATCGGTGACGCGGTCAACGATTGGGCATACCAGCAGCAGCTTAATAGATACAGGCCGGTAACCAAGGAGACCTATCAGAGTCCTTCATTCCATTTGCCGAACATGATTCGAATTGTTGACGGAAATGAGCGCCGGGGCATCGACGCCTGTAGAGATGCTATTGGTTGGCTGGATACTGTTAAGGGCACGCAGATTTTCAATCTGTACCGCGAGGCAATCGGGGATAGCGAATTGTCTTTCTATCCTAAACCATCTCTTTACTCCACATATTACATAGATGCTTTTGATCGGTCTCGCTTTGTTGACCTTGACTCTTATTTTGCAACCATGCAACAAGACAAGATGGCCGAGTTGAGACGGATTGCGTTCATGCTTGGCGCGAAGCGCTGCAAGCTGGAGGTGACGGAGTACGAGGAAACTCGGCGAGGCCGCCAGGTTAAGGGAAATGCCAAGGCGGGAAAGAAGGGCTCGGTTCGAATCGACGGTTCCTTGAGCGATTCAACGAGAAGCGAGAAGAAAATTCTGTTTACACAGGTATTTGAGGGCGACATGGTTCCACAGCGCCCTGAGCTCCATTGGTATGCCCATGACTCAGATGTTCTCTTGTTAATTGAGACGAGATGTGGTGGAGAGGATAAAAACAAGGCGAAGAGCTATCGGGTCGAATTGAAAAGTGAAACGACCATGACCATGTCTGTATCACTTGCTATGGCTATCGACGAGGCATGCAGCAAACTGAACATAAGGGCGAATTCGAGCCTGACAAGCCAAGCTAAGCGAGAACTCCGGCAATCGTTTGTATTTGAAGTTGAATTCTGATGTGTGGGGACCATTTGCTGCGGGGTTCCTGTCCTTTACGGGGTGGAAGCATAGAAACCCATACGGTGCAACTCAGTAAAAGTTAGTAATATACTGGCATCTTTTCTAGTTAAAAGCGTTTAAAACCGGTTAATTCCATTTAAATCAGTAGGTGCAATATGTGACAAAGGGACAGTCCCTTTGTCACATTCCAGGAAAGCCTGTCTGGCGCAGGGCCTCATAGAGGACGATGGCGGCGCTGTTGGAGAGGTTGAGTGCACTAATGCGGTAGTCGGCCGGGTCGATAAAGTTGCCGCAGATATCCTGCCGAAGGATGGCTTCGTGGCTGTCCTCGGTATGTCCGAGCGCCTCCTCGTGGGCTTCCCAAGCCTCGGCGTTATCGAGTGAGTCGCAATCGCGCAGCATCGGGATGCGCTCGCAGCGCGCGGGCGCCGCAGCAAGCAGGTCTTCGGGAATCCCCGAGCTCTCGCTGCCAAAGACCAGATAGTCACCGTCGCGGTAGGTGCTTTGCGCATAGGTGCGGCGCGCCTTTTTGGTCAGCAGATGCAGGCGCTCGTCGGCGGGGGAGAGACCGTTGCGCGTAAGGAAATCCTTCCAGCCGGCATATGTCGTCACGTCCAAGTTTTGCCAGTAGCCCAGACCGGCGCGACGCACCGTCTTGTCGTCGAGCGAAAAGCCCAGCGGCTCCACCAGATGCAGGCGGGCGCCGGTAACCACGCAGGTACGGCCGATGTTGCCCGTATTGGCTGGAATCTCGGGCGCGTACAGCACGATATTGAACATGGATCTCCTTGGCTCAGAATGAAAAACCACCACGAAGGGGACAGGCACCTTCGTGGTGGTTAGGCGGTTACGTGGGCGGAAAACGCCCGCTTTGATAACCTAGGCGCGGTGCCAGTCGGTCAGGCAGGCATCGAGGGCGGCGATGAGCGCGTCCTTGTCCATGTGACGCCCGATGATGCACAGGCTCGTCATGCGGTCGCCCGTCTCGTCGTCCCAAATCTGCATGATCTCGGGGTTCTCGTCGATAATCTTCTGCTTCTCGCCCTCGGGCGCAGAATCGACAAACAGACCGTTCTCCATTAGGCGCATCTGGTGGCCGGCCTGCTCAAACATGTAGCACATGTCCGGATTGCCGGTCTGCCACAGCGGGCCCTTGACGCGAATGACCTCGTCGGGCCACTCCTGCTCAACAAAATCGGTGAACTTCTGCAGGTCAAACGGCTTGCGGCGCGAGTACACAAAGGTCTCGATGTCGTACTCGAGCACCTCGGGGTCGTCGTGCTCCTCGGGATGCTCCATGGCCTCGATCCAGGCGGCGGAGTTGTAGGCGCGCATAAAGTCGAAGCGGTCGGTGTCGAGCAGCTCCTCCATGGGGACCTCGGCGTTTTGAGCCTCGACAATCACGGCGTCCTTCTGCAGGCTGCGCACGATGGCTTTGAGCTCTGCGATCTGCTCGGGGGTGACGGTGTCAGTCTTATTAAGAATCAGCGTGGAGCAAAACTCGATCTGCTGGATGAGCAGGCTCTCGATGTCATCCTCGTCAATGTCCTCGGCCAGCAGGTCGCGACCGCCGTTGAACTCGTCGTACATGCGGGCGCAGTCGACCACGGCCACGATATTGTCGAGCGCGAGCTTGGGCTCGCCGCCCACCTTGGCCTCGTCGCAGAAGCTCGAGATGGTGTAGGCGATGGGGATAGGCTCGCAAATACCCGAGGCCTCGATGATGATGTAGTCGAACTTGCCCGAATCGGCGATGCCCTGCAGCTGGTTGGCCAGATCGTCCGAAAGCGTGCAGCAGATGCAGCCGTTGGTGAGCGGGATGAGGTCATCGGTCTCGGAAAGGCCGCCGTCGGCGATAAGGCTGGCGTCGACGTTGATCTCGCCGATATCGTTGACGATCACGGCGGCGCGGATGCCGCCGTCGTTAGCGAGGATGTGGTTGAGCAGCGTGGTCTTGCCGGCACCGAGGTAGCCGGTAAGCATGATGATCTTCACGGGTTTGTTGGGCATGTGCCCTCCTTTGTTAGACATGGCTTACAGTTGAATCTTATGCCAAACGCCAGCTCTTATACCCACGCGCCGACAAATAACACAGGCTACTCCCAGGCTCCCCACACATCGGGACAATAGCCGACGGTGGCCTTCTTGCCGTTGCGCACGATGGGCTCGGCCAGAACCTGCTGGTTCTCGAGCAGTTTATCGAAGCGTTGGCTGGGGGTGAGGTGCTGGATGAGCACGAGCGTCTCCTCGTCTTTGGCCTTGGGGTTGAGCAGCTTGTCGATGCCGCCGACCGCCTGCATCACGCTCGTGAGCTCGCCCTTGCTCATCTCCTTTTCCTTAAGGTCAATAAACTGCACCTTAATGCGGCGCTCCTTAAAATAGCGCTGGGCCTTCTTGGTATCGAAGGACTTCTTGGTGCCAAAAATCTGGATATTCATGTTCCGCCGTTCTAACGAATGAAGTTGGTGCGCTCGCGATCGGCTTCGGGGGCTTCGATGCCGGCAGCCTGCCCTGCCTCGATACAATGCAGGAGCCAAGCCATGTTCTTGCCGATGTTGCGCATGGTGGCCAGGCCCTCGGCGTCCTGGGCGGCCTCGCCCGGCATGGCACCAAAGACGTTGTTCCAGTATGTGGAGGCCACCACGGGCATCTGGTTGATAGTGAAGTATTTGTTGAGTACATCGAAGGTGGTCGACGTGCCGCCGCGACGGGCGACGGCGACCGCGGCACCCGGCTTGTGCACAAAGGCCTTGCTGCCAGCATAGAATGCGCGGTCGAGAGCCGAGAGGATGCGTCCGCTGGGATGCGCATAGTAGACGGGGGAGCCAAAGACAAAGCCATCTGCCTGCTCGGCGGCAGCGATGAGCCCGTTCACCACGTCGTCGTCAAAGGTGCAGCGACCGCCAAGCTTGCCGCACTGACCGCAGCCGATGCAGTCGCGGATGGGCTTGGCGCCCAGTTGGAATACCTCGCTGTCGATGCCCTCGGCTTTAAGTTGCTCGGCGACTTCGGCGAGCGCGCGAGCGGTGTTGCCGTTTGCCTTGGGGCTGCCATTGACCAAAAGAACCTTCATCACAAACTCCCTCTGCTGTTGGTGACTTCTGCAGAGGATTATCGCACGATGGGGGAGGCGGTGCGGGCGTGGTGCTAATCCAGTTTGGTACCTGGCACCTGCACGGCTTTCCCGAGCAACACTTTGAGCTCGTTCAAAATGGAAACGGGCTGTCGGTCGACGGTATCCAGATGAAGCGTCACCACGCGAAGGGGCGGCTGATATTCAAATGAGCCAAGGAGCACGGGCGATCCCAAGAACCGTTCGATTTCGTCTGCAACCGCGTCGGTCTCTTCGGGATCAAGCTCGTCAAAGAGCGCCACGAACATCGGTCCGGTCGAGCGGAACAGACGACCCTTGCCGCGCGAGCAATCCATGAGGCAGGCGGCGCTTTCTGCCAAAACGCGGTCGCCTGCATCAAAGCCAAAGCGGGCATTGACCTGTGCGATTTCGTCGATTTTAATGGCGATCAAGCCCGCGTTTCGTGCCACGCGACGCATCTCGCCAATGGCGTTGACCAGGGCGTGGATATCGCCCAGACCGGTCACGGAATCGGTCGTATCTGCCAAGCTTCGGTTGGTGACAATGCCCACATACATGTTGGGCTCGGTATCGGTGCCGTCCAGGCGGTAACCCGTGCAGTCGCAAAGCGCGTATTTTCCGGCGGTATTCATGACGCGATACTGCATGCAGTGGAAGTGCCACGTGCCGTTTACCACCATATCGAGCTCGGCACGTACGTTGTCGCGGTCCTCGGGGTGAACACGGGCAAGCCATATATCGAGCGAGTTGTAGGGATGCTGGGAGGGTAGGTCAAAATCGCGCACGGCATTAACCGACCATTGCGATTCGCCGGTGTCGAGGTTAATGATGAACGGATAGCGTGTCTCGGAGCTCATGGAGATCGCTTGAAACACTCGGTCGTTGCAGGGGGGGGGTTGTTCGGTGATCGGGCGTTGCAGCGCATCGCCTTCTTCCGGTTGTTGCACACGGTACATGAGCTTGTAGCGATACATTTTGCGGTCGGCGTCCTTTGTCATCTGGCGACGCGTATCGCCTGCAAGCGGGTCGACGCGCGAGCAGCCAAAGCTAAAGCTGGCGATCATGGGCGCCTTGCCGTCCGATGTTGCCTCGATAAGATTGGCACGCGTCCACTCCAGGCGCTGCTCGAGCTCGGCTTCGTTTGTCGTGGGGGATATAAGTACAAATTCGTCTCCACCGATACGGAACAGCAACTCATCGTGCTCCATTGTCTCGGTGAGTGCGCGGCAGATGCTCAGAATGTAGCGATTGCCCTCGGCGTGGCCAAACTTATCGTTGCAATGCTTGAGGCGATCGATGTCAATATAGGCACAGGTGAAGGGGGTGCCTTTGCGCCAGAGCTGATCGACATGGCGGTCGAGTCCGCCACGGTTGCCAAGATTGGTGAGCGAGTCGATATAGGCGCCGTGCTCAAGCAACTCACGTTCTTGTTGCAGGATGGCGAGCGTTTTCTGCAGTTGCTCACCGATGGCACGCAGCTCCGGGGGCAGCGCGGCAACATCGAGCTCGGTGGTTGAGGCCCCGTTCGCAAGTCGCTGAAGATGAGCGATGATTGATTGCTCGCCCAGGCGATACGACTCGTTCATGATGGATTGCCTCCTTGGATGGAACAATGGTTTGTATCTTACTCCCAATTCGGTTTAGATTGGAGTATTAGTTAGCTCATGGGAACAAACGCTCCCCTCGACGGTGGCGTTTTGCGTGCGAGCGTATTAGTTGTCGTTGCCACCATCGAGCAATGCCTCAAAATCCTCCGCCTGCATGGGGCGGTAGTAGAGGAATCCCTGAGCGTAGCGGGCGCCCATGTGGCGCAGCATGTTTGCCTGCTTGTCCGTCTCGACGCCTTCGATCACAACGGGCAGATGGAGTGACTGCGCCATCTCGAGCATTGATGAGATGATTTGCACGCTGCGGCCCTCATCGCCGTTATCGGGCACAAACGTGCGATCGAGCTTGATGACGTCGACGTTGACGTTCTTGAGCATCGCGAGCGTGGACTGGCCGGTGCCAAAATCGTCCATATAGGTCGAGAAGCCGCGGGTGTGCAGGTCGGCCGTTAGTTTATCCACGGCCTCGGACTCTCCCGTATAAGCTGTCTCGGTGATCTCGATGCGCATGAGCTCGGGCGGCAGGTTGTATTGGGCGGCGAGCGCTCCCATATGCTCGGCAACGTTGCAGGCGAGGATATCCACGCGCGACACATTAAGCGAGATCGGAACCACGCGAAGCCCCCGATTGATGCGCTCGCGCAGCCACAAGGCAACGCCCTGCCAAACGTATTTGTCGAGCGTCACCACAAAACCGCTTTCTTCGAGAGCGGGGATAAAGGTGGCGGGCGAAATGAGGGAGCCATCCTTGTCGATCCAGCGCGTGAGCGCTTCGGCGCCAATGATCTCGCCGGTTTCCATGTCGACCTGGGGCTGCAGGTAGTAGGTAATACGGCCGTTGGAGAGCGCGTACTGGAATTCGGTCAGCGTGCGGTGGAACGCGATTTCGCGCTCGTACTCCTCGGGGCGGAAAATGGCAATGCGCTCCTTAAAGTCGTTTTTTGCGCGCCGATTGGTAAACATGGCCTTGGCCTGCGCATCGATGGTGATTTTCTCGTTGGAGTCGATGGGGTAGACGCCCATGGACGGCCAGAATCCCACGCCGTCATCATACTTGGCCACGGCCTGGCGAACGCGGCTATAGATCTGATGGACGGTGTCGTGTTCAAAGGGGATGAGTATGCAAAAGTCGTCTTGGCCCCAGTACCCTGCGACGCCCATGTTGGCATTCTCGATGTCCTTGAGGACCATGCCCACATCGGCGAGCATGCGGTCGCCCTCGGCCTGTCCGTGCCATTCGTTGAACAGTCGCATGTGTCCCATATCGACGGTGGCGATACACCAGGCGCCGTTGCGCCTTGTCTCGAGAAATTCGTTGGCGCGGCGCATAAACTCGCTGGGTCGATAGAGACCCGTGAGCGAATCGATGCGTTCGGCGATGGCGCTTTTGCGCTCCACCTCGGGTATGGGGAGGCTGTCGTTGGGAACAAGCCCGCCGGCCGTGCGAATGCGACGGTCGAGTTCGCCTAAAACGGCGGCCGTTTGATTGGTCAGGTGCTCGTAAAAGGCCGGAACGACAAGACAGACGGGGGTAATGGTGTCGTCCGCGATTCGAACGGGAGCGAAAACGGCCTCTTTGAGATGTTGGATCAGTTGCTCGAATGCTTCGTGATCCAAATTGTTGCTAAGCACGACGAACTGGGCGTTGCGTGAGCGGAAGACGCGACTCCTGCCGCGAGTAATCGACAGCATGCGGCCTGCGTATTCGGCGAGCATGTTGTCGACGGCCTCGGCCCCGTAGAGCTCGTTGAGCTTTGCCGTGCCGCGAACGCGCACTGCTATAAGCCCCGTCTTGCAATGGTCGCGACGGCAGGCATCGATAGCGTTGATCAGCGTGCGCTGCATTCCGAGGCCCGTGGCGGCGTCGACGGTCTCGGCAAGCGAGTGGTTGACGAGCTCGCCGACATAGAGCGAGGGGACATTTCCGTCGCCGTCGATACGAAACCCGCGAGCACGGCCGAGGATGTAGTCGCCGGCGGCATTGCGCACGCGGTACTGCATGACGTGGCGATGTTTGGAGCCGTCATAGATTTGGTCGATGTCGTTGGTATAGGCCTCAAGGTCATCGGGATGGACACGCGTTTTCCAGTAATCGTGGCAGTTGTCTATATGCTCCGAAGGAAGACCAAGATCGCGCAAGGCGCCTTGTGACCAAAGGGTTCGATGTTTGTCCAAGTTCTCGATAAAGAAATATCGGCCTTCGTTGAGCATCGAAAGGGCGTCGAAAATGCGATCGCTTATTTCGAAGTCGTCGGTGTGGGCTTGTGCGATATTGCGTCGATCAAGGTGCACGGCATGACGTAGCTTGTAGTCGTACATGCGATGGTCGGCATCGTTCGTCAAGCGATTGGGGGCTTCGCCCAGGGCGGGGTCGGCGTGTGCCACTCCGTAGCTAAACGAGTGAGGCATCTTGGAAGCGTTGTTTTCGAGCAGTACCGTTCGGCAGTGTTCCAGACGTTCGGCAAGGTCGTCCTCGGTCGCAATCGTAGATAGGATGGCGAACTCGTCGCCCCCCAGACGAAATGCCGCCTCGTCCACCTTCATATACAGTTTGAGATAGAGGCTCACCTGCAAGATATAGCGGTTGCCCTCGTCATGTCCAAAGATGTCGTTGCAGTGCTTAAGGTTATCGATGTCGATAAACGCCATGGTCACGGGCAGTTCCTGCTCCCAGAGTTCCTCTAAGGAACGGGTAAAGCCGCCGCGGTTGCCAAGTCCGGTGAGCTCGTCGGTAAAGGCGGTCCTGATCAGATCGTCCTGACGCTCCAGAAGGTCACGGATGGTCTTTTCGAGCGTTTCGGTATTATTGCTGGCGTTATCCATACTGTAAGCGGCTTTCTGAGGTCGGGGCGGATTGCGTCGGGCGAGCTCGTTGTGCACATGCGTTGCTGCTCAACGCCTTGCGTGTTTCCAAGCCCCCGCCTTGCTGCGTCGTTGGGTTTATTTGTCGGTGGTTGATTTTCAATCTCAACGCAACAGCCTGAACGGACCCCGCGTTTCCGCAGCT
>UREE01000001.1 GCA_900546825.1 uncultured Collinsella sp. | reverse complement strand
GCGTACCAAAGTACGCTTCCCTCCTCTTTCACGTCACCTTGCTCGCTTAGGGGCGTTTTCGCTGACTCATGCTCAACCAGCGACGTTTCCACGCTCATCCGCCTTGGATCGTATTGCCCGTGGCCGGTAGCCGTGCGGCACTGGTCCGCGTGGCGGCGTATAATCGGCGGCAGATGATTCTGACGTTAGGAAACCATGACCGATAGCATGCAGCAGATGGCGCTCGACACGCTCGGCGCCTATTTTGGCTACACCTCGTTTCGCCCGGGGCAGGACCGCATGGTCGATGCGATCCTTGCCGGCCGCGATGCACTCGGCGTTATGCCCACAGGTGCCGGCAAGTCCATTTGCTACCAGGTGCCTGCGCTCATGCTGCCCGGCATCACCTTTGTGGTGAGTCCGCTGCTGTCGCTTATGGAGGACCAGACCCGTGCGTTGCTCGCGGCGGGTGCGCGACCCAGTTATCTCAACTCCAGCCTTACGCCGGCTCAGCAAAATACCGTGCTCAAGCGGGCGCGCGAGGGTCGCTACCAGCTTATGTATGTGGCACCTGAGCGCCTGCTCGAGCCGCGTTTTCTGGCCTTTGCGCAGGAAGCTGCGGCCGAAGGCGGCATCGGCGTTCCGCTCGTGGCCATTGACGAGGCCCACTGCGTGAGCCAATGGGGTCAGGATTTCCGCCCCGCCTACCTGCAGATTCGCGAGTTTATCGATTCCCTGCCGCAGCGCCCCATCGTGGCGGCCTTTACCGCTACAGCGACTGAGCGCGTGCGTGCGGACATTCAGCAGATGCTCGGCCTCCAAAACCCGGCGACGGTGGTGACGGGCTTCGATCGCAAGAACCTCTACTTTGGCTGCGAGGAGATGGGCGACAAGGCTAAGACCGCGTGGGTGCGCGACTATGTGATCGCGCATTCGAGCGAGAGCGGCATCGTGTATTGCTCGACCCGCAAGACAGTCGATGCGCTGGCAGGCGAGCTTGCCGAGGCGCTGGGCCCCAGCGGCATTCGTGTTGGCCGCTATCATGCCGGCATGGGCAACGACGCCCGTCGTCAAAGCCAGCGCGCCTTTATCGACGACGACATTCAGGTGATGGTCGCCACCAACGCCTTTGGCATGGGTATCGACAAGCCCAACGTGCGCTATGTCATCCACAACAACGTGCCCGAGAGCATCGAGGCCTACTACCAGGAGGCGGGCCGCGCCGGTCGCGATGGCGATCCGGCCAGCTGCCACCTGCTGTGGAGCGGCAACGATTTTCGCATGCGCCGCTTTTTGATCGACCGCGGCGATGCGGCCGACGAGGCGCTCGACGACGAGCAGCGCGCATGGGCGCTCCAGAATCGATATCGTCTGCTCAGCCAGATGGAGGGCTACTGCAATACTACCGGCTGCCTGCGCGAATATATGCTGCGCTACTTTGGCGACGAGGCCGCGGCCGAGCATGCTGCTGCGGCTGGTGCGGGCGCCACCGCCACAGACGACGCCGAGGGCTGTGGCAACTGCAGCAACTGCCTCACGCAGTTCGAGGTCGAGGACGTCACCGGTATGGCTCGCGCCGCCGTGCGCTATGTGGCCACGCGCCCCATGCGCTTTGGCAAGTCGCTCATCGCCGATGTGCTTCACGGCGGCAACACCGAGCGCATTCGCCAGATGCATCTGGACGAGGACCGCGGCTACGGTAAGCTGTCGAGCGAATCGGTCGGGCGCATCAAGGACATCATTGGCCAGCTGTGCGGCCGCGGTTATTTGGTCACCTCGCAGGGGCAGTACCCGGTCGTGGGCCTGGGCCCGCGTGCCGGCGAGGTCGAGGACGAGGCGTTTGCCTTTACCGTTAAGCGTCGCGCGTCCAAGCACAAGGCCTCGGCCCGCGCCCGCCGTGCGGTGGATCTGCTGCGCGAGGAGGCCGAGCTGGATCAGCGCCCGCGCGTGGGCGACGATGCCGAGCTGTTCGAGCGCCTACGCGCCCTGCGCAAGGAGATCTCGACCGAGCTGGAGATGGCGCCGTACATGGTCTTTTCCGACAAGGCCCTGCGCGGTCTGTGCCGTCTACGCCCGCAGACGCGCGACGAGCTTGTCCAGGTCAACGGCATTGGCGAGAAAAAGGCCGACGCCTTTGGCGAGCAGTTTATGGCGGCGATTGAAGAGTTTGAGTCCGAGCATGCACGGGATGGAGCGTAACGATGGCTTTCGACGATAAAACTGACCGCACTGACGTGTCCGCCGTGCCGCTGTACCAGCAGGTCATGGACGACCTGAAGGGCGAGATCGCACGCGGCGTGTACGCGCCCGGCTCGCGCATTCCTTCCGAGATAGAGCTCGCGAAGTCCTACGGCGTGGGGCGCATTACCGTGCGCCGCGCCATCGAGGAGCTGTCGCGCGCGGGGTACCTCAACCGCCAGCAGGGGAGGGGCACCTTCGTGTGCGCCCCCAAGCTCAAGCGCAAGATTGTCCAGAAAGGCGACGTCCAGAGCTTTTCCGAGGGTTGCGCCGCCAACGACATGGTGGCCGGAGCGCGCTTGGTGTCGCGCACGGTGGTTGCGGCGACGCACGAGGACGCGGCGTTTTTTGGCGTGGAACCCGGCTGCGAGCTCATTGTGGTCGAGCGCGTGCGCACGGCAGACGGCGTGCCCGTCATGCTCGAGAACAACGCCTTTGTGCTCGCCGACCATCCCTACCTGCAGACGCTTGCCGATAAGGACCTCGCCGACAACTCGATCTTCTCGCTCGTTGCCGAGCATTCGGGTCGCGCGCCGCTCAAGTCCGACCCCTGCACCGTGGAGATTGCGCTGGCGGATGCCCATGCGGCCCCGCTGCTGGAGGTGCCGGTCGGCGAGCCGCTCTTCTATATGGAGGCCTACTTTACCGACGCCGGCGGACGCCCTCTACTGCTCGGTCGTCAAAAGATCGTGGGCTCGCGCTACGTGTTCGACATCTAACGTCCACAGATAGAACAACATAGAACAAATTTGCCGGGATGACTTCACGGGCGTTATTACACGTGTTATAAATAGGACAACATAGAACGACCGCAGGTACGAGCTGCCGTCGCTCAAAGCCGCCACACAAGGAGGAGCGTCACCGTGAACGCACACGATCTGATTCAGGAAATTATCGAGCGCAAGGGTAAGATCGAGAACGTCTTTTGGATCGCCTGCGGCGGTTCGATGATCGACCTGATGCCGGCTAACGAGCTGCTCAAGCGCGAGGCCACCACGTTTGCCTCGACGGTCTACACGGCACGGGAGTTTTGCCTGATGGCGCCCAAGAGCCTGGGGCCGAAGTCGCTCGTCGTCGCCTGCAGCCACAGCGGCAATACGCAGGAGGTTGTCGATGCCTGCGAGATGGCGCTCGCCGCCGGCGCCGAGGTCGTGACTATGACCGACTACGCGGGCTCCAAGATCGACAACGGCAAGTGGACCACCTGGGTCTATCCGTGGGGCAAGGGCGAGTCGCAGGCCGAGGTCCCGCAGGGCATTGGCGTGCTAATGGCTGCCGAGCTGCTCGACCAGCAGGAGGGCTACGAGGCGCTCGCCGACATGTATGCCGGCCTTAAGCAGATGGACGCGCTGCTGCCCGCCGCCCGCGAGAAGGTCAACGCCGAGCTGGGCGATCGCTTTGCCGAGCTCTGCCAGCAGCACGAGTTCTTCTACATCCTGGGATCCGGCCCCAACTTTAGCCAGACCTACGCCATGGCCATCTGCTCGCTCATGGAGATGCAGTGGCAGCACTGCTGCTACATCCACTCCGGCGAGTACTTCCACGGCCCGTTCGAAGCCACCGAGCCCGGCGTGTTCTACTTTGTGCAGCTCGGATCGGGCGAGTGCCGCCCCATGGAGGAGCGCGCGCTGGCGTTCCTCAACACGCACACCGATACGGTCATGGTGCTCGACGCACTCGAGTACGGCGTGGGCGACGTGCCTGCCAGCGTGCGTTCGTACCTGGAGCCGATCTTCTTCTACAACATGAGCTGCGAGCTGCGCGCCGCCCGCGGCAAGGTGTTCGACCACAGCCCCGAGGTTCGTCGCTACATGGGCATCGAGCAGTACTAGGTAACGGGAATTATCTTTTTTGACGGGGTCTGCGCTGCGCGCGGGCCCCTTTTTGCGTTGTGGCGGCCGGATTCGTGTCTGCGCGAAAACGAAGTCTAATACTTTTCCGCGAAGTGAACGACCTATTTTGGACCCCCGAAGCATCGACATTTTTTGGCGCCAAAACCGCAGGAAAATCTTAATGAAACCGCAGGAAATGGTTCCCATAAAGTGTCGATGCTTCGGGGGCTCATTTTTGCTCGTTCACTTCGCGGAAAAGTATTAGACCTAAATTTGTAAGCGTGTCGTGTGAGCCAAAAAGCGGGCCGCGCCGATGGGTTTCCGGCGCGGCCCGCTTTACATGGCGTCCGTATGGGCGAGGTGTCGCGTCAAGCGGCGGCCTACTTTGCGTCGTACGCCTCGGCGTCCCACCAGTCGAGCTGGGCGATGTTGTCGCGGATGTGCCGGCAGCTCTTGTGGAAGCCCTCGAGCTCGTACTCGGACAGGTCGAGCGTGTAGACCTCCTCGACGCCCTCGGCACCGATCACGCACGGCAGGGAGGTAAAGATGCCCTCCTCGCCATACTGGCCGGTCATGAGCGTGGAGGCGGAAAGCACGGCGTGCTCGTTATGCAGAACGGCAGCGCAGACGCGCGCGGCGGAGTTGGCGACGGCGTACTCGGTGCACTGCTTGCCCTGGTAGGTCACATAGCCGCCCTTACGCGCGAGCTCCTCGACCTCCATGTGGTCAAAGGCGTACTTGTCGGGGTTTTCGGCCTGAAGCTCGGTCAAGCTCTTACCGGCGATGGTTGCGGCCTTAAAGGCGGCCAGCTGGCTAAAGCCGTGCTCGCCGATCATGTAGGCGTCGACGGACTTGGGACTCACGCCAACTTTCTTGGAGATCTCGGTGCGCAGGCGGGCCGAATCCAGGCCGCAGCCCGAGCCGATGATCTTCTTGGGATCGTAGCCGGTCAGGTGCCACAGCTCGGTGCACATGACGTCGCAGGGGTTGGAGATGGAGACAAAGATGCCGTCGAAGCCGGCGTCGACGATGCGCTTGGCAAAGGTGCGCGCGGCGTCGGTGGTAAAGAACAGCTCGCCGTCGCGGCTGCCGGCGGCCAGCGCAACCTTGCCGGCGGCGTTGACGATGACGTCGCAGCAGGCCAGCTCCTCGTAGTGGTCGTAGCAGTTGACGATCTTGGTGTTGTACGGGACAAACGAAAGGGAGTCGCGCAGGTCCTGGACCTCGGACGTCACCTTGGCCTCGTTGATATCGCACAGGTACAGCTCATCGGCAATGCCCTGCATGAGCAGGCTGTTGGCGACATGTGCTCCTACGTGGCCCTGGCCGACCACACCGATCTTACGCGTCTGGTACATATATGTATCCTTTCGGCCGAGTTTCTCGCGTCGAACCATTGTAGCGTCCTGCTGCCACTTTGCTAGACTAAAGCGCCGTAGATTTTTGGGACATGCCTTAATCTCTACTTTTGGAGTGATTTGGGCCGCTGACGGCATCGCTGGGCGATGTGCTCGCGCGGATGGGGCCGCTCGTTGTACCATAGCTGCAACTGACTCGTAAGGAGCATCCATGCCCATTCGCATTCCCGACGCCCTCCCTGCCGCCGCGCAGCTCGAGAGCGAGAACATCTTTGTCATGACCGAGTACCGCGCGCTGCACCAGGACATCCGTCCGCTGCGCGTGCTCATCCTCAACCTCATGCCCACCAAGATCGCCACCGAGACGCAGATCATGCGCAAGCTCTCCAACACGCCGCTGCAGGTGGAGGTGGACCTGCTGCGCACCAAAACGCACGAGGCCACGCACGTGAGCGCCGGCCACCTGGAGACGTTTTACCGCACGTTCGACGACATCCGCGACATCCACTACGACGGCCTGATCATCACGGGCGCGCCGGTGGAGCAGATGCCGTTCGAGGAGGTCGACTACTGGCCCGAGCTCTGCCAGATCATGGATTGGTCCACCACGCACGTGCACTCTACGTTGCATATTTGTTGGGGCGCACAGGCGGGGCTCTACCATCATTACGGTATCCAGAAGTACGACCTGCCGGCAAAGGCGAGCGGCGTGTTCGAGCATTATCTAGTGAAGCCGCAAAGCCCGCTGGTCCGCGGCTTCGACGACCGTTTCTATGCCGTGCATTCACGCAACACCGATGTGCGCCGCGAGGACGTGGAGGCCGAGCCGCAGCTTGAGGTCGTGGCCGTGTCCGACGAGGTGGGCCTGTATATTGTCAAGTCGACCGACAGCCGCCGCTTCTTTGTCTTTGGCCACCCCGAGTACGATACCGACACGTTGCGCCTGGAGTACGAGCGCGACGTGAAGCGCGGGCTCAACCCTCAGGTGCCGGCGCATTACTTCCCGGGCGACGATCCCACCGCCGAGCCGCGCAACGTCTGGCGCAGCCAGGCTCAGCTGCTCTACACCAACTGGCTCAACTACTACGTCTACCAGACCACGCCCTACGACCTAGCCCGCGCCGGCGAGGAGCACTAGGCCGCTGTCGTGGCTGTGGCTGCGGCGGTTATCGTGGCCGCTACGCGACGAGCGTGGATAATCGGACGCATGTTGAATGAGCGTGGATAATCTCCCACTTTTGGTCGAGGAACAGGCCCAAAGTGGGAGATTTTCCACGCTCGATTTTTCTGCGGCTGTCGTAGGCGGCAGCACCACGCGTCGAGTGTTTACGGACAGCATCGCAAACTAGGTAGTTTCGAGCCACAGCATATTTTCTTTTAAGGAAATCGACGGCTTTTGAGGCATAAAGATGTGGAGACAGGGACCTCTCGACAACCGTTCTACCTGCAGATATAAGCCATTAACCTAAAACGTCCAAAACCGTCAAGCATTTGGTCAGCTGCTGGACAGCATTTGGTCAGACTTCGCATGAAACCGTCTGGTACGTTGGCGCCGTTCCAAGAGTTGGGAGGCGACATGGCAAACGCGACGGCGAATCAAAGACTCACAGGCCACATTAAAGCGTGCGAGCAGCAGATGAGCTGCGTGTACGCGCGTACGACGGCGGAGGCAAAGCAGATTGAGCGGCGGGTGGCGGCGGGAAGTCTCAAGGTGGTCATGCCGGGGTTGTATGCGCGTCCGGAATACTGGTCCGAGCTCAAGTTTCGGCAGCGTTATCTGCATCGGGTGCGGGCGCTTGCGCAAAAGCACCCCGACTGGACGTTTTGCTCCTATACGGCGGCCGTTGTCTATGGCCTTTCGGTTTCGCATGCCAATTTGACGCACATCCATATCGCCGTGGCACCGGCACAATCAACGACGCCGGGCTCTCAGGTCGTTCGCCATCGTTATGTTCGTCAAACACGGGCCACCCAGATGGACATTGCCGTGACCGATATCGATCAAACGATTACGGATTGCCTGGTCGATGCATCGTTTGTCGAGGGACTGATCATTGCGGACTCGGCGCTTCATGAGCAGCTGTTGTCGAAGGAGCATCTCGTTGAGGCAGTCAACAAGCTTGGCTTAAATCGTCGCGGTGTTGTGACGGCGCGCAGGGTTGCACGGTATGCCGATGGCCTGTCGGAAAGCGGTGGCGAGTCCAAGGCGCGCGCCCTGATGATCGAGCGCGGCTGGCAGACGCCGGAGCTGCAAATTGAGCTGTTCGACCCGGTTGAGCCGGGACGGCCGTATCGCGTTGACTATTTGTGGCGCGTGGGTGACCGGTTGATTATTGGGGAGTTCGACGGATTCGTTAAAAGCGAGAAGGCGGCGGAGGAGGGCAAGCTTGCAAAGGCGCAATTTGATGAGCGCCAGCGCGAGTCGAGGCTTTCGCTGCTCGATAACTGTAAGATTGTGCGCTTGTGCTGGGATGATCTAAGGGACCCGACAAAGCTCGATCGCAAGCTCAAGGTTGCCGGCGTGCCGCGTGCATGCTGAGGCGGTGGCAGGGCGTTAGGCTGCACGAGCGTGGAAATCCGGACGGATGAGCGTGGGAATTTAGACGCGATTTGGTTGAGCGTGGATTTTCGGACACACGAGCGTGGATTATCGGACGTTTGAATAATGAGCGTGGATAATCTCCCGTTTTTTGCCCCCGAACAGGCCCAAAGTGGGAAATATTCCACGCTCATTTTTGTGGGGTGCAGCGTGCCAGCCGTTAGGCGCTGATGATGTTGGGCAGCGGCAGGTCGTGGGCATCGGTGGGAACGTGGTCGACACGCTGCTCGTCAAAGGCGATGCCGATGATTTGGCATGCGGGCGAGAGCATGGGCAGGTAGCGGTCATAGCAGCCGCCGCCGTAGCCTAGGCGCGTGCCGGTGCGGTCGAATGCTACGAGCGGCACGACGATCATGTCGAGAGCTTCGGCAGGCACGATAGGGAAGCGGCTGCTGTCGATGTCCGTGGCCGCAAAGGCCCGCGTGGGGTGGGCGATAAACGTAGCCGCGTCCGCGTCGCCGGCAGCAACTGCCCGCATACACATGCGCTGGCCACAAGCTGCGGCGTCTGTTGCCGAGAGCATGCACGGATAGGCCACGCGCCAGCCACGTTTGGAGGCAGCTGCGGCAAACGCGGCTGAGTCGACTTCGGAACCCATCGCGGCATAGACGGCAACGGTGTGCGGCGCCGCGGCATCCAAGCGGCCCAGCAGCTCAACCAGCCGCGCACAGATATCAGCAGACTTCGCCGCCCGCAAGTCCAAATCAAGAGCATCGCGCCGAGCAATCACCGCCCGCCGCAACTCAGCCTTGTCCATCCCGGCTTCCTCTCCCAAACCTACCAAAAAGGGACAGGTTTATTTTGGCAGGTTTTATCTGGGCAAATGTCGAAACCACCACAAAGGTGCCTGTCCCCTTTGTGGTGGTTTTGGCCCATGCGTTAACGCTATAACGCCGCGGCGATTGCTTCGGTCACAAACTTATTGAGTGACTCGCCCTTCTTTGCCGCCGCCAGTGCTGCCTGCTTGTGAAGCTCGGAGCCTGTTCTCACATTGAACGAGCCCTTAAAAGCCCGCTCTGGTTCCTTGCCCTTTTCGGCACAAAACTCAAGGTAATCGTCGACGGCGTCGTGGAAGCATTGCTCCACTTCTTCAGCCTTGGAGCCTTCAAATACAATTGCGTCCCTAATGCCGGCGACCATACCTGTTAGTACATGCTGCTCGGCATCGAACTCGACTGGGGCGAAATAGCCCTTGTATGCCAAAACGTTACTCATGACTGCCTCCGACATCCTGCAGAAATCGAACGATGTTTCGAATTGTCCCCGCTGTCAATTCGTCAGATGGATGAGGCGCGTGCATCACGAACATCCTGCCATCTGAGGGCCTGTAGAAGCGAATGCGCGATCCGGATGTCTTGCCTTTGCTGTCCATTTCAAAGCCATATGAGGCCATGACTTTTAAAAAATCGGCATACCGATACGTCGAAGGGCAGCTAAACAGTTGGGCGATGAGTTTATCGGCTCGAGTCATCCCGCCTCACATTCTGCAACTATATTCTAGTTGCAATTTTGATCCGATGCAATCACCCATACTATAGAACATGTGTACGTATAGAACAAGTGTTCGAACCACTACAAAGGGGCCTGTCCCCTTTGTAGTGGTTTTGCTTGCTGTGGTTAGCCCATCAGGTCGACGACGTTAAAGCCGGCGTTGCTCTTGGCGATGACTTCGCGGCCGCCAAAGACGCAGGTGGGCGACTCGGCTGCGATGCGCGTCACGTCGGCGCCGAGCGAGCGCAGCTCACCGGGCGTGGCGGCGAGCATCTGGGCGTGACGCTCCTCGCGCGCATGCGGATCGAGCCCGGCCAGGTAGGTCGTGTTGCGGCGTTTGGTGAGCGCGTACGGCTTCACGGGCGCGTCCATGCCGCTCACGCAGCTCACGATAAAGCCCTCAAAGGCGGCCTCGTCGGGCTCAAAGCGGCCAAGCCATGCGCCTGCACGCTCCACGCGCTCAATCGAAGGGTCGATTGCCGGGTCGCGGTAGGTGTAGAACGCCGTCTGGCGCTCGCCGGCTGCGCGGAATCCGCAGCCGTATGCACCGCCCTTCACGCGAATCTCGTTCCACAGGTAATCGTAGGAGAGCGCGTTGGCAGCCACGGCCCAAGCGCCTGTCACGTCAATGCCCAGGCGACGCGGATCGCACGCACGCGCGGCAAAGCAGATGTCGCTGGGGATCACGAAAGCCTCGTGGCGGTCGCACGGCGCCGACACCGCGAGCGCGTCGCGGCCGGCACCGTCGCCCGCGCCCAGCCCCAGGTCGCCCGCGGCGGCCCAGTACGCGTCAAAGTCCTCATCGCTGCCGGTAAAGCTCGCCATGCAGCCATTGGCCACAAAGATGCGGCCCGCCAGCTCGGCGAGCTTGGCACGTAAGCCGTCCAAGCGCTCGTCAAAGTGCTCGAGCAGATCGCGCAGGAACAGGTAGAAGTCCACGCCCGAGAGCTGCTCGCGCACCACGGCCGAAGGCGAGCTGTAGCTCATCGCGCGACCGAGCGCCGCCGAGTGGCCGTTGTTGATAAAGCCCTGCTCAAGCCCAATGCGAATCTGCGTGAGCACGTCGCGCACGCGGTCGGCGTCGGCGTCTGCCAAAAGCGTGCTCGACCATACCTCGCGCGGCAGACTCGCCAGTGCATCGATCTTCTCGGACAGGGCGCCGGCGCTCACCAACAGGTAGGGGCGCACGCCGTCCACTTCGGGCTGCGTCATGACTTCGGTCGTAAAGCTCAAAAAGCCGAGCTTGCCAGCGAGCAAGTTGTCGAGTTCCTCGGCCGAGTGCTCGCGCGTGGGCAGCTGCTTAAGCAGGCGGCAGAGCAGTGTCACATAGGGTAGGTCCTCAAACGCGACACAGCTCAGGTCGAAATACTGCATGGCGTAGGCCAAGCGGTTGGTGGGGATGCCGTGGCGCAGGCAGGGGATGGGTGCAGTGGTGTCCACGATCAGCGGCGGCTCGGGGCGCGCCTCGCCAATGTCGGACACGCGCAGGCGCGGCAGCGTGGCCTTGTCCTCGGGCGTGTCTTCCGCCTCCTGCGCGGCACGCAGCGCGGCCGTGCGCTCGACCACGTCGGCCAGCTCGGCATCGGTCATGTCATCGCGCTTGGCTGCCAGCTCGGCGGCCTCGGCACCCTCCGAACCCTCGGCGGCGTCCACCGGCACCAGCTCGACCAGTGCCATGTGATCGTTCTCCAGCACCAGCTCGCGCAGCAGGTCCTCAAAGTAGCTGCCGTCCAGGTCGCCGCGCAGCTCCTCATACACCGGGCCGTACTTGAGCGCCAGCGTCGCGGCGTCGTCATCGTAGAGCCAGGTGCTCAGCGCGTCGCACGCAATGGCCACGCCGTCGGCGATGCCGTAGTCGCGCTGGCGCAGGTCGTATTCGTTGCTGCTGATGATGGCTTCCAGGCGCTCGCGCGGAACGCCATGCTCGCATAGGTCGCGGCAGGCGTCCTGGAACACGCGGCGCAGCTCGCGCGCCACGCCGGGCTGCGCGTTTTGCAGCATGATGAGCTCGTAGGGCTGCGGGCTCTCGGCCGCGGTGTAGCTCACCACGTTGCCGCCCAGGCCGGCGGCCAGAATGGCCTTCTTAACCGGCGCTTCGTTGGAGCCCAGCAACGCTTCGAACAAGATGTCCGCGGCGATTGTGCGCTTGCGGTCGAGCGCGCTACCCAGCACAAGGCCCAGGCCCACCAGGGCGTTCTCGGGCGTGGTGGCCATCTCGACGCGCTTATACTCGCAGGTCACAGGCGCCTGCACGTCCAGCGGATTGGGCGCCAGCGTGGACGGGTCGTCGCCGGCGGCGACGGCAGCGTCCATGCGGCGGCTCGCGGCGCTCGGCTGCGACAGATAGCGCTCGTCCAAAAAGGCCAGCGCGCGGTCCACGTCCAGGTCGCCGTAGAGCGTGATGTAGGAGTTGGAAGGATTGTAATGGCGCGCGTGCGTGTCCAGGAACTGCTCGTAGGTGAGCGCGGGAATCGCGCGCGGGTCGCCGCCGCTCTCGTGCGCATAGGCGGTATCGGGGTAGAGCGCGGCGTTGACGGCGTCGTCCAGCACGCTCATGGGGTCGGACAGCGCGCCCTTCATTTCGTTGAACACCACGCCGTTATAGCGCAGCGTGCCCTCGCGCAGGCTCGCGGAGCTGCCCTCGCCTTCACCCTCGGCGCCCTCCGGCAGATCCAGCTCGTAGTGCCAGCCCTCCTGCTCAAAAATGGTGGGCTTGGTGTAGATGGCCGGGTTGAACACCGCGTCCAGGTACACGTCCATCAGGTTGTACAGGTCCTGCTCGTTGGTGGTGGCAACGGGGTAGATAGTCTTGTCGGGGTAGGTCATGGCGTTGAGGAACGTCTGCATGGAGCTCTTGATCAGATCGACAAACGGCTCCTTGACGGGGAACTTGGCCGATCCGCACAGCACCGAGTGCTCAAGAATATGGAACACGCCAGTGGAATCGGCCGGCGGCGTCTTAAAGCCAATGGCAAAGGCCTTGTTCTCATCGTCGCATGCCAGGTACAGCAGGCGAGCGCCCGAGGCAGTGTGGCGCAGCACGTAGGCGTCCGAGTCGAGCTCGGGCACGGTCTCGCAGCGCTCGACGGCAAAGCCGTGGCAGGTGGTGCCGGGCACCAGCAGCGCGGCGGCAGCGGCGCGCGGGTCGGTTGAGGTGGTGGGCATATGCAGTCTCCTTTGACGCCCCAGCGGGGGCGAATCGAGTCGAATCCCCGAGAGTATACCCATATGGGGCCGCGACCCTGCGGCGAACTGAAGACGATGCCAACGGATTGGGCATAGGCCCCGCGTGCCCGCCGAATGAGCGTGGAAACTTGGACGCCTATCGAATGAGAGTGGATTTTCGGATGGAATCAGCCTCAAAACGCCCAAAAACCGTCCAAATATCCACCCTCATTTCCCGACCGTCCAAAATCCACGCTCATCCGCCGCCCGCACATCTCTCATATCTCATTCGTCTCTAATACGAGAGATAACAGAAAGATGAGAGATAAATATGAGAGATAACTGAGCAGCAAAGAGACAAGCAATCATGGTATTATCTCAATACCGATTGTTCTACCAGCAAAAACATGTTTATATGAAACAGATGGCAGACATCTTATCTTTTATCTCTCACTCATCTCTAATATGAGAGATAACAGAAAGATGAGAGATAACTGAGAGACACAGGAAATCTATTCGCGGCATTCTTCGCAGAACCGAGCGAAAGGACGTGCAGATGAACGAAAACGAGCTGGCCGGTTTGCTCGAGTCTTTAAAGCGAATGGGTTCGGATGACCTTAGCGTCGAAGTAAAAGAGAGCGCCATGACGCTTTCCCGCGACGTATGGGAAACGGTCAGCGCTTTCGCAAACACCGCCGGCGGCATCGTCGTGCTCGGAGTGAGTGAGCGCGCGGGTTTTGTTCCAGTTGCAAACTTTGAGACCGAGAAAGTGCTCAACCAATTCGTGGCGGGCATGGGCGATGCCGGCGGTCGCGGAAAGCTGGCCAATCCGCCCAGATACACCATTGAGCGCGTGGAGCTCCAGGGCACCGTGGTTCTGGTCATCACGATTGAGGAGCTCGACCCGTTGAGCAAGCCTTGCTATGTCATAGAGCGGGGCGCCCAGGGCGGCAGCTACAAGCGCGTCGATGACAAAGACGTGCCCCTTTCGTCGACCGAGGTTTTGGCACTGTCGTCATACGAACGGACGAGTCCTAGCGATCGCGATACGGTGCCCGGCACGAGTGTGGGCGATCTCGACGAGTCGCTGGTCGACCGCACGATAGAACGCGCCTATTCGTTGACGCCTCGAGCGATGCGTGGTGCGACGGACAAGAAGACAAAGATGGAGCGCCTGAATCTCCTCGACTTCCAGGGCAATGTTACCAAGGCCGGCCTCCTTGCCGCGGGCGTTTACCCTCAGCAGTTCTATCCCAAGCTCTTCATTGATGTGGCTGTCCATGCGGGAACTCAAAAGGGCGCTGCGGGACCGCTAAGATTTATGGACCGCACAGTCTGCGAGGGCACCCTGGGCGAGATGATTTCGGATGCTGTCGCGGCTGTCGCCAAAAACCTGCGCCGCACCTCGACCGTCCAAGGCATCTCGCGTATCGACTCGCTGGAGATTCCCGAGGAGGTTCTGCGCGAGGCAGTCGCCAACGCGGTTATCCACAGGGAATACGGGGATCGGTTCTGTGGACAATCGATTGCCGTCGACGTTTTTGACGACCGCATCGAGGTGACGAATCCCGGCGGCCTTTATGGAGGGAAGACTCGCGAGAACTTGTTTGACGGCAGCTCCCGATGCCGTAATGCAACGCTCGTGAAACTCATGTCGATTGTTCCACTGCCGGATGGCGCAGGCTCGCCGGCTGAGGGAAATGGCTCGGGCATCCCGATGATGATCGATGCCATGCGCGCGCATGGTCTGGTAGAGCCCCTGTTCTGCCCGGGGTTCGATCGGTTCAAGGTCGTACTTTACCGTTCAAAGATCGAGCCGGTCGATCATGGCGGGGACTTGATTATGACGGCACTCAAGCGCTACGGCGAATTGGGTACGCGCGAACTGGCGGAGCGCACGGGACTCACGGTTTCCCAGGTTAGGGCACGCGTCAATGCGCTCATTGAGCAGGGCGAGCTTGAGCCGACGGCGCCGTCGACAAGTCGCAACCGCAAATATCGACTGTCAGAGCGCGTGGAATAAATGCGTTAGTGGACGAGGCGACCCAATAATCGACCCTCAATTGGCGCCCACTAAGGTAAAGCGGTTGTTGCCCAGTCGACGGTGATGCTAAAGACTCGGCTTACGCCGGCATGGCCCCGAACCCGTCCATCAAGAACAGCCTAAGAACCAGCTTGATGACATATCCCGGTTTGACTTCTGCCGCGTCAAAGACGTGGCGCTCGGCGAGCTCGCTGCAGTATGCATAGATGTCGCGGATAAGGTCCGCGCCCGAAAGCGTAAACATGTAGCCTGCGTCCGAAAGCGCATTGGGCGCGGCGGGCAACTTGGCCATGTGGCAGAACGTTTGCAGGTCGGGCGCCATAACATTCTGGTAGTCGAGGTGGCCGCTGGTATCCTGTGCGGCAAGCTCCAATTGGCGCACAAAATTCAGCGCCGCCGCTAACACAAAGCTCGGCGTAGGCGCATTGACGTCCTGAGTGGTCGCCACGAGCCTGCCCGCCGCCTGCGTGACAAGCCAAGCGACCTCGCGCTGGCAACGCACGGCCTTGCGCGTAACCGGCTTGATGGACGAAGAAGAAACGCTCCCCTTAGGCGGATTCGAAGCAGCCATAAGGCCCTCCCATGAACAATCCGGCCCAACAAGCCCGGATGAAACACGTGCTACATCAGTATACAGGGAAGTGGGGTAGCGGGGTACAAGCGCACCAGCGGCAAACCGAGAGCATCACCGATGTGCCGATCGCGGAATGAGATCTCGTAATAATTGACTCTCGGCCATATTATTGAGGGGCATGACTCGCGTTCGTATGGTTGTAGGTGCTGGCGATGAACGACATTGACCTTGCTGTTCTGTTGATGGATGGACCAAGCTATGACCGCGCCTGCAGTCTCGTGCCTTCCGAATACGTTGAGGCATGGGAGTGGTTTCTGGGTGAGGAACAGCGCGGCGGCGTTTGGACCAGCCTTCCGCACCACACCAAGGAAGATAGCTCTCAGTATCAGTATCGTTTGAGAATTGGCTCGGACTTCTTTCCCGTAACGCGGGATTCAGGGATCTTCTGGCCGGGCCAGGATCGGGTGAAGCAAGATCCTAATAAGATCTTTGCACTTTCGGTCCATAACTCTAAAAAGAGCTTCTACACCGATGTGCCTCCGCTCTATTTGGACGATGGTACGTGGGTCATTAAGTACTCGGTTCAAGCGCCGGGTACCGTTGGTTTTCGAGACCAGAATTACAACCGTAAAATGCTCAACTGCATGGAATGTGGCGTTCCAGTCGGAGTCATATTTGCAACCGAGGTGGGCTATAAGGTGCTCGGCCTTGCGTTTGTTGAGCGGTTCGAGCCCGAAAACGGATGGTTTGTTCTGCACGGTCCTGTTCATAAAGGCGGACCGGACCCTCGTTTTGCGCCCGACATGAGCTATCTGAAGCACATGCCCGTCGATATTGAGTTTGCCGGACAGGGTACGACCGACGACGAAAAGGTCCGCTATGCGTTAAGGCGCGAGCGATTGGGGCAACAATGGTTCCGCAAGCAGCTCGTTGCCGCCTATGATGGCCGTTGCGCGGTGTCGGACTGCGGCGTCAGCGAAGCTCTGGAGGCTGCACATATCGAGAATTACTCGGGACCCAAATCGCAGGTTGCCAGCAACGGCATTCTGCTTCGGCGCGACTTACATGCTTTATTCGATGCTCATCTGATTTCGTTTGAGCCTGTTTGCGGCGAATATCGGCTGTGCGGATCGTACCTGCTGGATAAGACCGACTACGTTTCCTTTGCGGGTGCGACGCTAAGGCAGCCGAATGAGCGTCAGTGGCGACCCAATACGGTGTTTCTTGAGGCCCATCGCATCGAGTTCGATCGCTCGGAAAAGAAGCGTGAAAAGGCGGGGCTTCTGCCGTATTAGCGTATTTGGCTTTGGCGGTCTTTTACGATCGTGTCTTTTGATCGGATCGCGTGGCGATGCAATCTCGCGCGCACTTGCTGGTGCATGCTCTTCCTGGTTTGAATAACGGGAAGGGAGCGAGCGTGGGCTGGCGAGGCGATATTGCGATGGGGAAGTACGGAAAACTGCCGCGTGCCCTTATAGACAACAATATGTTTCCGAGCGTAGAGGTTGATTGCGGGTCGTTTGTCGTCACCTGCCCTTGCTGCGGCTCGCAAATACCGTGTCTCGACATTCGGTTCATCGATGCGCGTGACAGGTTCAGCGACGAAGTGAGGAAACGTACGGGCGTTCATATGCCGGTGTATCCGGAGAAATGCCCTGTTTGTGGCCTCGATATCGTGTACGACGCCGGCGACGAGGGATAGGTGATGCGGAGGAGCTGGCTGTGAAGGCATCTCCGTCTCTACAAATAAACTCCCTCACCGAGTTGCTTGTGGAACTCGGCGTGATGGTCGCGTGCCCAGGTAAAGAGCGCCTGGTCAAAGTCGGTACGCGTGGCCGGGACGCCAAAGACGCCGACAACTTCGACGCGCACAAACTCCAGTGCCGGCAGCTTGTTGATGGCAGTGAGGGCAAACGGGGACGAGGGCTCCTCGAACAGATAGCGGCTGCCTTGCAGCGCGTCGCAACTGGTGCACGTGTTGCCGAGCGACGGGGCTTTGGAAGCTCGCGCTCCTACGGGCTTGTAGCCGCAGCGCTTATGAAGGTAGTCGCGGATCTCGCCCGGCACGCAGCCAAGAGCGGGCACGATGGCGAGCGCGTCGGCTCTGGCCGTGTCGATGGCAATGTGCCCGGCTTCGTTGGGCGCGTGCGCGATGGCGATGCTCTTGTCGTTATCGGTTCGATAGGGAATGCCGAAGGCCGCGACCGAGGTCTCTTTGTGACACTTCCAGCATTCGCGCTTGCCCAGTACTAGATATATATACGGCGCCGAGGGGTCGGATCGGTCAACACCGGGCAGCCACTCGGCAAAGGGCTCGGGGTTGACGCCGCTGGGTACATACCAGATCTTCTTGGTCCGGTCCCATTTGGCGCCCAGCGCCTTGGCTTCTTCTTTGTGCGAAAAGGGGACATCGAGCTCGGTGCGCATGGCGGCTCCTTGGTGCTGCAGGTGCGAGTGGCTCAAGGATACCGCAGGGCGCAGACATCGCGGCGTTTTGTTGAGAAGTTGCGGCGCGGACTGCTTGGTTACGCCGTTAGATAAATTGGCAAGTAGATGGTCGGCTTTTGACCAGTTGGGCGGTTGGAGCAGCTTGCGGCGCAGTTTTGTGCCTGGCTATTGTTGATGTTGGGGTATTGAATATATTTGGCTGCCATTCGTCAGGTGAATTGATGTTACGTTGCGATGACGGTTGGAACTGCCAGCGGATTTAGCGACATAAAACAAAACAGCCCAGAGGACATAGCCTCTGAGCTGCGAACATTTGGTGGGCGTTAGAAGATTTGAACTTCTGACCTCTTCCGTGTCAGGGAAGCGCTCTCCCCCTGAGCTAAACGCCCGATCAAGGGTGCGCAAGCGCGCAAGGGATAATATAACGGAGCCTGAACTCGGTGGCAAGAACATTTTTAAAAATCGCTTACATTGTGGAATTCGGGGGCTTTGTCATATCCATTTCAAAAGAGCCTGCTGCCGCGATTTGACTGTCGCATAATGCAAGGCCATTGCGGTATCGAGCTATGGAAAGACGTCTGCGGAATTGTCCTACCGATAAGCGGACAAGCCTTCGGCTGGTGCCTTCGCCGTGGTAAGGTAAGCCGAATTGTTTCCAGGCTGCTTCGAGGGAATGGAATGAGCAAAGAGCGTGTCGAGCAGGTCGAAGGCGCAGGGGCTTCGGTGCCGATGACCGATATATCGAACATTGATGTGCCCGAGGGCACCGATGAGCTCAGCCGTAGCACCCGCCGCGCTTGGCGCGAGCGCCTGAACAGCGCTTCGACGCGCAAGATGATCACGGGCGTCTTGGCTACGCTGGTGGGCGGTTCGTTTTGGGGCTTCTCGGGCACCAGCGCGAGCTTTCTGTTCGATACCTACCACGTCGACACCTTGTGGCTTATGAGCGTGCGTCAGATTCTCGCCGGTCTACTCTTTATGGCCGTGGTTGTTACGCGCGACCGCGAGCGCCTGATTAAGCTCTGGACCACACCCGCCGATCGCAAGCAGCTGCTGCTCTTTACCGCCTTTGGTCTGCTGTTCAACCAGTTTTGCTATCTTTCGGCCGTGCGCCTGACGAACGCCGGAACCGCGACGGTGCTCCAGTGCCTGCAGCTCGTTATCATCATGGGCTACACCTGCGTGACCGATCGCCGCATGCCGCGTACTCGCGAAGTTATCGGCATTGGCCTGGCTCTGGGTGGAACCTTTTTAATCGCCACCGGCGGCGACCCCACTAGCCTGAATATCTCGCCGCTTGGCCTGGCAGCAGGTCTTATGTGTGCGGTCAGCGCCACGTGTATGGCGGTGATTCCCGCCAAGATCCTGCCCGAATACGGCAGCCCCATCGTCACGGGCTCGGCAATGCTCACGGCGGGCGTGGTCTCGTGCGTCTTCGTGCAGCCTTGGGCGCATATGCCGGCACTCGACGCTGCCGGCGTCGAGGCGCTCGCGGTATTCGTGGTTATCGGCTCGTTTTTTGCTTACATGCTCTATATGGAGGGCGTCAAGGATATTGGCTCCGTACGTGCGAGTCTCATCGGAACTGTGGAGCCGGTCTCGGCAACCATTACCAGCGCCGTTATGCTGGGCACGGTGTTTTTGCCGACCGACCTTATCGGCTTTGCCATGATCATCGTGATGATGTTCCTCACGGTGTAGCTGGCGCCGCCGCCAAGACAGAAAAGGTGTTGTGCCACATTTTCGCCAATTGATGTCCGTGTCTGGAGTTTAGCTGTCGATGCTCAAAATGCCATAAACTGGTAACGTTATGGACTTTTTCATTGCGACTCAATTGCGAGGATTTCTTTATGGCTGGTAATCACTTTAAGGGCAGCGATAGCGGCCGTCCTGCAGTTCCGCCGCGTCCGAACGGGGCTGGTAAGGCCGGCACGCCGGGCGGCGCTGGACAGGGCGGTTCCGGTAAGCGCGTGTCCCCGGGCGAGACGGCGATGTTTACCGCTCTGTACGAGCAGTCTCAAAAGGCAAAAAAGACCGGCCGTGCAAGAGGGAATGTCTTTGCGGGCGGTGCAACCTCCGCGTCGCAGCCGAGCGGGGCTCCTTCGGCACCTGTGAACAACGCAGGTGCTGCCAACGCCGCGAATGCCGCCGGCAACGTTAATGCCGACAAGGCCGCCAACAATACTCCTTCTGCCGGTGGCACGGGACTTACGGGTAACCTTGGCACGATCTACACCGGCGCCTCCGAGACTGGTGCGTTCGCCCGCCTGGATGATAGCGGTGCCGAGTTTGCGGGCTCGGGATCCAAGGAAGATTATTACGATTTTGGCTTGAACTACGGTAGCGACGCTTCGTCGAGTTCGACCTCTGACGGTCTGGTCCGTCATCGCCATCGCAAGGGCGAGCGCAAAAAGCGTCACACCGGCGCCATTATTGCCGCTGTAGTCGCGGTGCTTCTCGTTGCGCTTGGCGCAAGCGGCTTTATGCTGCTTAACTCGGCAAAGACCGTAAAGAGCGAAGCGAAGGAGGCTGTCGAGATCGTCGGTGGCCTTAAGGACAAGGTCACGTCGGGCGATTTTTCGACGCTGCCTGACGACGCGAAGAAGATCGATGAGCTCTGCGACAGCATGAAGGCGGAGACCTCGAGCCCGCTGTGGACGGCGGCTTCG
Organism: uncultured Collinsella sp.; assembly: GCA_900546825.1. GTDB lineage: Bacteria > Actinomycetota > Coriobacteriia > Coriobacteriales > Coriobacteriaceae > Collinsella. Next base: position 70,932 of record UREE01000001.1, on the reverse strand, counting down.
TTTATTCCGGTGTATGGCAGCGACATCAATGCGGCCCGCACCATGATCGACGCCCTGTCCGATGTCTCGAGCAACGCGCTGGTTCCCATGGCCGACAACCTTTCGCAGGCCACGCCCGGCAAGCTGTTCCAGGACGGCATGATTAACGTGTCCGCGCTGCAGGCGGTCGCCGATTCGCTTTCCAGCAGCTCGAAGGTGTTCAAGAGCGCCAACGAGAAGGTCCAGGGCATTGGCGATACTCATATTTCCCAGGTGACCGAGCTGGTCGATAAGGCCAAGGACGGCTTTGCCACCCTCAACGGCGCGGTTGACGCGGCGGAGAAGGTCGCTCCCGTCCTTCCCCAGATGCTCGGCGCCAACGGCCAGACGCGCAACTACCTTATGTACGCCATGAACAACGTCGAGATTCGTGCTTGCGGCGGCTTTGGCGGTTCGCAGGGCCTGATTTCGGTCACCGACGGCCAGATGTCGATTGGCGAGTTTGTTCCCCGCATTGGACTCAGCGAGGATGAGGCGGTCGAGAGCGTCGACGAAGAGGATGAGGCCCTGTTCGGCAACCACAGTAACCTGTACAACTCGGGCAATACCTATTCGCCTGATTGGCCCCGCAACTCGCAGCGTGTCGCCGCGCTGTGGAAGTCCCAGTATGGACAGGACGTTGATGGCGTCATCGGTATCGACCCGGTGTTCCTGCAGTATCTGCTGGGCCTGGTCGGTAACGTGTCGCTGCCCGACGGAACGGTTGTCGACGGCACCAACGCCGCAAAGGTCCTCATGCACGATGTGTACTGGAACTATCCGGTCGAGGAGTCTGACGGCATCTTTGCATCCGTCGCCAGCGCTGCCTTCGACAAGATCCTTGGCGGTATCGGCGATGTCGATGTTACGAAGCTTGTCAGCGCCGTTGAGCGCGGTGCCGAAGAGGGCCGCCTGATCGCTTGGATGAGAAACGATGATGAGCAGAATGCCATCAAAGAGACGGGCATTGACGCTTCGCTGCCCGATCCGGATGATCCGAGTGCCGATCCCGTTGCCGGCGTTTACTTTAACAACCTGAGCTTCTCCAAGCTCGACTGGTATCTGAACGCCGACACGCAGATTGGCCAGGGCGTGAAGAACGGCGACGGCACGTGCTCCTATCGCATCACCGTTACCCTGACGAACATCATGACGCAGGAGGAGGCCGGCAAGCTGCCCGACTACGTCGCGGCGAGCGCGCCCGATGCCGCGCGCGACGACGAGCGTCTGAATGTCTCACTGTTTGCCCCGACGGGCGGCAACATCAGTGACCTTACGGTTGAGGGCACCCAGTTTGGTCTTGGCGCCGCTACGTGGCATGGAATCCCCTTCTATTCGGGTACCGTTGACCTGCATGCTGGCGAGACGACGACGATCACGTATACGCTGACCACGTCGGCCGAGGCGGGGGACAAGCCGCTTACGCTGCGTCAGACTCCTACATGCCAGGCGGCTCGCGACAGCGCGTCGGCGTAGGGTTTTTCTGGTAGCGCAGATAATCGAGTACCATTTTGGGGCGGACAGGCAATCTGTCCGCCCCTATTTTGTAAGGAGAGCGCATGAAGTACTTTGGCACCGACGGCTTCCGCGGTGAGGCCAACGTTGGGCTGACGGTAGAGCACGCTTATAAGATTGGCCGTTTTGTGGGCTGGTATTACGGCGCCAACCGCGAGCGCAAGGCGCGCGTCATCGTGGGCAAGGACACCCGTCGCTCGAGCTATATGTTTGAGGCGGCGCTGGTGAGCGGCCTGGTCGCGAGCGGTGCGGACGCCTATATGCTGCACGTGATCCCCACGCCGGGCGTGGCGCATCAGACCGTGGAGGGCTGCTTCGATTGCGGCATCATGATCAGTGCGAGCCACAACCCGTTTTGCGATAACGGCATTAAGCTCGTCAACAGCGACGGCTTTAAGATGGACGAGGACGTGCTGGAGCTCATCGAGGACTATATCGATGGCAAGAGCGAGGTGCCGCTGGCAACGGGCAATCACATCGGCGCCACGGTGGACTACATGCAGGGCCGCAACCGCTACATTGCTTCGCTCATCGCCAGCGCGAACTTTTCGCTGCAGGGCGTCAAGATCGGTATTGACTGCGCCAACGGCTCGGCTTCCTCGGTGGCCAAGCCGGTGTTTGACGCGCTCGGCGCCGACGTGCGCGTGATCAATGCCGCGCCCGATGGTTTTAACATCAACGTCGACTGCGGCTCCACGCATATGGAGCTCCTGCAGCGCCACGTGGTGGAGCAGGGGCTGGACGTGGGCTTTGCCTACGACGGCGATGCCGACCGCTGCCTGGCCGTGGATGAGCGCGGTCGCGTGGTAGACGGCGACCAGATCCTGTACGTGTGCGGCGTGTATCTGAACAAGCACGGGCGACTCTCGGGCGGTACCGTGGTGCCGACGATTGCCAGCAACTTTGGCCTGGTCAAGTCGCTGGAGCTTGCCGGTCTGAGCGCCGTGACCAGCGGCGTGGGCGACCGTCACGTGTATGCCAAGATGCGCGAGGGCGGCTACAGCCTGGGTGGCGAGCAGACGGGCCATACGATCTTTGGCGATATCGAGCGCACGGGCGACGGCATTATGACCTCGCTGCGCGTGATGGAAGTGATTCGTGCCGAGCGCGAGACGCTCTCGCAGCTCACGGCTCCGTGCAAGCTGCTGCCGCAGGCGCAGGTGGCCGTGCGCGTGGCGGACAAGGACGCCGCGCTCGAGAACATGGGCGTGCAAAACGCCATCGCCGAGGCCGAGGCTGCGCTGGCAGGCGAGGGCCGCGTGCTCGTACGCAAGAGCGGAACCGAGTCGGTTATCCGCGTGCTGGCCGAGGCGCCCGACCAAGCATCCGCCGATGCCGCCATGAAGCGCATCGCCGCCGCGCTGGAAGCTCTGTAAGGTAGTCATTGGGGACGTTCTTAAACGACTAGGTGGAAAGGGGACGCTGCGGATTGGTTCCGCGGCGTCCCCTTTGCGTTGGCGTGTCGGTTATGCCTTACAGCTCGTAGAGCGTGGTGAACTTGTCCTGCAGGTAGCTGCAGTAGTAGCGGGCATCGAACGCCATGCCGCAGGCGCCCTTGATGAGCTCCGGCGCGTCCTTGGCGCGGCCCCACTGCCAAATGTGCTCGCCCAGCCAGGCACGGACGGGCGCCAGATCGCCGCTCGCGCAGGCACCGGTAAGGTCGACGCCGTCGCGGCACATGGCCGGCACAAACATGGCGTCGTAGGCACTGCCCAGCGCATAGGTGGGGAAGTAGCCAAACGAACCGCCGCTCCAGTGCGTATCCTGCAGGCAGCCGCGCGTGTCGTCGGGAACGGGAATGCCCAGGTACTCGTTCATAAAGCGATTCCAAAGTGCGGGGATGTCCTTGGCCGTGGCCTCGCCGGCAAACAGCATGCGCTCAATCTCGTAGCGCACCATAACGTGCAGCGGATAGGTGAGCTCGTCGGCCTCGGTGCGGATCAGCGAAGGCTGCGCGATGTTCACGGCGTGGTAGAGCGTGTCCTCGTCGACGTCGCCGTAGACCTCGGGTGCGTGGCGGCGCAGTACCTCGAGCAGCGGTCCCATAAAGGCGCGGCTGCGACCCACGGTGTTCTCGAAAAAGCGGCTCTGGCTCTCGTGGATGCCCATGGAGGTGCCACCCTCCAGGCACGTGCGCGCATAGGCGGGGTTCACGCCCAGCTCATACATGGCGTGACCTGCCTCGTGGATGATGCTGAAGACGTTGGAGATACAGTCGTTCTCGTAGATGTGCGTCGCGATGCGCGCGTCACCCACGGCAAAGCCCTCACTAAACGGATGCTCGGTGAAGGCAAGCGTGGCGTCGTCCAGGTCTAGGCCGACGAGCTTCATAAGGTCAAAGCTCATGGCACGCTGGGCAGCCTCGGGCACGTGGGCGTGCAAAAAGTCGGCAGCGGGCTGCTGGCCGCGCTCGCCGATGGCGTGCACGAGCGGCACGACCGTGGCCTTGACCTCCTCGCAAAACGCGTCGAAGCTCTTGGCAGAAAGGCCGCGCTCGTACTGGTCGAGCCAAACGTCGTATGGGTCGCGCTTGGGGTCCATGAGTTCGGCCTGATGCTTAAGTTGGGCGACGATTCTATCCACATAGGGCTCAAAGCTCGCCCAGTCATTGGCCGTCTTGGCCTTGTGCCACACAGCGTCGGCCTCGCAGGTGAGCCTGGTCCAGGCTTCGGCCTCCTCGGTAGGAATAACGCTTGCCTCGCGCTGGTCGCGGCCGAGCACGTGGATCTCGTCGAGCAGCTGCGGGTCGTCGATCTTGCCACCGGCGACGGTCTCGCGTGATAGCGAACGAACAAGCTCGACAGACTTTTTGCTGGTCAGCAGCTTGTGATGTTCACCGGCAAGGGTGCCCATGGCATCGGCGCGCGCTGCGGCGCCGTTGGCGGGGGCAATGGTCGCGCCGTCAAACTCGGCAATCTTAAGCAGGTACTCGCGAGTCCACAGCTTGCCCTCGAGTTTGCGGAACTTTTTGACGGCCTTATCAACCTTCATGCCCTTGGGCGCCTTGCCCACGGCGGCCTCGGTCTTCTTATCGCGCTTCTTTCCCATGCCATATCCTTAATCTCGCAGGTCGAGCGTCACGGGCGGGCGCACGGCCAGTTTGCACAGCTACCTGCCTTGTACCCAGCGCGAACAAAACGGAACGCGGCGATACACTCACACAATGTGGTATCCTATAGCCCAATGCGTTGACGGAGAGGGTTTTGCCCGCCGCGTCGCCGGCAAGAGAGGGAAGGTCATGGGCTGCAAGCCTTCCTGCGGTGGCAAGGGCCAAGCGTTCACTCCCGAGCAGCGACCTCAACGGGCGCGCGGCCATGCGGCGGCGATGTCTCCAGTAGGGAAGCCGTGAGCCTCGCGAAAAGGGGCAAAGAGTGGGCGCGGCGGGCCAGACATCCGCCGGGTCAAACAAGGTGGTACCGCGGAATTCAACCGTCCTTGGGCAATGCACATGCCCGAGGGCGGTTTTTTGTTACCGAACCGGGCCGCGTTTTCGCAGCGTCAAGCGGCATCGGTCGTCCCGGCAAGCGAATGCGCGAGAGACGAAAGGGAAGACATGAGTCTGATTGATGATCTGGTCAAACTCGAGGAAGAGGCCAAGGAGCTCGTCGAGAGCGCCGAGGACGCCGAGAAGCTCGAGGCCGCGCGCGTTGCGCTGCTCGGCCGCAAGGGCCGCATCACCGGCCTGATGCGCATGATGGGCAAGCTCGCCCCCGAGGATCGCCCCGTCATGGGCAAGCGCGCCAACGAGATGCGCCAGCTGATCGAGGGCATGCTCGACGAGCGCTCTACCGAGATGAAGGCCGCCGCCCTTAAGCACGCGCTCGAGCACGAGGCCGTCGACATCACGCTGCCGGGCATCCGTCCGCAGATCGGTCACCAGCATCTGATTAAGCAGATTATCGAGGAGGCCGAGGACATCTTCTGCGGCATCGGCTACACCGTCGAGTCCGGCCCCATGGTTGATACCTCCTACTACAACTTCACCGCGCTCAACGCGCCCATGGATCACCCGAGCCGCTCGGCCCGCGATACCTTCTACGTGGTCGACAACAACCCCGGCAGCGTCGCGCACCCCGAGGCTCACGCCCACGGCGAGTCCGACGTGCTGCTGCGCACCCAGACTTCGGGCGTGCAGATCCACACTATGGAGTCGCAGAAGCCGCCCATCTACATGATCTGCCCGGGCACCGTCTACCGTCCCGACACGGCCGACGCCTGCCACCTGCCGCAGTTCAACCAGATCGAGGGCCTGGTCGTCGACGAGGGCATCACCTTTGGCGACCTGAAGGGCACGCTCGACTACTTTGTTAAGTGCATGTTTGGCGAGGATCGCAAGACGCGTTACCGCCCGCACTTCTTCCCCTTCACCGAGCCCAGCTGCGAGGTGGACGTGAGCTGCCACGTGTGCGGCGGCAAGGGCTGCAACTTCTGCAAGCACAGCGGCTGGATCGAGATCTTGGGCTGCGGCATGGTCGACCCCAACGTCCTGATCAACTGCGGCATCGATCCCGAGAAGTACACCGGCTTCGCCTTTGGCATTGGCGCCGAGCGCGTCGCGGCCCTGCGCTACGACCTGCCGGACCTCAGAACGCTCATGACGGGCGATATGCGCTTCCTGAACCAATTTTAGGCTTGTCCAGGCACCCCATCTTGGCGTTCAAACCGTCGCTCGCGTACCTTTAGTACGCGTCGCTCCTCTTTCACGCCAACCTGGGGCACCTGGACAACCCTAAGGCGAACGTCTTCATTTGATATTTCCTCCCTATGCGGAGATTAAGAACTAGGAGAGCTACATGCGCGTTTCTTACGACTGGCTCAAGACCATGATCGATATTCCGGAGGATCCCAAGACCCTTTCGGACGAATATATCCGTACCGGCACCGAGGTCGAGGCGATCGACACCGTGGGCGAGTCCTTCGACCACGTGGTGACCGCCAAGGTGCTCACCAAGACCCCGCACCCCGATAGCGACCACATGTATGTGTGCTCGGTCGATGTGGGCGACAAGAACCTCGATGCCGACGGCAATCCCGCTCCGCTGCAGATCGTCTGCGGCGCGCAGAACTTCGAGGCCGGCGACCACATCGTCACGGCCATGATCGGCGCTGTCCTGCCCGGCGACGTCAAGATCAAGAAGAGCAAGCTTCGCGGCGTCGTGTCCATGGGCATGAACTGCTCTGCGCGCGAGCTCGGCCTGGGTGGCGACCACTCCGGCATCATGATTCTGCCCGAGGACACGCCCTGCGGTATGCCGTTTGCCGAGTACGTGGGCTCGAGTGATACTGTGCTCGACTGCGAGATCACGCCCAACCGTCCCGATTGCCTGTCCATGATCGGCATGGCCCGCGAGACCGGTGCCATTTTCGACCGCGATTTCCACGTGGAGCTGCCCGCCATCAAGGCGGAGACTGGCCGCGCGACCGACGACGAGCTTTCCGTCGAGATTGCCGACGAGGGCCTGTGCGACCGCTATGTCGCCCGCATCGTGCGCAACGTGAAGGTCGGCCCGTCGCCCGACTGGATGGTCAAGCGCCTTAACGCCCTGGGCGTGCGTCCGCACAACAACATCGTCGACATCACCAACTACGTGATGATGCTCACCGGTCAGCCGCTGCACGCCTTTGACCTGGACACCTTTGCCGAGCGCGATGGCCACCGTCGCGTGGTGGTTCGCGCCGCCCAGCAGGATGAGAAATTCACGACGCTCGATGGCGAAGAGCGCGTGCTCGACGCCGGCATGGGCCTTATCACCGACGGCGAGCGCCCCGTGGCGTTGGCCGGCGTTATGGGCGGCATGGATTCCGAGATCGAGGACGACACCGTCGACGTGATGGTCGAGAGCGCTTGCTTCAACGCCGGTCGCACCTCGCACACCAGCCGCGATCTGTCGCTGATCTCCGACGCCTCCATTCGCTTTGAGCGCCAGGTTGACGAGACTGGCTGCGTGGATGTCGCCAACGTTACCTGCGCGCTCATCGAGGAGATCGCCGGCGGCGAGGTTGCTCCCGGCTATGTCGATGTTTTCCCCGCGCCCAAGACCATCGACAGCATCAAGCTGCGCCTGGCCCGCGTGCATGCCATCTGCGGTGCCGACATCGAGCCCGATTTTATCGAGCGTTCGCTTACCCGTCTGGGCTGCACCGTCGAGCGCGACGGCGAGGACTTTATGGTTACCCCGCCGAGCTTCCGTCCCGACCTGCCGCGCGAGATTGACCTGATCGAGGAGGTCCTGCGCCTATGGGGCATGGGCCGTGTGACGGCGACCATCCCGGCTGCCAAGAACCACATCGGCGGCCTGACCCGCGAGCAGAAGCTCACCCGCAAGGTCGGCGAGATCCTGCGCGCCTGCGGCCTCAACGAGACCACGACCTTTGGCTTTGCCGCCCCGGGCGACCTGGAGAAGATCGGCATGCCCACCGAGGGTCGCGGCTGCCCCGTGGTGCTCATGAACCCGCTGGTGGCCGAGCAGACCGAGATGCGTCGTTCGCTGCTGCCGGGCCTGCTGCAGTCCGTGGCCTACAACGAGGCGCACGGTACGCCCAACGTGCACCTGTACGAGGTCGGCAGCCTGTTCCACGGTCGCGAGAACGCCAGCCTGCCCAAGGAGACCAAGTCCGTCGCGGGTGTGCTCTCGGGCCAGTGGAGCGAGCAGTCTTGGAACATGAAGTACCGTAAACTGCGTTTCTTCTTTGGCAAGGGTATCGTCGAGGAGCTGCTCGCCCAGCTGCGCATCGAGAAGGTTCGCTTCCGTCCCGTCGAGGGCGAGGGCTATGCCTTTTTGCAGCCGGGTCGTGCGGCCGAGGTTCTGTCCGGCGGCACCGTGCTGGGTTGGGTCGGCGAGATCCACCCCGAGGCGCGCGAGGCCTGCGGCATCGACGAGGTTGTCGTTGCCTTTGAGCTTGACCTGGACAAGCTGATCAAGGGCGCCCGCAACCAGGAGAACTACCGCGAGTTCTCGCAGTACCCGGCCGTTGAGCACGACCTTGCCATTGTGGTCGACAATGCCGTGACCTGCGAGGATCTTGAGCGCCGTATTACCAGCGCCGGCGGCAAGCTGCTCGAGGGCGTGCGCCTGTTCGATGTCTACCGCGATCCGGTTCGTATCGGCAAGGGCAAGAAGTCCATGGCCTTTGCGCTCACGTATCGCTCGGACGACCACACGCTTACTAGCGAAGAGGTCGAGAAGGCGCACCAGAAGATCGTCACCAAGGTGTGCAAGGGCGTAAACGGCGAAGTCCGCTCGTAATCTTTGCTGTTCGGAACCCGCCCCCTGCGGGGTTTTCACGGCAACGTCCTCGCCACTTCGCGGCTGCGGGATGTTGCCTTAGAAAACCCCTCTCGGGGGCGGGTTCCTGCGTTAACCTTGTTGCGAGCGGATCGCACCTTCTTCCGGGTGACCGGAAAGTTGGGAGTGCATGGGCCCTTTATTGGGCGGTGCGTGGACCTGGGCTAATAACGTACGTATTGCAAGGGCGTGCTGCGTTGTGGGCGGTGCGCCTTTTTGTTAGTATGCAGAGTCGGTGTTACGGATTGTTGGAAACGTAACACACAACGTTCTGATTGAGAGGGCTCATGCATATTCCCGATAATTATCTGTCCCCGCAGACCGATGCCGTTATGGCGGTGGCGATGGTGCCCGTATGGGTTCACTGCATCAAAAAGGTGCGCGCCACGCTCGATCGCGAGCATATGGCGTTCCTGGGCATCTGCGCCGCATTCTCCTTCTTGCTCATGATGTTCAACGTTCCGCTGCCCGGCGGTACCACTGGTCACGCCGTCGGCGGCGCACTCATCGCGCTGCTGCTGGGCCCCGAGGCCGCGGCTATCGCTGTCTCGGTCGCTCTGGCGCTGCAGGCGCTGCTGTTTGGCGACGGCGGCGTTCTGTCGTTTGGCGCCAACTGCTTTAACATGGCCTTTGTGCTGCCGTTTGTCGCTGCTATCGTGTTCCGTGCGCTCAACAGCCGTCTGCACGACAAGAGCTGGGGCACCTCGGTTTCTGCCATCGTGAGCGGTTGGGTCGGCCTGTGCCTGGCGGCCCTGTGCGCGGCAATCGAGTTTGGTATTCAGCCGATGCTCTTCACCAACGCTTCGGGCGCCCCTCTGTACTGCCCCTTCCCGCTGTCCGTGGCTATTCCGGCCATGTTGATCCCGCATATGCTGGTTGCCGGCGTGATCGAGGGCGTGGCGACGGCCGCCATCTACGGCTTCATTAAGAAGACGGCGCCGAGCATTATCGTCGGCCCCGAAGCCGCCGATGGCCAGCTTGCCGCCGATGGTACCGCCAAGAAGACTTCCCTGATTCCCACGCTCATTCTGGTCGCCGTGCTTGTCGTGGCTACGCCGCTCGGCTTGCTCGCCACCGGTGACGCCTGGGGTGAGTGGGACGCCGAGGGCGCCGCGACCGCCGTTCAGGAGGCTGGCGACGACAGCCTGCAGGCTTCGGTCGGCCTCGACACCCCGACCTTTGCCGACGCCCTGCCCACGGGCGATTATCTGCAGGCCTATTCCGAGGAGCAGGGCCTTGGCTTTGCCGGCCAGGCTGCGATGTATATTCTTTCGGGCGTGATTGGCGTGGCGGTGCTCACCATCACATTCCGCCTGGTCTCGCTGACGGTCAAGGAAAGCGGTGCTCATGGCAATAGCCGAGCTGCCTAGTTGGCTTGCGGCCGAGGAGCGTTACGAGCCCGCGGGGGCTCGGCATCGTGTGATGCAAAAGAATGTCCTGCACCTGGCGAGCCTGCTTGAGCGGGTTCGCCTGGGTGGAGGCGCGCACGAGGGCGGGTCGATGGTCGACCGCGCCCTTTCTTGCGTTTCGGCTCCGGTGCGCCTGGTGGGGATGTTCGTTTGCGTCCTGTGCGTGTGTCTGACGCAGAGCCCGCTGTACCTCATGTTGATGGCGGCCATCGCGCTGGTGCTCGTTGCCGTGCGCCCCGTACGCGGGCTGCGTGCGACCTTTGTACCGGCGCTCGGCGCCACGGGGCTTGCGGTGGTTCTGGCACTGCCTGCCCTGCTGCTGGGCGCTTCTGCCGCGGGCGCCATGCTCAAGATCGCGCTCAAGACGTTCATTAACGTGTCGTTCGTGCTGGGCGTTTCGTGGACGCTCACCTGGAGCCGCATGTCGGCGGCGCTCAAGACGCTACAGCTGCCCGACGAGGTCATCTTTACGTTTGATATGGCGCTCAAGCACATCGAGGTGCTGGGACGCACGGCGCACGATCTGACCGAATCGGTCATGCTGCGCAGTGTGGGTCGTGCGCCTGCGGGTTTTTCGCGTACCGATTCGATCGCGGGTATCATGGGCATGACCTTTATCAAGGCGATGGAATGCAGCCGCGCGATGGACGAGGCTATGCTTTGCCGTGGCTTTGCCGGTGCGTATCCGACTCCCGCGCGGAGCGGCTTTGGCTGGCGCGATGCGGTCTATGCGGTCGTCGTGGTGCTGCTCGCCGTGTTGTGCGCGGTGCTGTAGCGCGGGCGGCCGAGCCGTCGATGTGGATAGGGAAGGGCGACGTTTTGGCAAACGATACGAATGGCGTGATGGGCGCGAGCGGTGCTACTGGCGCCAAGAGCGTGCCGCTCATCGAGTTTCGCGACGTGCTGTTCTCCTATGCGGGGCATACGGTTGTCGATGGTGTGTCGCTGCAGGTCGATCGTGGTGAACTCGTTGCCCTACTCGGTCCCAACGGCTGCGGTAAGACGACGATTATGCGCCTTATCAACGGTCTTGAACTAGCGGACGCGGGTGCGTACCTGTTTGACGGGCACGTGATCGATGCGGCATATCTCAAGGATTCCGCAGCCGCTCAGCGTTTTCATCAGCGCGTGGGCTTTGTGTTCCAGAATGCCGACGCCCAGCTGTTCTGCGCTACGGTGGGCGAGGAAGTTGCTTTTGGCCCCGCGCAGATGGGGCTGCCGACAGACGAGCTCGAGCGCCGCGTCCGCGATGCCATGGAGCTGTTCCAGGTTGCCGATCTGGTCGATGCCTCGCCCTATCAGCTTTCGGGCGGGCAAAAGAAGCGCGTTGCGCTGGCTGCGGTGGTGTCGATGAACCCCGATATCCTAGTGCTCGATGAGCCCACCAACGGGCTCGATGAGGACTCGTGCGACATCGTAGTCAACTTTTTGCTGGCCTACGTTGCTGCCGGTAAGACGGTTTTGATGAGTACGCACCATCAAGATTTGGTGCGCCGCCTGGAGGCCCGTGCCATCTATATCGATCGATATCACCATGTGGTCGAGGCGCCCGTGCCGTCGTATGGAACCGAAAGCGGTGCTGCGGAATAGTTGCTGCGTAGGGTATGTATGGCCGCCTGTGCGACTCTGCCGTGATGGTATAGTTAACCAGGTTTTATGGGGGTGGCTATGCCAAGTTGGAACATTCATATCGCTCAAACGGAGCGCTTGCTGGCACGTGCTAGCGTGCTTGCCGATAGCGTGCGCGACCGTAATGCCTTTTTGTTTGGCTGCGTGGTTCCGGATATCTTCGTGGGCTATATGGTCCCTGGCATCGCCGATCCCATTCCGTATCGCATTACGCACTTTGCAAAGCCCGAGCCTATCCCTAAGCCGCGCGAGCACGAGTTCTGGGATACCTATGTGGCGCCGCTGCTTAAAGGCGCACCCGCGGGCGAACCTGCTGAGGCTACCTCGATTGTCGAGGAGCGCGAGCGACTGAACCGCGTGCACTATCCTCAGCGCTACAGGGATGCCGAGCCGGTTGTCGGTCCCGGCGCCTGTGAGTTCTCGCTTGCGTCCGAAGATGTGGCGCAGTCGCTGCTCGATTTAACGCTGGGCGTCTGGTCGCATCTGGTGGCCGACACGGTATGGAACACGCGTGTGAACCAGTATCTGGAAGCACGCGGCGGCAAGCCGTGCGAGGAATTCCGCATTAAAAAGCAGGGCGATTTTGACTGGTTTGGCAAGACGCTGGGCATCGTTTCCATTCCGCGTGCGACCGATCGCCTCTATACCGCTGCGACGCGTTTTGGGCAGTATCCCATCCATAAAGAATATGTGCTCAAGACTATCGGCGTCATGCACGAGATTGTACGCGAAAACCCCGGCGAGCCCGATCATCCGCCGTATCGCCTGCTAACCGAGGAGTTTTTCGATGCAACGTTTACCGAGGTCATCGAGCTGACCGAGGCGGGATTTGCGGCTCGCGTCGCTGCTTCTGACGTTCCCGCAGTCCCCCTGATCGCTAGCTGCTAGCCGGCCGGCTTAACGGTGAACAGTTCATTCCAATTGACCAACGGCTCCCGTCGCAGGGCGTCTTCGGTGGTGCGCTCGGCATCGGAGAGGCTTGCGACTGAACACAAATCGATGATGCGGCATACGAAGAAGGTCTAAAAAGGGCCCGGAAGGCAATGCCTTCCGGGCCCTTTGCAATGCAAATCTGCTTGCAAGTGCGATTTAGCGCACCTGAGCGACGTAAGCGACGTTGGTCGAGGAGACCTTGTCCTCGAGCTGGACGCTCATGCGGGGATCGCCGGCGGTGGCGACGGTCAGGTCGCCGGCCTCGACGTAGCCGAGCTCCTTAGCGGTCTCGATCGCCTTGACGATCGTGCCGTTGACGGTGCCCTGGGTAATCTCGGCCTGGTGCGGGATAACGCCCCAGTACATGATCATCTGCTGGACGGCCCACTCGTGGCGGGAGAACGCGCAGATCGGCATGTTGGGACGGAAGTGCGAGATCAGGCGAGCGGTACGACCGGTGGTCGTCGGCACGGTGATGCACTTGGCGCCAACGGTGGTGGCCATGTTCACAGCGGACATACCCACAACGTTGTTGACGACGCGGGTGCCGTGAGCATCGGCCGGAACCTCGAGCGGAGCGTGGGCCGGGAGGTACTTCTCGGTCTCGAGAGCAATGCTGGCCTGCATCTTGACGGCCTCGACCGGGTACTTACCGGCAGCGGACTCGCCGGACAGCATGACGGCGTCGGTGCCGTCATAAATGGCGTTAGCAACGTCGGCAACCTCGGCGCGCGTCGGGCGCGGGTTCTGCTGCATGGAGTCGAGCATCTGCGTAGCGGTGATGACGGGCTTGTAGGCCGCGTTGCACTTGGCGATGATCTCCTTCTGGATGTGCGGAACGAGCTCGGGCTTGATCTCGATGCCCAGGTCGCCACGGGCGACCATGATGCCGTCAGAAGCCTCGAGAATCTCGTCGAAGTTCTCGACGCCCAAGGCGCACTCGATCTTCGGGAAGATCGTCACGTGCTCGCCGCCGTTCTCGCGGCAAAGCTCGCGGATGCCGCGGACGGACTCGCCGTCACGGATGAAGGAAGCGGCGATGTAGTCGATGTTCTCGGTCAGGCCAAAGAGGATGTCCTGACGATCGCGCTCGGTGATGGCGGGCAGCGAGATGTTGACGTTGGGCATGTTGACGCCCTTGCGCTCGCCGATCAGGCCGTCGTTCTTAACGACGCAGGTCATGTCCTGGCCGCTGACGGACTCGACCTCGAGGGCAACCAGGCCGTCATCGATCAGGATGAGGGAGCCCTTCTCGACCTCGGAAGGCAGAGCCAGGTAGTCGAGGGAGATGTGCTCAGCGGTGCCGTGGAAATTCTCGGACGTGGGCTGAGCGGTGACGACGATCTTATCGCCGGTCTTGACGGCAACCTTCTTGCCGTCGACCAGAAGGCCGGTGCGGACCTCGGGGCCCTTGGTGTCGAGCAGGATGCCGACAGGCAGACCGAGCTCCTTGGAAATACGGCGGACGCGCTCGATGCGACCGTGGTGCTCGTCGTAGGAGCCGTGCGAGAAGTTAAAACGGGCGACGTTCATGCCCGCCTTGATCATCTCGCGGATGGTCTCGTCGCTATCGCAGGCGGGACCCATGGTGCATACAATCTTAGTGCGCTTGTACATTCAGACCTCCATCTGACATCGTCTTGCGCTGATAGATAAACCATAAGAAATAAAACCGAGATGATTATAACGAAATGCCGACCGAATACCCCAAAAAATCGACCGTATGCCGAAATGGAAGTTCATTTTTTGCGGGAAAAACGGTATATGAAAAATCTTTACCAACCACTCCAACCGCTGCTATCTGGGAGATATGTCAGTTTGGCGATGTGCCGAAGAAAAAACGTTTTACCAATGTTGAGCATCACACGGTCTGCACCGTTGCGTGCGGACCATATTTCCAAACCGATTGTTTTGGCTAGACGCGTCGCTTTGGGGTACCATAGCTCCACTATCAACTGCCGCTCAGCACGGCAGCCTTGATGAGCCCTTGCCCTTCTCCTGGGAATTATGATCGGGCATCAATCTGCTGAGTGGCCCGAATCCCAGGAGGGGACTCTATATGCAAAAGGAATACCTGTCCGCCGCGGCGGAGGTGCTCAGCGACCAAGGTGTCGATGAGAACCTCGGCCTGAGCAACGACGAGGCGTCTTCGCGCCTCGCCAAGACAGGCCCTAACAAGCTCGAGGAAGCCGAGAAGACACCGCTGTGGAAGCGTTTCTTTGAGCAGATGGCCGACCCCATGGTCATCATGCTGATCGTTGCCGCCGTCATCAGTGCGCTCACGGGCATGGTCAAGGGCGAGCCCGACTTTGCCGATGTTGCCATCATCATGTTCGTCGTTATCGTCAACTCGGTGCTGGGCGTGGTCCAGGAAGCCAAGAGCGAGGAGGCCCTCGAGGCCCTGCAGGAGATGAGTGCGGCGCAGTCCAAGGTGCTGCGCGACGGCAAGCTCGTGCACCTGCCGAGCGCCGAGCTCGTGCCCGGCGACGTGATCATGCTCGAGGCGGGCGACTCCGTCCCGGCCGACTGCCGCGTGCTCGAGAGCGCCACGATGAAGATCGAAGAGGCCGCGCTCACCGGCGAGTCCGTGCCCGTAGAGAAGCACGCCAACGTGATCGAGCTCGCTGCGGGCACCGATGACGTGCCGCTCGGCGACCGTAAGAACATGTGCTATATGGGCTCCACCGTCGTGTACGGCCGTGGTCGCGCCGTCGTGGTCGGCACCGGCATGAACACCGAGATGGGCAAGATCGCCGGCGCCCTGGCCGAGGCCAAGGAAGAGCTCACGCCGTTGCAAGTGAAGCTCGCCGAGCTCAGCCGCATCCTTACCATTATGGTTATCGTCATCTGCGTCGTCATCTTTGGCGTTGATATCATCCGCCACGGCGTGGGCAACGTTCTTACCGACCCGACCGCCCTGCTCGATACCTTTATGGTCGCCGTCTCGCTCGCCGTCGCTGCCATCCCCGAGGGCCTGGTCGCCGTCGTGACCATCGTGCTATCGCTTGGCGTGACCAAGATGGCTAAGCGCCAGGCAATCATCCGCAAGCTCTCTGCCGTCGAGACTCTCGGCTGCACGCAGACCATCTGCTCCGACAAGACCGGTACCCTTACCCAAAACAAGATGACCGTCGTCAAGCACGAGCTCGCTGCGCCCAAGGAGAAGTTCCTGGCCGGCATGGCGCTGTGCTCCGATGCTCAGTGGGACGAGGAGCTGGGCGAGGCCGTGGGCGAGCCGACTGAGTGCGCGCTCGTCAACGACGCCGGCAAGGCGGGCCTCACTGGCCTGACTGCCGAGCATCCGCGCGTGGGCGAGGCCCCGTTTGACTCGGGCCGCAAGATGATGTCCGTGGTCGTCGAGACCCTTGACGGCGAGTATGAGCAGTACACCAAGGGCGCGCCCGACGTGGTGATCGGCCTGTGCACCCATATCTACGAGGGCGATAAGGTCGTCCCCCTGACCGAGGAGCGTCGTGCCGAGCTCGTGGCCGCCAACAAGGCCATGGCCGACGAGGCCCTGCGTGTGCTGGCGCTGGCAAGCCGCACCTACACCGAGGTCCCGAGCGACTGCAGCCCCGCTGCGCTCGAGCACGACCTGGTCTTCTGCGGCCTGTCCGGCATGATTGACCCGGTTCGTCCCGAGGTCGCCGAAGCCATCCGCGAGGCCCACGACGCTGGCATTCGCACCGTCATGATCACGGGCGACCACATCGACACCGCCGTGGCCATCGCCAAGCAGCTGGGCATCGTCACTGATCGCAGCCATGCCATCACCGGTGCCGACCTCGATCGCATGAGCGACGAGGAACTCGACGCGCACATCGAGGACTACGGCGTGTACGCCCGCGTCCAGCCCGAGCACAAGACACGCATCGTCGAGGCTTGGAAGTCGCGCGACCAGATCGTGGCCATGACGGGCGATGGCGTCAACGACGCCCCGTCCATCAAGCGCGCCGACATTGGCGTTGGTATGGGCATCACCGGTACCGACGTCACCAAGAACGTCGCCGACATGGTACTTGCCGATGACAACTTCGCTACCATCATCGGCGCCTGCGAAGAAGGTCGTCGCATCTACGACAACATCCGCAAGGTCATCCAGTTCCTGCTTTCGGCTAACCTTGCCGAGGTCTTCTCGGTGTTTATCGCCACGCTCATCGGCTTTACCATCTTCCAGCCGGTGCAGCTGCTGTGGGTGAACCTGGTCACCGACTGCTTCCCCGCGCTCGCGTTGGGCATGGAGGACGCCGAGGGCGATATCATGAAGCGCAAGCCGCGCAACGCCAAGGACGGTGTCTTTGCCGGACATATGGGCCTGGACTGTGTGGTCCAGGGCCTTATCATCACCGTGCTGGTGCTGGCGAGCTTCTTTGTGGGCGTGTACTTTGACATGGGCTACATCCACATCGCCGATATGATCGCCGGCAATGCCGACGAGGAAGGCGTGATGATGGCGTTCATCACGCTCAACATGGTTGAGATTTTCCACTGCTTCAATATGCGCAGCCGTCGTGCGTCGCTGTTCACCATGAAAAAGCAGAACAAGTGGCTGTGGGCTTCCGCCGCGCTGGCACTGGTGCTGACGGTGATCGTAACCGTGCAGCCGACGCTTGCCGAGATGTTCTTTGGCCCCGTGACGCTTGAGCTCAAGGGCGTTGTCGCTGCCCTGGGCCTGGCCTTCCTGATCATCCCGCTGATGGAGATCTACAAGGCGATCATGCGCGCGGTCGAGAAGGAGTAGGTCGAAAGGCCATCCTTCCCACCGGCCCGACCGCCTGCGGGGTTTCTTCCTCGCTGGTCCTCGCGCTTCGCGCTGCGGGATCGCTCGGAAGAAACCCCTCCCGGCGGGCGGGCCTTCGGATAACCTCTCGGGACCATTGGCTGAGGGAAAGTTTGTGAGCTGGTCGGGCTTTGCCCGGCCAGCTCTTTTTGATTTAAAATACCTGCTCAGTTGTGTGGTTTTGTGCTGGGAGGCATCTGTGGGCAAGGCTAAGGCTAAAGCGAAGAAAAAGACGACGGGGGCGCGGGCTAAGCGCGATCGTCGTCGGAAGCTCGCGACCGAACCCCCTGCATCTGCTGAGGAGTTGCTGGCGAGTGTACCGGGGCTTGACGCGCTGCAGGATGTTCCGGCGTTTGATGACCTGCCGGTCGATGAAGCTCAGCAGGCTGCCTTTGATGATTTCTGCGCACATGCCGAGGAGCCCGAGCAGATGCAACTTGGCGCCGTGGTGCGCTTGGATCGTGGGTTTCCGCTGGTGGCGACTGCCGACGATACCTTCCGCGCCGAGCATGCCGTGGGATTTGCCAAGTCGCGCGGTGGGGACGAGGTCCTGCTGCCTGCCGTGGGCGATCGTGTGGCGGTGCGCCGCGCTCCCGGGCACGATATGGGCGTGATTGAATGCGTGCTGCCGCGCCGTACGAGCTTTGAGCGTTGGCGCGGCCGTGCCCGCGGAGAGCGCCAGGTGCTCTGCTCCAACGTGGATAGCGTGCTAATCGTGCAGGCGCTCGGTGCCGGTGAGGTGCTGCTCGACCGCGTGGCGCGCTCGCTGGTGTTGGCGCTCGACTGCGATGCCGAGCCGGTGGTGGTACTCACCAAAGCTGATCGCTGCGATGCCGAGGAGCTCGAGCGCGATCTGGACCGCGCGCGCCGCCTGGTGGGTCCGGACGTGCGTGTGATCGTGACGTCCTCTGCCGAGGGCCGCGGCCTGGACGAGGTCCGTGCCTGCGTGCCCGCCGGGAGCTGCGCCATGATTCTGGGCGAGTCGGGTGCCGGCAAGTCGACGCTGCTCAATGCGCTGCTGGGCCACGATACGTTGGCGACCGGCGGTGTGCGCGAACGCGACGATCAGGGCCGTCACACTACCGTCGCGCGCGTGATGGTGGCACTGCCGGGCGACGCCGGCGTGATCGCCGATGCCCCGGGCCTGCGCAGCCTGCCGCTCGTGGGTCACGAGCGGGGTCTGGCGCGCGCTTTCCCCGAGATTGTCGAGGCATCGCGCGCGTGCCGGTTTGGCGATTGCACGCATACCCATGAGCCGGGCTGCGCCGTTCGCGAGGCCGAGGACGCCGGGCAGATCGATAGCCTGCGTCTGGAAACGTTCCAAAACCTGGCGTCATCCATGCGCGTGAGCGCTCAAATGCTCGATCCCGATGTCCATCTGTAATTGATTTTTCCTATGACAGCCGTCTCCCAACTGTTCGGGAGACGGCTTTTTTTGCTGCGGAAAAGCTTCGAAACATACAGTTTGCTGACGTGCTGACCAAAACCTTGCCACGAGCTTGACGGGCTGGTCAGCTTTTGGTCAGCGATTGGTTTGACATCGAAAACCAAGATTGCGATTGCGCCGCTTTGCACTCTGACCGCTCAGACAATGGTGGTACGGGCATTCGCCCGGCACTGCCATGAGAGGAGCGGCCGTGAACAAGAGCAAGCGCATCGCCGTCAGTCTGGTCGCGGGCGTGCTCGCTGCTCTGCTCTGCATGGTTTACGGCTCGTCGATCCGCTCGCAAGCCGAACAGGTCCAGGCTGAGACCTTGGCCAAGTACGGTGGCGATCGCGTCGAGGTTTGCGTCGCGGCGCGCGATATCGATGTGGGCGAGACCCTCGATGAGACCAATGTCATAACCCAGGAATGGCTGACGAGCCTGCTGCCGCGTGACGCAGCGACCGAGCTGCGCCAGGTGCGCGGCGACGTGACGACTTCGCGTATTCCCAAAAACGCCGTGATCTGCAATGTCTACACCAAGGCCGAGAGCCGCAAGCTCGAGGTGCCTAAGGGCAAGGTTGCCGTTTCGGTGGCGGTCGATGCCGAGCACTCGGTCGGCGGTGCCACGGGCGTGGGCAGCTACGTGGACGTGTACGTGCAAAAGGACGGCGTGACCGATCGGCTGTGCGGCGCGCACGTGATCGATACCAGTGAGGATTCCGGTGCCACGCGCGAGGGCAAGATCGAATGGGTGACGCTGGCGGCTGACCCCGAAGACGTCAAGGAACTGCTGGGAGCCTCGGGCAAGGGAACGGTCAGCTTGACGATTCCCGCCACGGCGCGCGGCAAAAAGAGCGGAGGCGACGAGTGATGAAGGCGATCTGGCTTGCGTGCTGCGCGTGCGGCGATTACGGGCTGTTGCAGCGGGAAGTCGAGGGCCGTGATGTGGGTGCACAGGTGCTTCGCGTGGGTGACCTGGACGGGCTGGTTTCCATGGCGCGGGCGTTTCCGTCGCGCCGCGGGGCTGCCATCATCGCGGCGTCTCTGTTTGATACCGAAGATGTGCGCAAGACTGTTGCGCGCCTGACGGCCGAAGGCCGCGTGAGTCGCGTGGTCGTGTTGATAGAAGCGCTCGATCCGTCGGATATCGAGGGGCTGTTTCGCGCGGGGGCGACCGAGGTCATCGCTGCACACAGTATATGCGGCAACGGGCGCGCGGGCGAGGGAGCGGTTGATTCCGATCGGAGCATGACGATTGAGCCCGATGCTTTTGTTGATAGGGAACCCGGGGCGCCTCGCGCTACAAGAGGCCCGCGTGTTGATGATTATGGAAAAGCGGAAGCCGAGCATGGTCGGCGCCCCCGGAACCCCCTTGTATACGATGACGCTGGAGGGCCGGCGCAGCATGCTGGCGATTCCCCGGCTGTAGATATGGGATACGTGCACGGCGTGAATCTGGCGGATGAACTCGATGAAGTTGAGGGCTTTGCCGGGTGCGGCGAGTTGTCGCTGATGCAGCATGAGCAGATTGCGCAGAACGAGCCTGCCTCGCAGACCGAACAAGCAGCCATGCCGGCTTGGACGCAGCACGTGGTTGCGGCGGGGGAGACGGGGACGCTGTCACCGACGCCCGCCCCGCCGCCTCCGATGCCGCCGGCAGACGCTGCCGCTTCGCCGCATCGAGCTCCGGTCATCTGCGCCATTTCGGGTTCGGGCGGTTGCGGCAAGTCGACGATCGTTGCCACCATGGCACACACATCGTCGCTGTTGGGCTTGCGTGCCGCCGTGCTCGACCTGGACCTGATGTTTGGAAACCTTTACGACTTGTTAGGCGTCGATGCTCCGCGCGATATGGCGGCACTTATCGAGCCGTCGGCGGCGGGCACGCTCACCGAGCCGGATATCGTAGCCACATCGATGCGCGTGGCACCGGGCGTTACGCTCTGGGGTCCCGTCGCAGCGCCCGAGCAAGCCGAGCTCATGGCGCGTCCGGTGGAGCTACTGCTTGATGTTCTGCGTCGCGAATCCGACGTGGTCTTTATCGATACCTCGGTCTTTTGGGGCGACGCCGTGGCGGCTGCGGTGGCGGCGAGCGACCGTTGCCTGGTCGTTGGCGATGCGGCGGTGTCGTCCGCGGCATCGGCATCGCGCGTCATTGAACTGGCAGGTCGAGTAGGTGTGCCGCGCACGCGCATGAGCGCCGTGTTCAACCGGTTCGGTGCGCGCGGGGCAGACGAGGACGTCGCCATGCGCTTTGAGATTGCCTGTGCGTTAAGCTCCAAGATTCGTATCGCCGATGGCGGGCAGGATCTCGCCGCGCTCATGGCGTTTGGGCGCGCTGACGAGGCAGTGGGGCAGACCAGCGCTTTTGCGACTAGCGTGCGCGAGGCCACGCGCGAGATGCTCGTGGAACTGGGGTGCGCCGTCGGCCCTTGGAGCGATATGGTCGCCGACCGTGCAACGCGCACCGAACGCCCGCGTATCCGCCTTCCCTGGTCGCGCGAGGGTGATCAGCGATGAGCCTGCAAACGAGGATTAAGGCTGCCGGCGCTGCGGCGGCGGCAGCGCCTGTAGATGCGGGGCGTCGCCGCGCCGTGAAACGACGCACCAAGCGCGCCGTGATGGACCGCATGGGTTACGACGAAGTGGCGCGTATCAGCGCCTATATCGACCCGGCACTTGCCCGCTCGGAATTGCGTCCTGCGGTGGAGGCGGCGCTCAATGTTGAGGAGCCGACCGATCTCGCGACGCCCGAGCGCGAGACCATCATCGACGAGATTTTGGATGACGTGGTGGGCTTGGGGCCGTTGCAGCCGCTCATCGAGGACGACACCGTTACCGAGATCATGATCAACGGCTGCCGCTCGGCTTTCTTTGAACGCGGCGGCGTCTTGTACCCCATCGAGCATGCGTTTGAGGATGATGAGCAGATCCGTGTGCTTATCGACCGCATTATCTCGCCACTTGGTCGCCGTATCGACGAGCGCAGCCCCATCGTCAACGCCCGCCTCAAAACGGGCTATCGCGTCAACGCGGTGATTCCGCCTGTGGCGATTGACGGACCGATTCTCACCATCCGAAAGTTCTCGGACCGTATCTGCTCGCTGGACGAGCTTGTGGGGCTGGGGTCGCTGCCGCTTTGGTATGCGCAGCTGCTGTCGTGTGCGGTGTCGCTGCGACAGGACCTGGCGGTTGCGGGAGGCACGGGATCTGGTAAGACCACCCTGCTCAACGCGTTGTCATGTGAGATTTCCACCGGCGAGCGCATCGTGACGATCGAGGACTCTGCTGAGCTCAAGTTTGCACATCATCCGCACGTGGTGCGCCTAGAGGCGCGCGAGGCTTCAATTGAGGGCGAGGGCGCGGTGACGATCCGCGACCTGGTAACTAATGCCCTGCGCATGCGCCCCGACCGCATCGTGGTGGGCGAGGTGCGCGGTGCCGAGTGCTGCGACATGTTGCAGGCCATGAACACGGGCCACGACGGGTCGCTCACCACACTTCATGCGGGTTCAGAACAGGAGACCGTGGTGCGTCTGACGTTGCTTGCACGTTATGGCATCGATCTGCCGAGCGAGCTCATCGAGGAGCAGATTGCCATGGCGCTCGACGGCATCGTGATGTCCGAGCGTCACGCCGATGGCAGGCGTTTCGTCTCCTCGTATTCGGGGGTGCGACGCGCCGCATCGGGCGGCGTAGAGCTCGAGCGCTATGTGACGTTCGATGCCGCCGAGCGCACCTGGACGCTTGACCGCGAGCCGCCGTTTATCGCAGAAGGCCTGCGGTCGGGGACGCTCACACAAGAGGAGGTGGACGAATGGAGATCACTGTGCCCCTCGTCGTAGGGGGCTTGGCAGGGCTTTCTGTCGCGACGGCGTGCGGGGCGGAACCTCGTGTGCCGCAGGTACCGCCGGCGGAGCTGGCACGTCAGGCGCTCGAGACGGTGGCAGAGAAGCTGCCGCGTGAGCTGGTGGAAAACGATCTGCTGAAAAAGATCGCCCGTTCGTGGGCATCGCTGGCTCCGGCGCATCGCCTTGGCCTCGTGATCGAAGATGCTTCGGGACGTTTGGCGTTTCTGCTGCTATCGAGCGGTCTCTGCTGCGTTTTACTAACGATGGTGTCGTTATCGCCCCTCGGATTTGCCTTGGGACTTGTTGCTCCGTTTGCCGTTGGTGCCGCTCGGGATGGCTTTGAGAGCCGGCGCGAGCAACACGATGCAGAAGAGGCAATGCCCGAGGCGTTTACCGCACTTTCCATGTCGCTTGCCTCGGGACATTCGCTGGCCCAGGGCATGCGCTTTGTGGGCGCTCATGCGCAAGAGCCAGTGCATACCGAGTTTTTGCGGGTGGCGGCGGCGATCGATTGCGGCATCTCGGCGACCGACGCGCTCGATGACTTGCTCGTGCGTATCGACGCCCCCGGTCTTTCGCTTGTGACCTTGGCGCTTAAGGTGTCTCAGCGCACCGGCGCTCCGCTTGCCGACTTACTGTCCGAGGCGTCGAGCATGGTGGGGGAGCGCATTGAGCTCAAGCGCCGCCTGGATGTTAAGACGTCGCAGGCTCGCATGTCTGCGCATATGGTCGCGGCGATGCCGGCGGGCATGTGCGCGGTGTTGGCGCTGCTTTCGGCAGATTTTCGTCGCGGTCTTGCGACGCCTGCCGGCGCGGGCGCTGTGGTGCTGGGTCTTGCCCTCAACGCCGTTGCCCTGGTGGTTATCCGGCGCATTATGCGGGTGGAGCTATGAGCGCCCCGGTTGCAGTTGCGGCTTGCCTGTGCGCCCTGAGTGTATTTGTCGCGACGGGTTTGGATCGGGCGGATGCACGCAAGATCGCAGGGGCCTGCAAGCGCGAGGCGGTGCTGGTCGCTGCCGCGGGTCGCTCGGTGGTCGATGCTCTGACCGCACGAGTGAAGGGCGCGGTTGGAGCGGGCGGCCCGGCGCGAGTGTCGCTCGGCGAAGTGTCCGAGATGATCGATGTTGTGCGCTTGGGTCTTTCGGCCGGTCTTTCGTTTGATGCGGCGCTTGAGATTTTCTGCGCCAACCGCCGGTCAGTGCTGGCTCTTCGCCTTGAGCGCGCCTGCATGGCGTGGCAGGTGGGCGTGGGCACGCGTGAGGACGAGTTGTTGGCCGCCGCGCGCGACCTGGACGTGCGAGCGCTCGAGACCTTTGCCATCACGGTGGGGCAGGCGCTCGCCCTGGGTGCCCCACTTGCCGAGACGCTGGCCGCTCAAAGTCGCGAGATCCGTGCGGCTCATCGCGCCGCGGTCGAGCGCGAGATCGAGCGTGCACCCGTCAAGCTGCTGATTCCCACCGGCACGCTCATCTTGCCGGCGTTGCTTCTGTCCATATTGGGCCCGCTGCTGGGAGCAGGCGGGATGATGTAGGGAGGAATACATGAACACGATGACTGACGCTGCTGGCAAGGTCCAGGGCTGGGCGTTTTGCCGGGCGGCACATGTTCGTCAGCGCGCCAAGGAACTATTGCAGGAGGAGAGTGCACAGGGTACCACCGAGTATGCCATCTTGGTCGGCGTGCTCGTGGTGATCGCGATTATCGCCATCGTCGCATTTAAGGGCAAGGTCCAAGATCTATGGAACGCTATCAGCGAGGGCATCAACAGCCTGTAGAGGGCGAGCGCCCCATCGGGGTGCTGCTGGTGTTTGCTTGCCTGACCGTGGCGATAGCGGCGGTGCTTTGGGGGCTTAACGCCGCGCGGCAGCAGCGTCCTGGGACCGCCTCCGATTTGGGCTCAGATTCGGCGGTGGCGTCTCAAAAAGATGAGATGCGAGATGCGGACGATTCGGATGTCGCTGTCACGGCGCAAACCTTTCTGCGGACGCTCGACAAGCGGTCTGGCACTGCGACGGATTCGCCTGAGGGCAACGCGATTGCGGTCCGGCTTGCATGGTCCGAGGACCGACCGATGACCGAAGCGGCGGCGGATATGCTGCGTGCCTATCGCGAGGTACCCACGGCGCAACTTGCTCTGAGCGGCTATCTCGACATCAAGGGAAACGTGTGGGGCGCCATCGTGCGCGACGAACGCGGCTGGGTCGATATGGTGACAATTGCCGCGGATGCTGGCGATGCTTCGTGTCGTCTGCGCGCCGTGCGCCTGAGCCCGCAGGCAACGGACTCAAAGGAGGGATCGTGAAATGCATGATGTCCTGCGTGAGGAATCTGCCCAGGCGACGGTCGAATACGCCATCGTCACGGTGGCGCTGTTATCGATCGTGCTGGCGATCGCGGGACTTTGGCGTGCCGGCACCGATGGGCGCTTGGCGGCGCTGGTTGAGCGGGCGGCATCCCATGGCGTTGCCTCGACGTCGGTTATCGACGCCGCTGCGGCCGCTAAGGACATCGCGTTGTATTGATGCCGCGCGCGAGGACCGGGCGCAGTCTACGGTCGAGGCCGCTTTTTTGCTGCCGACGTTTCTGACACTCATCCTTCTCGCGCTGCAACCGGTGTGCCTGCTCTATACGCGCGCGGTCATGGAGTCTGCCGCCGCCGAGACCGCGCGGCTCATGACCACGACGACGGCGGAGGACGACGATCTTAAGGAGTTCACCCGCCGCCGACTTGCCGCAGTGCCCAACGTTTCGATCTTTCATGCCGGCGGGCCGTTGTCGTGGGATATCGAGCTTGGCCGGGCCGGTGCGGGTGGCGTCTCGTCCGTGTCCGTTTCCGGCGAGGTCAAGCCGTTGCCTGTGATCGGTGCGTTTGCGCAGGCTATGGGTGGTACCGCCGAGGGCGGCTACGTTGAGCTCAAGGTCGATGTCTCGTATCAATCGCGTCCCGAATGGCTGGAGGGAGATTATGATTCGTGGATTGCTGCATGGGATTAGGCGCTGCCTGTTGCGGGTGACGCAAGGGTTTGCGGCCCGCCGTCGACCAGGCGCTCTCCGCAAACGAGGCGGCTTTATGGGTCGAGCCGGTGTCGATCTGTTTATCGAAGACGGCGCCTATACCACGCTTTCTTCTGCCGTGGTCATCCTAGTGGTGCTCACATTGTTGTTTTCGTCGACCGCGGCGATATGGAGCATGTCGCGTGCCGGGGATACTCAGGTGGCGGCTGATAGTGGCGCGCTGGCGGGTGCCAACGTAGTGTCGTCCTATCACACGGCTGCCACGGTGGTTGATGCGAGCATCTTGAGTCTGGGGCTGGCGGGGTTTGCCACGATCGGGACGGGCCTGGTCGCCATCCTCATCCCGGGTGCCGAGCCGGTTGCCGGCAATATGGTCGACACCGGGATTGAGATCATTAAAACGCGCAACAAGTTTGCCAAAAGCGCATCGGAAGGCTTACAGAAAATCGAGACGGCTCTGCCGTATCTGATCGCCGCGCGTGCCACGCAGGCGGTGTCGGCGCAGGATACCGATAGTGTGACCTATACCGGTACGGCGCTTGCCGTGCCCAGGACATCCGAGTCTGACTTCGCTGCGCTCGAGGGGTCCGAGATCTCGACCGATGCCATTAAAGACACATCAGATGATTTAGAGTGTGCGGCCGAGGAGCTGCGGAAGGCTTCTGAGGACACGGCGAAGGCTAAAGAGCGTGCTTGGCTGGCGGATTGTGGTGGGTCTGACAAGGGCTCGGTCGGCAGCTGTTCTTGCATGTGGGAGCGTGCGAAAAGCCTAACGGATCTCTCCGGTGTTCAAAATCCGCATTACTCATCGAGCGTTACGTGGGAGCCCCAAGTTGCCCTTGATCGCGCGAAGGACTACTACCATTGGCGTCTGACAAATGAGAAGCCCCACGGCTCGAGTGTCGAGATGAAGGCAGAGTCTGCGGCGCGTAAGGCGTTTTATACCTATGCGAGCGCGGAGGTCGATCGGGCGCATATAACCGAGAACGGAGACAGGGTTTCCTCCTATATTCCGCTGCTGCCGCGCAACTCTGATGAGGTTCGGGCGACGGAACTCTATACCGATGCGGTGTGGCCGACTAGCGTGAACGATGACAAGGCGTATCTGCATTACGGGACGACCTGCCCTAACTATAAGAAAGGGACGCCGAGCGGATTTGCTTCGGTTGCCGATTACGATGGACAGGATAAATGCAGCAAATGCCATTTTGGCGTTTTGTCGCTTGGTGCTGTTGCGGCGCCTTCAACCTCTATCGAAAACGGCTTCGAATATCACTTCGACGAGTTCAAAAAGGCCTTGGAGGAATACGTCAAATGTCGGAACAAAGAGCTTGAGCTCATGCGTCAGACCGAGGATGAGGCCGACCGTGCGAGCAATGCGTTTGACCAGGCCATTAAAGCGCTTTCGGGCGAGCGTCCGCGTATCGCTCCGCCCGGTCGCAACGGCGTGGTTGCCTTTGCGGTTTCGGGTGCCATCTCGAGCCCCGATGAGCTCAACTCTTCGTTTAACACGGCAGTCAGGCTTGGCGATCGCGGTGCCATCTCTGCCGCGGTGCTGGCGCCCGATGAGGCGACGGCGCAAAACAACGTGCTTTCGCGATTTTTCTCGACATTGAAGGAACGCTCGGGTGGCGTTGCCGGCGTACTCGATGGCGTCATGGATGTCTGGGGACGGCTGCTTGTGGGATACGGAGACATCCAAGGTTCGGCCGACGAACTTATGGACGAGATGATTAAAGGCCTAGGAGGGGGCAGCGGCGCGTTGGGCTCCATCGCATCGTGGCTCGGCGATACCGTTTCGGCGTCCGTGGCGGCGCTGGGTTTGGAACCGTGCGACTTGCGCCTGCGAAAGCCGGTGCTGACTGATTCCGCCAACGTCATTAAGAGCTCGGGGTCTGACATTGCTGGTCTCTCTCAAGCGCAAGACAAACTGCGAAGTATTCCGTTGGGCGTGACCGATCCCAAGGCGCTTTGCGAGGCGTTGGAATATCAAGTCGAACGCACCATCAGCGGTACGGTGTTCACGCTTGCGGAGATTCCTCTGCCCGGCGGCGGCTCCATCCCGCTCACCGTCGATGTCGCCACGCTGGTTGGCGCTCTGGGCGGTGGGTCGTAATGAGTATCCGCATGCGTCTGCGCGAGGAGCGCGCCCAAGCGACGGTGGAGATAGCAGTGGTTACGCCCGTTTTGCTGGTGCTGGCACTCATCGTATACAACGTCATGATCTATGCCAGCGCTGTCGCGCGCTTCGACCGCGTGGTGCCCGACATCGTGTTGGCGCACGCCGTGGCGCCGAGCGGGGAGGGCGACGAAAGCTCTGTCGATGCCTCGGCGACGGTCCGGACTCAAATTCTGAATGCCATGGAAGGCTATGACTTGCAGATCGAAGTGTCGAGCGAGCAAGGCGCGGAGGCATCGGATGGTGGCCTGCTCTCCCTATCCGGTACGTTTAGGACCTACACCTGCACCATGCACTATGAGCCGTGGCCGACTTCTCTCAGCATCGCTGGCGTTCCGCTGGGGGCGCCGACAACGTTGTCGCACGAGCGCGCGGTGACGGTCGATCCATGGCGTCCGGGGGTGGTCATGTGACCGCGGTCTCGTCCTACATCGCCTACGCGCGGGCACTCAATAGGCTGGGCTGGACGCCGGCCGAGTTTGCGGTGGCGGAGTCGTTTGCCGTGCGCCTGCGCGGCATGCTGGGACGGTGTCCGGTTGCCGCCAACGGTCTGCCGCTCGTCATGGCATTTCCACGCTGCTCTTCGGTCCATACGTGTTTTATGGCCTATCCCATCGATATCGCCTTTATCGATGCACGTGGCTATGTCCTCGTATGCTACGAAAACGTACGTCCCTGGCGTATGTGCTCCTGCCCCGGCGCCTGGGCCGTACTAGAGCGTTCTTCAATCATTGTTTCGACCCCTGCTCTCCAACGCGTGCCGGCTTAAGAATTGGCGACAGCGGACTTTCGTCATACGAAATTGGGTAAGATGGAGGAGAAGATGCATGGATGTTGAGATCCATCCCAACGCTAAAAAGCACCTGACGGAAAAGCAGGTGCTTAGCGCTTGGCTTGCGGTTACTGAGTGCATTCGTCGCGAGCCGAAGGACGAGCCGCCGAGATGGCTTGCGATTGGATGGCTCCCAGACGGACGAAGCGTGGAGCTTGTCGCGGTCGAGCTTGTCCGTGGGGGCTTATCATTCATGCCTTGTCTCCAGTCCAGAAGAAATTTTGGCAGGAGATTGAACGGGCTCGGCAAAGGGGTCGATGATGGGCAAGACGTATACGGCCGCTAATGGTCAGGTTGTAACGGATGAAATGATTGACGCGTGGTGCGAGTCGTACGAGCGCGGAGAGTTTCCGGATGGCGAACACACCGTTGGTGGGATCGTGCATGGACGGCCCCCACTCTCAGGTGAGGGGACGGCAACGCTGTCGGTCAAGATTCCTCTGGGAATGAAGGAGGCCATTCGTCGACGGGCGGCTGCCGAGGGGATGACGCCAAGTGAGTTTGCCCGTGCGGCTCTGAGCGAAAAACTTCTTGCTGCCGGCTGATGCCTCTGACGTGCCGATTTAAAGAACCGAGGCTGTGCTCAAAAACTTTTTTGAAATTCTCGGTTGACCGGAACGCGTCCTTGGTTATACTAATCAAGCCTTGAAACAAGGCACACCTCAAATGGCTGGGTAGCTCAGTTGGTAGAGCAGAGGACTGAAAATCCTCGTGTCAGGGGTTCGATTCCCTTCCCCGCCACCTTGAATTGACTAGGACCTCTGCAAAGGGGTCCTTTTCTTTTATGTAGGGTTCTGCGGAAACTGCGTCCCAGAATAAGGGCTCAGAACGGGACACACTTTCCGGTGCCTGCCTCCGGCGCGCGTACACACCTCGTCGCGCCATTCCGAGTCCGTCTGCTCCCAGACGTTCCTCCCACTTTCGCGTCACTTTGCAGACCGTTCGGTCGCCTGTCCGCACACGCGGGTATACTCAAAACGATACTTATCCTACGCAATACGATGCGGGTTCGACCTGCATGATCCGAAGGGGGCAGTGATGGAGAGGATACTCGGCGTTAATCTCTCTGGCTGGTTTATTCCCGAGCCCTGGGTGACCCCGTCGCTGTACGCGGCGACCGGTGCATCCAACGCGGCTGAGCTACAGGAGGCCATGGGTACCGCCGCCTATAACGAGCGCATGCGCCGCCATTACGAGACGTTTGTGAGCGAGGACGATTTTCGCCGCATGGCGCAGATCGGTCTCAATGCCGTGCGTCTGCCGGTGCCCTGGTATGCCTTTGGCTCACAGGAGTCCGATGCCTCCTACATATCGGTTGTCGATTACATCGACCGCGCAATTGAGTGGGCTGCCAAGTACGACATCCGCGTGCTGCTCGATCTGGCAACCGTGCCCGGTGGCCAGGGCGATTCCAACGATTCGCCCACCACGCCGGAGGCTGTTGCCGAGTGGCATTCGTCCACCAACGGCCGTCATGTCGCACTCGACGTGCTCGAGCGCTTGGCCGATCGCTATGGCGAGGCCGAGAGCCTGCTGGGCATTGAGCTGCTGGACACGCCGCAGATGAGCGTTCGCAAGAGCCTCTTCACCATGACGGATGGCATTCCTGCTCACTACCTGCGCAATTTCTATCGCGATGCCTACGAGCTCGTCCGTTCGTATATGCCCGAGGATAAGATCGTCGTCTTCTCGTCGTCGGGGCATCCCAGCGAGTGGAAGCATTTTATGCGCGGCGCCAAGTACAAGAACGTCTACATGGATCTTCACCTGTACCATTACCGCGACGAGTATGCGCTCGACATCACGAGCCCTCGCGGGCTGACGACGGCGATTTCGCGTAACAAGCGCGAGCTTAAAGAAGCGATTTCGACTGGGTTCCCCGTGCTGGTGGGCGAATGGTCGGGTGCGGCGATCTTTGCCAACTCGTCGGTTACGCCCGAGGGCCGCAATGCCTACGAGCGCGTGTTTATCGCCAACCAGCTGGCTTCGTTTGCGCCGGCTGCCGGTTGGTTCTTCCAAACGTGGAAGACCGAGAAGCGCATTGCAGCATGGGACGCTCGCGCGGCGCTCGGTACGCTCGAACGCGGCATGATTGAATAGGTTGATATGACGCAAAACAGCGCCCACACGGGCAAACTCTATGTGGTCGGCACGCCCATCGGTAACCTGGGCGACCTGTCCCCGCGCGTTGGCGAGGCGTTTGCCGCCGCCGATGCCATTTGCTGCGAAGACACGCGTGTGACGTCAAAGCTGCTGATGCACCTGGGAATTTCCAAGCCGCTTGTCCGTTGCGACGAGAATGTGATCGCCAGCCGCGCCGCCGGCCTGGTCGACCGTCTGCTGGCGGGGGAGACCCTCGCCTTTGCCTCGGACGCCGGCATGCCGAGCGTGTCCGATCCCGGCCAGGCGCTGGTCGAGGCGGCACGTGAGGCCGATGTGCCCGTCGAAGTTATCCCCGGGCCCTCTGCTTGCGTCACGGCGCTCGTTTCGTCCGGCATTCCCTGTGAGCATTTTTTCTTCGAGGGCTTTTTGGGCCGAAAGCACGGCGACCGCGTGCGTCGTTTGCAGCGCCTTGCCGTGGTGCCCGGCGCACTCATCTTCTACGAGTCTCCACATCGCATCGTGGCGACGCTCGAGGCCGTGGCGGAGGTCTTTCCCCAGCGTGAGGTTGCCGTCTGCCGCGAACTCACCAAGCTGCACGAGGAGGTCTTGCGCGGGCCCGCCGCCCAGCTCGCCGAAGAGCTGCGTGCTCGCGGCGAGGTAAAGGGCGAGATTGCGCTGGTCATCGCGCCGCCGAGCGAGGACGAGGATGTCGGCATCGTGCCGGTTGGCGCCGCGGCAGCGGATCCCGATGAGGCCCTGCGCGAGGATATCCGCGCCGCACTCGAGGAGGGGGAGCCCGCCTCTGCGGTGGCCAAGCGCCTGTCTCAGAAGTATTCGCGCCGCAAGCGCGATGTCTATGCCATGGTGCTCGATATGCAATAGATGGAGGATATCCAGCCCTTGCGCTAGAATCATCCCCTGTATGCAACGTTTTTCTGGAGGACAAACCCCATGGATCAAAGCAAGCCTTCGTTCTTTATCACGACGCCCATCTACTACGTCAACGCCGATCCGCACCTGGGCACGGCTTATTCCACCATCATCGCCGACGTTCAGGCTCGCTATCGCCGCTCCGCCGGCTATAACGTCAAGTTCCTGACCGGCATGGACGAGCACGGCGAGAAGGTCGCCGAGGCCGCAGCCAAGCATGGTATGACGCCGCAGGAGTGGACCGACAGCCAGGCCCCGCACTTCAAGGAGCTTTGGAGCAAGCTCGAGATTTCCAACGACGACTTCATCCGCACCACCGAGCCGCGCCAGCATCATGCCGTGCAGTACCTGTGGGAGCGCATGAAGGAGTCCGGTTACCTGTATAAGGGCAGCTACGACGGCTGGTATTGCGTGCCTGACGAGACCTACTTCACCGATACGCAGGTCCAGAAGGGCGACGAGGAGTACGGCAGCGTCGGCCAGCACCTGTGCCCCGACTGCCACCGTCCGCTTGAGCGCGTGCAGGAGGAGTCCTACTTCTTTAAGCTTTCCGCCTTCCAGGACAAGCTGCTCAAGCTCTATGACGAGCATCCTGACTTTGTCGAGCCTGCGTTCCGCATGAACGAGGTGCGCAGCTTTGTCGAGGGCGGCCTTAACGACCTTTCCGTGAGCCGCACGAGCTTTGACTGGGGCATTCAGGTCCCGTTTGACGAGGGCCACGTGACCTACGTGTGGTTCGATGCGCTGCTCAACTATATGACGGCCGTCGGCTACGGTGTCGATACCGACGAGGCGCGTGCCGAGCTGGCCTATCGCTGGCCCGCGCAGTTCCACATCGTGGGTAAGGACATCATCCGCTTCCACTGCGTCATTTGGCCCGCCATGCTCATGGCCATCGGCGAGGCCCTGCCCGAGCACGTTTTTGCCCACGGCTTCCTGACCGTGCGCAATGCCGAGACCGGCAAGGCCGAGAAGATGTCCAAGAGCCGCGGCAACGCTATCGCTCCGCAGGACGTTATCGACATGCTGGGCGTCGAGGGCTATCGCTACTACTTTATGACCGACGTCGTCCCCGGCACCGACGGCGCCATCAGCTTCGATCGCATGGAGCAGGTCTACAACGCCGACCTGGCCAACAGCTGGGGCAACCTCATCTCGCGTTCGCTCAACATGAGCGGCAAGTACTTTGACGGCTGCGCGCCCGCCAAGCCCGCATCGTTCGATGCGTTCGACAACCCGCTGGCAAAGATCGCCGACGGCCTGGTCGAGCGCTACATGGCCAAGATGGACGTGCTCGATTACGGCGGAGCCAAGGACGAGGTTATGGAGCTCATCCACGCCGCCAACCACTACATCGAGGACTCCGAGCCTTGGGCGCTTGCCAAGGATGAGGCTAAGGCTGACGAGCTGGCATTTGTGATCTACAACCTGCTCGAGGCCATCCGCATTGCCGCTCACCTGCTGATGCCGCTCATGCCTCAGACCTCTGCCGAAGCCCTGCGCCGCCTGTCCTGCGAGGACGAGGCCGCGAGCGACGACCTCAAGGGCATTTGCGCTTGGGGCCTGCTTGCCGGTGGTCAGCCCGTCGAGAAGGGTGAGCCGCTGTTCCCGCGTCTGGGCTAAGACGCCGCGCGCCATATCGGCAATTTGCTGTTTAGATGTAAGGGCATGGCCGCAACGGTCCATGCCCTTTTGTTTCAAGACGCCGCCATCATGCTAAGGAGGCAACTATGACAACTTCGCCTTTGGCAAACCCCACGGCAACAAGGGAGCTGCTGGAGGAGTTTGGCCTTGCGACCAAGCATCGCCTGGGCCAGAACTTCCTGATCGACAACCATGTGATCGAACGTATCTGCGAGCTTACCGAGCTTGCAGGTGACGAGCGCGTACTCGAGGTGGGTCCAGGTTGCGGTACGTTGACACTTGCGTTGCTGCAGGAAGCGGCGTGCGTTACGTCCATTGAGGCCGATTCCGAGCTTGAGCCGGTGCTCGATGCCCACGCCGCCGACTATGCCAACTTCCGCTTTATCATGGGCGACGCGCTCAAGGTGACGCCGGGGCAGATTGAGCAGGCTGCGGGCGGTGAGCCGACGGTATTTGTCGCGAACTTGCCCTATAACGTGGCGGCGACGATCATTTTGCAATTATTCCAGACGATGCCGGCGCTCAAGCGCGCCGTCGTCATGGTGCAAAAGGAGGTTGCCGATCGCATTGCCGCAGTGCCGGGCAACAAGACCTATGGCGGCTATACGGCAAAGCTTGGCCTGTATGCGCAGGTAACGGGTCGCTTTGAGGTGCCGCCGCGTTGCTTTATGCCGGCGCCACACGTGGACTCGGCCGTCGTGCGTATCGACCGTGTTGACGGTGTGGTGCCCGAAGGACTCGATCGCGAATTTGTGGCCCGCGTGATTGATGCTGCATTTGCTCAGCGTCGCAAGACCATCCGCAATTCCATGAGCGCCAACGGCTTTGCCAAGGACGTGCTCGATGCCGCCTTTGAGGCTTGCGGTATCGCGCCCACCACGCGCGCCGAGACGCTCGGCGTCGCCGACTTTGTGTGCCTGGCTCGGGAGCTTTCCCATGACGCTTAATGCCGAACGCGTGACGTTTACCAAGAAAAAGAAGACGGTTGCTTGTCCCGTGCCCTTGGCACCGCTTGCCGACACACATGCGCATCTGCTTTCGTTCTGGGGCAAGGATGTGCCCGAGACACTCGTGCGTGCCAAGGCGGCAGGCATCGACCTGTTGGTGACGGTCTTCGACCCCATCGCCGACAAGCGCAGCGTGACGGACTATAGCGACTGGCTGACGCGCGAAATTCTGCCGATGCAGGATATCCCGCAGATCAAGTATCTTGCCGGCGTGCATCCGTATGGCGCGCCGGACTATACCGACGACATTCACGCGCAGGTTGTTGCTGCGCTTGATGACCCTTTGTGCGCCGGTATTGGCGAAATCGGTCTGGACTACCACATGGACTATGACGACGATATCGCGCCGGCACCCCATAACGTGCAGATTGACTGCATGGCGCGCCAGCTCGAGCTTGCCGTGCGTCGTAACGTGCCGGTGGAGCTGCATCTGCGTCACGAGGACATGGACCAGGAGCGTACCTCGCACGTGGACGCCTACAACGTGCTTCGTGGGGTGGGCGTGCCCCAGGCCGGTTGTGTGCTGCACTGTTTTGGCGAGGACCGCGCCACGATGGAGCGCTTTGTGGAGCTGGGCTGCTATATCGCCTATGGTGGTGCGGCCACCTTTAAGCGCAACGACGACGTGCGCGAGGCATTTGCGGCAACCCCACTCGATCGAATTTTGTTCGAGACGGATTGCCCGTATATGGCTCCGGAGCCCATCCGCGGTCTTGAATGCGAGCCCGCAATGATCTCCATTACGGCAAACGCGCTGGTTAACGACCGTATCGATCGCACTGGTGAGGACGCCGAAACAATCGCGCATGCCGCTTGGGAAAATGCCTGCAAACTTTTTCAAAAATAGTTCTTGCGTTCGCGGTGGCGCTCCGTTATTCTAATTCCTGCACGCGGGCGTGGCGGAATTGGCAGACGCGTACGGTTCAGGTCCGTATGGGGGCAACCCCATGAAGGTTCAAGTCCTTTCGCCCGCACCATTAAATGAAAGAGCTCCCAGCAATGGGAGCTTTTTTGTTATGTGCCCATCGCGGGGACTTGAACCTGCGAAGGAGCGAGCGTCAAGAAAACGCGGAGCGTTTTTAGCGAGCTGGCAAGGACGCCGGCAGGCGGCCGATGCCGGTGCGGATCCGCGAAGCGGATACGCGGACGTCCTTTCGCCCGCACCATTAAATGAAAGAGCTCCCAGCAATGGGGGCTTTTTGTTATGCACGATCTCCTTGGACGGGTATCCTAATGGCAACGTGTGCCTATCAGAGGAGAGACCATGCTGTTTTCCGGTATCATCGCTGCCCTTACGAGCCTTTTGATTCCCATCATCATCCTGCTGCTGTTGCTTCCCAACGCCTGCTACGTCGTTGAGCAGCAGCACGCTGTGATCATCGAGCGCTTGGGTAAGTTCAATCGTATCGTCAACGCGGGCTTCCACGTGAAGGTGCCCGTGATCGACCGCAAGGCCGCCACGGTGAGCCTGCGCACCATGAAAAACGGTTTTGGCATCGACGTTAAGACCCAGGACAACGTGACCATCGGTCTTGAGGTCTCCGCTCAGTACCACGTGAGCTACGACATGGGCGCCGGCCCGGCAGATTCGGGCATCTACAAGAGCTACTACATGCTGCAGGAGCCCGTCGACCAG
The DNA here is from genome assembly GCA_900546825.1 of uncultured Collinsella sp. GTDB lineage: Bacteria > Actinomycetota > Coriobacteriia > Coriobacteriales > Coriobacteriaceae > Collinsella. The sequence goes on along the minus strand of UREE01000001.1, from coordinate 34,739 downwards.
ATGCGTGACTTCATCACCGACGCCCTGCGCTCTTCGATTCCTGTCTACACACTCGATGAGGTCTTTGCCAAGAAGGATGACATCGCCAAGGATGTCAACGCTACCGTTTCCGAGCAGATGGCCGCCTACGGCTTCACCCTCGTGTCGACGCTCATCACCAAAATCGCACTGCCGACCGAGGTTGAGAACTCCATGAACGACATCAACGCCGCCCAGCGCAAGCGCGCTGCGGCACAGGAGCTCGCCGAGGCAGACCGCATCAAGCGCGTCACCGAGGCGACCGCCGAGGCCGAGGCAATGGAAAAGGCGGGCGAGGGCATCGCCAACCAGCGCAAGGCCATCGCACTGGGTATCAAAGATTCGCTCGAGATCATCCAGGAGACGGGTGTCGGCAATGACGAGGCCAACCAACTGTTCATGTTTACGCAGTGGTCCGAGATGATGACGGAGTTCGCTCGCACGGCTAAAACCTCGACGGTCGTGCTGCCGAGCGACTTTTCGCAGTCGGCCTCGATGTTCGAGCAGATGCTGGCCGCCGGCAAAGTTCAAAACGATTCGAAGGAGTAGACGCGCGTGAAATACACCGTCGTTTGCGTCGGTAAGCTCAAGGAGCGCTTTTGGAAGGACGCGTGCGCTGAGTACACCAAGCGCCTAGGTGCCTATGCCAAGGTGGATATCCGCGAGGTGGCCGATATCGACCCGGCTAAGGCGGGCGGCGTGGATGCCGCGCGCGACAAGGAGGGGGCGGCGATTCTTGCCGCCTTGCCATCTCGAGCGCATTTGATCCTGCTGGCTATCGAGGGCAAGGAGCGCTCGAGCGAGGAGTTTTCGGCGAGGCTCGACGATCTTATGCTGCGAGGCAGCAGCGACATTGCCTTTGTAATCGGCGGTTCGGACGGCGTGAGTGATGAGGTGCGCGCCCGCGCCGACGAGATGCTCAGCTTTGGACGCATTACCTTGCCGCATAACCTGGCGCGTGTGGTGCTGCTAGAGCAGATTTACCGTGCCTGCAAGATCAGTCGTGGCGAGCCGTATCACAAATAGGTCGGCAATACGAAACAATGGCGTGGGACAATACCTTTCGTTTTGAGGAATGTGTCTGAAAGGACTATGAGATATGAAGATTGGATTTGTCGGTTTTGGCAATATGGCGAGCGCTATGGCCGATGGCTGGATCGCTGCCGGTGTAGCTGCGAGCGACATGTGCGCCTGCGCGGGTCGCTACGACGCGCTGGTTGAGCGCTGCGAGGCGCGCGGCATGGTCGCCTGCCACGATGCCGCCGAGGTTGTCGCCGCATCCGATATCGTGGTCGCTGCGGTCAAACCGTACATGATCGAGAAGGTATTCGCCCCGCTCAAGGATGCTCTTGCCAAAAAGGTCGTTCTGTCGGTTGCCTGGACCTGGGACAGTGCCAAGTGGGAGCAGGTCCTGCCGGGCGTCGCGCATATCTCGACGGTGCCCAACACGCCGGTTTCGGTGGGCGAGGGCGTCATCGCCTGCGAGAAGGCTTCGACGCTTAACGACGAGCAGCGTGCTGTGGTGCTCGACCTGCTCGGTAAGCTTGGCGCTGTCGTCGAGCTCGACACAAGCCTGCTGTTTGTGGGCGGCACGGTGGGTGGTTGCGCTCCGGCGTTTGTCGCCATGGCAATCGAGGCCCTGGGCGATGCGGCGGTCAAGCACGGTATCCCGCGTGCGGATGCTTATCGCATTGTGAGCCAGATGGTGCTGGGTACGGCAAAGCTGCAGCTTGCAACTGGCCAGCATCCTGCGGCGATGAAGGATGCCGTATGCTCGCCCGGTGGTGCCACCATCAAGGGCGTCGTTGCGCTCGAGGACGCCGGCATGCGCAGCGCCCTGGTCAAGGCAATCGACGCAACCCTCCAGTAAAACCGACCAAAAAAGGGACAGGTTTATGTTGGCAGGTTTTTCCTGCGGTTTTGTCCTTTTAGCGAAAAGTGCCCCGCAACTGGCTCAATTCCAGTTGCGAGGCACTTGCGTTTGCCCAGATAAAACCGACCAAAATAAACCTGTCCCTTTTTGGCAGGTTAGTCCCAGAAGCTGTCTTCTTCGTCCTCGGACTTGGGGCCGCGGTCGACATACATCTTATGGGTGCGCTTCTCCATTACAAAGGCAATAATCGCAAACAGCAGGATGCCGCCGGCGAAAAGGATGGCAAAACCGGTGCGGGTGCCAAACAAAAAGGAAAAAACTGCGTCCATTGGGTGCCTTCTTGCGTAGTTGAGTTGGGTCGTAAACGCTCATAAGTATATACTTGCCCATACATGTACAAGGTTGCAACCTAAATGGAATGTATATCGCCGGAGGATCTAATGCTTGATATCAAGTTTGTTCGCGAGAACCCCGATGCCATCGATGTCGCCATGGCTAACCGCCAGACGTCTTGGGATCGCGAGAAGTTCTTTGAGCTCGACGACGAGCGTCGTGCCGTCATCACCGAGGTCGAGGAACTTCAAGCCACGCGCAATGCCGAGTCCAAGAAGATCGGCGCCCTGATGAAGGAGGGCAAGAAGGACGAGGCCGAGGCCGCCAAAGAGGCCGTGCGCGCCGTCAACGAGAAAATTGACGGTCTGGCCGAGCGCCGCACCGCCCTCGAGCAGGAGCAGTACGACTTCATGGCTCACCTGCCCAACATTCCTTGCGAGGCCACGCCGTACGGCAAGGACGAGGACGAGAACATCGAACGCCGTCGTTGGGGCACCCCGCGCGAGTTCGACTTCGACTTTAAGCCGCACTGGGATCTGGGCACCGATCTCGACATCCTTGACTTCGAGCGCGGCAACAAGCTCTCCGGCAGCCGCTTCACCGTTCTCGGTGGCGCCGGCGCCCGTCTTGAGCGCGCCCTCATCAACTTCTTCCTCGATACGCACACCAGCCGTGGTTTTAAGGAGTGGTGGCCGCCCATCGTCGTCAAGCGTCAGACCATGTTCGGCACGGGCCAGCTGCCCAAGTTCGAGGACGACGCCTATCACGTCTCGGGCGACAACTTCCTGATCCCCACCGCCGAGGTCGTGCTCACCAACCTGCACGCCGGTGAGGTCCTCGACGCCGATACCCTGCCGCGCCGCTACACCGCCTTCACCCCCTGCTTCCGCGAGGAGGCCGGCTCCGCTGGTCGCGATACCCGCGGCATCATTCGCCAGCACGAGTTCGACAAGGTCGAGATGGTCAAGTTTGCCAAGCCGGAGGAGTCCGACAAGGAGCTCGAGAGCATGACCGCCGAGGCCGAGTTCCTGCTGCAGCAGCTGGGTCTTCCGTATCGCGTGATTAGCCTGTGCACCGGCGACTTGGGCTTCTCTGCCCGTCAGACCTACGACATCGAGGTCTGGCTGCCGAGCTACAACGCCTACAAGGAGATCAGCTCCTGCTCCAACTGCGGTGACTTCCAGGCCCGTCGCGCCAACATCAAGTATCGCGACCCCGAGAACTTCAAGGGTTCGCGCTATCTGCACACCCTCAACGGTTCCGGTCTGCCGGCTGGCCGTACCATGGCAGCCATTCTGGAGAACTACCAGAACGCTGACGGCACCATCACGATCCCCGAGGTTCTGCGTCCCTACATGGGCGGCCTCGAGAAGATCGAGCCGGTCGCGTAGATTGGCTGCATAAGCGATTTGCTAGGGCACTCCTTTTTGGGGTGCCCTTTTTGTGTGCGGCCATACCATGCTGTGCGGACAGCTCAATAGAAAACACACGAACAACTGTTCTGTATACAGCCATCTACCTGCTATGCTTTTGCTAAATAAGAGCGAGAGAAAGGGGACGCGATGGAGCTGTTTGATGATCGGGTGGTTTTGTTTGAGAGCGACGAGGGCGGGGAGTACCTGCTTGTGACGTGTGAGCCGTCTGGCATGGGTGGCCTGGTGGTTCGACAGACGAGCGAGGGGCCGTTGACGCAATGGTGCTACGAGGAGTCGCCTCATGTGGTTGAGACGTTTGTGGCGCACGAGGGGCTTGTGGCCCTAGAGCATTTCTATGGGGTCCAGACATCTAATCAGGTTGCTCGCATGTTGAGCATCTCGTTTGCCGATTATGATTGTGCCCAGCGGGTGAGATCGCTCCTGAGGGAACTTGATGCTAAGTTTGACGTGATCGAAAAGCCAATCGATCGTACGGGGAATGGCGGTATATGCGGAGCAGCATGACAAGACTGCGTTCCACAAAAAAGTTTGAAATTGTGCTTGACTCCAATAAGCTAAAGTGGTTTTATATGTCTTGCGCTGCGGCGTTACCTCAGCTGGATAGAGGGTCTGACTACGAATCAGAACGTCATAGGTTCGAATCCTATACGCCGCACCAATTGAAATTGAAAGCCTCCGGCAACGGGGGCTTTTCTTTTATGCCGCCACCGCATGGATTCGAACCTCGGTCGAGGCGCGAGCGTCAAGAAAACGCGGAGCGTTTTTAGCGAGCGGGCGAGTCCGCCGGCAGGCGGGCGAAGCCGGTGCGGATCCGCGCAGCGGATGCGCGGAATCCTATACGCCGCACCATTTGAGATTAAAGCTCCCGGCAACGGGGGCTTTTCTTTTGCGCCAGCTTGAGTGCTTTCGTCCAAAGGGACGATTTCCTGTCGACTCGTGTAAGATTCCGAGTAGATGTCGCGACTTATTCGCGACCACTCCTTCTTCAAGCGACCGATCAGGGTGATATTCCGTGGCAGAGCGTCCGACATACAAGCTCAGGTTTCTCGATCCCAAGAAGCGCTTTCCGGCGATGCCCGAGCAGCCTGCGGGACGCTCATATGGCGTGGTCTGGAAACTCTTTGGCGAGGATCAGCATGAATCTTGTTATGTCGTCGAATTCGTTGGCAAAAGCCATGTGTCGCTTTTGGGCTACGTAAGCGTTTCGGGTGAGGTGTGCAAGGTGGACCGCCCCGTCAGCGAGGCTCCGCTGCCCAACGATCCCGACATGGAACTGGTCCTTGACGAGTCGGACTCCGGTATTGGTGAGATTATGGTGAGGGGAGCAAACGGCACGATGCGCGCGTGCGCGCGAACCGTCGGCTCTCCCGAAGGTCCCATGCGCGAACAGTCCGATCACGAGACATGGAATTCGACCCGCTCCCTTCCTTACGGTGAGTTCATGGCATCGATGTTCCTGCGCTACGTGATATTCGCTGACTCCGAAAATACCATTGCGAGCACGGCGGACGCCGACGGACTCGACGAGGGTATGCAAAACGTTGTCGACAAGATCAAGCTCGTAAAGTTGCCCGAGCCGGTCGAGGTGTTTTTGGGCTTTAACACGACACCGCTACCTGACGCTATCGAGACGCTGCTCTACCGCGTTGACCATGCCGAGAATCCGAGCGGTATCGAGCGCTATGCCGCCGCCCTTATGAGTGAAATTGACTTGCCTCGCTTGCGCACCATCGCCGCTAAGTCCGAGATGAGCCTGGCTCGCATCGATCGCTCAAAGCTTTTCTATCTCAATTTTGATCGCAGCCTGCTGGACCGGGACGAGATTGACATGCTGCTTGCCATCGAGTGCCGTCTTAACCGTCTCTCCGGCATCCTTGAGCACATCGGGGCCGGATTGGTCCCTGCGGCATCCTCGCCGAGCCTTGAGGGCTGCGCGCTCTTTGATGCGTGGCATATCGCCAAGACGACCAACGATGTTCCCCGACTGCTTGATACGGCCTCGAGCGATAACCCGTGGGGCAAACCGGGTACGGTGGCTTGCCAGCCGGGCGGTGAGTGGGATGTGCGTACCCGCTTCGCGCGTATTGTCGAGGCACTTAACGTGGTCACGCGGCTCGACTATACCTATCGGGCCAACGTTGCCGAAGGGATCATGCTCGTTCGGTTTGGGCAGTCTGTCGTTGATGCCATGCCGCAACGTGAATACGACGCTCAAGATGACGCCTGGCGCGAGTTGGACGAGGACGCGCGTGCGATCTGGGCCGCGGAGCACGATGCGCGCGTGGCACTCACGCTTGCGGCAGCGTGTTTTGCCGCGGGCACCTGCATCACGCGCTGCTATGTGCAGATTGCTGCTCCCGACAGTGAGCAGGGCGAGCGCGTTGTTGCAACGTATTTCTTTGGGCGCGCGGCCTATCTGGCCGATTGCGTGCCTGTCGCCAAGGATCTTGAGAGCATGGACATGGACGATATGCCGTGCAAGCGTGTGCTTGAGGCATATGAGTCAACCGCTCCGGAGACGATTGAACCTGCGGAGGTTCATGCTCGTCCGCGTGATGACCATCGCATGCTGCCGCCGGCGCTGCGCGATCTGCTGCTTGCCGATACGGCTGACGAGCTGGAGGTCATGGAAGAGGACGACGACCCATACGTGGCCCGTGTTGTTGAATTGCGCGAGCAGGCAAAAGTCGACCGTACAGGTGCTTTTGAAGGCTTTTCCCGTCTTGTTGAGGAGTTGGAGGCTAAGTGCGCCGTCGCCGAGCTTTTGGCGACAGGTCCGGTTCAAACGCAGTTTTGCGATAACCAGCTGGTGCGCATGGTGCTACCGGTGTTGGAAGAAGACCGCTCTGTGCGAATCCTTCGTGCGCCCGATGCGCTGTACTTTGCCCAGCACGAGATCTGCAGCTTTTACGCCGAGCAAGAGGACTTTGAACGAGCACTGCCCGAGGTGCGCCATCTTTACGATCTGGCGCGCTCGTCCATGCAGTCGCACTTTGCGCTCATCAACGTGCTTGCGCGTCTGGAGCGCTTTGACGAGATTATCGAGGTGGCGCGCCACGGCCTACGTATTGCCAGCGATCGTTCTGCAATCGGCTACCTGTTCTATCGCTTGGCGTTTGCCTATTGGAATTGCGATCAGCTCGACCTGGCGCTGGCTTGTTACCGTCTGGTGCCGCGCGGCGAGGAGTCGGGCAGCAGCGCGCTGGAAGAAATGCAGGGCCTTATGAACGAGATGGGCGTCAGCGGGCCTCCGACGTTCGAGGAAGCGGTCGAGACCATCCACAAGGCTGGACTAGAGCTGCCGCCAGTGTCCGCCGTGACGAATCAGCTGGCAGATGCCGCTGTGCAACTGGTCGACAACGGTTTCTTTTTCCTGGCGCGCGGTTGTATCTTCCAAATGTGGCGCACCATGGGCAACGACGAGCTCGGCTCCCTCAACCGCTCGCTGGGGTAGGCGAAGCTTTCAAGAAGGAAAGGCTGCTAGGCAATTAGAAAATTTCCTCTTGCTCATCCTTGGCTGTTTGGTTACTATAGAACGGCTGTTACGGAGAGCTGACCGAGAGGCCGAAGGTGCTCGCCTGCTAAGCGAGTATGCCCCAAAAGGGCATCTGGGGTTCGAATCCCCAGCTCTCCGCCAGTACGAATTTGAAGAAGGGTCCCATTTGGGGCCCTTTTTATTATCAAGAATGGCGGCTGGGGATTCGAACCCTCAAAAAAGGAGGCATCCTTTCGGACGCCTCCTTTCAGTGGACTTATTATTCTTGCGCCCTACACCTCGGGCGCCTTGGCGACGGTCTCGCTTTCTGCCGTGAGTGGGCGGTTGTCGATGCGACGGCCCAAGCGATCGAGCTTCACGAGCAGCCATTCAATGGGATTCGGCCCTGCGCCTTCCTCGTCGGCAACCAGGTCCATGACGGCGATCTTGGTGCCATCCTGCTTGAGCGTAACGCTGCCCACCTTGTCGCCCACATGCACCGTGCCCGAAAGATCGTCGTAGCTAACCTTTTCGGTCACCTCGCCGGCAAGGGAAAACACGGTCGCTTGCGCCGTAGGATCGGCGAGCGTGGCGTCGATCGTCTTATCCGTCCAGTCGGTTTGGCCAATGCGCGCCATAAGCGGGTTGCCGTTGGCGGTCTTTTCCTGCGTGTTGGCGATTGCGACCGTCACCTTGTGACCGTAGTACCAATTGGCAAGGGTTGCGGTATCGGTAAAGCGCTGGTCGGTGGTGGTGGAGTTCAAAACGACGGTGTAGATCTCGTCGCCATCGCGGTTGTAGGCACCCGTAAAGCAATAGCCTGCATCATCGGTGGTGCCGGTCTTGCCACCGATGTTGCCATCTTGGCCTAGCAAATAGTTATGCGTGTCCATGGAATGCGAATGGTCGGTGCCGTCGGCGCCCGTGACCTCGATCCAGGAATCCTCGCTCGCTACGACCTCGCGGATCGTGTCGTTTTTCATGGCCTCTTGCATCATCAGCGCTACGTCGTGTGCGGTTGAGTGCATATCGCCAGCCCACTCATCAAAGTCCAGACCATGCGGGTTTTCAAAAAGCGTGCCGGTGCAACCGAGCTTCTTAGCGCGCTCGTTCATGGCTTTCACAAATGTTGCCTCGGCGTCTTTGGTCTTAGGGTCGATCTTCTTGCCCACATATTCGGCGAGCACGATGGCGGCGTCGTTGCCCGAGGGAATCATCAGGCCGCGCAGTGCCTGCTCCACGGTGAGCTCGTCGCCTTCGAGTAGGCCGGCTGTTGAATTGCCCACGGTGGCTGCGGCGTTGCTCACCGTGACCTTCTCGTCCATCTTGCAATTCTCGACGGTTAGGATTGCGGTCATGACCTTGGTGATCGAGGCAATCTTGACCTGCTCATCGGCGCCGCGGGCATAGTAGACGGTGCCGTCTTTGCCCATGACGAGGGCATTGGTCGCATCGATATCGGGCAGGTTTTCGGCCGTGATGCCGCGCGCATCGGCGGTTTTGCCGCAAACATTGTCGGTCGTGAGCACTTGGGCGCCGGCGACGGTGGGCGCGCCAGCGGCAAGGGCGATAGCGCAGACAAAGCCGGCGGCAAGCTGGGCTGAGCGCTTTGCAAAAGAGGTGAGGGACTTCACGGATTTCGCTTTCGACGGGATGGTCTCTTCTGGAACTAGAGTATATCGTTTGCCGGCGTCGGCGATCATCGCGTGCGTGCGTGGCCCACATCCGCGCCCGAACGGGCACAAGGGTGCTTAAGGCCGACTTAATCACCCACGCTTGTTGTGTGTGGCGTGCGTCGCCTCGGGCATAATGGAGCGCGAGAGGAGCACGCATGAACGAGCGCATTTTGGTAGTTGATGACGAGAAGGCCATCGCCGACTTGGTTGGTATCTACCTTACAAAAGAGGGCTTTGATGTCCAGATTGCCTATAGCGGGGCCGATGCTGCCAAGGCAATCCTGGAGCAGGAGTTCGATCTGGCACTGTTGGATGTCATGCTGCCCGATATCGATGGCTTTGAGCTACTGCGTACGATCCGTTCCAGCCATACCTATCCCGTGATCATGCTGACGGCGCGCGATGCCCAGCAAGACAAGATCGAGGGCCTTTCGCTTGGCGCGGACGATTACGTGGTTAAGCCGTTCCGTCCGCTGGAGCTCATCGCGCGCGTGCATGCTCAGCTTCGTCGCTACACCAGCTACGGTAGCCGCGCGCAGGTGGCCGAGTCGCCGACCATCCAGTTCGACGGCCTAGAGATCAACCGCGATGCCCGTTCCGTAACGGTGGACGGTGCGCCGGTTCGCCTCACGCCCATCGAGTATTCCATCTTGCTGTATCTGGTCGAGCATCGCGGCAGTGTGGTGGCCGTGGAGGATCTGTTCCGCGCGGTGTGGAACGAGGATTTTATGCCCGGCTCCAACAATACGGTGATGGTGCACATTCGCCACCTGCGCGAAAAGATCGGTGACGACGCTCAAAAGCCGCGCTTTATCAAAAACGTCTGGGGCGTCGGCTACATAATCGAATAACGCCTTTAATGGTGGGGAAGTGGATATGACAAAAGACGATAGGCAGGCATTCGAGGTGCCCGATCGACTCTTTGAATACGTGAGGTCGGTCGTCGACAACCGCGCGCTTGCAACGGTGCTGCTCTTTTTGCTGAGCCTGCTGCTGATTGGCATCGATAACATCGCTGGAATCTTGGCGGTGCTGCTTGTCGGCTTTTTGCTGATCGATCGATTCGAAATCGTGCGCCGTTGCGTGGTGATTGGCGGTGCCGCGTGGGCCATGACGTTGGCGATTGGCGCCATGGCGCTCGGCGGCATCGAAGGGCCGGTGCTGTTCGATGCCGGCTTTGTATTCAACATGCTTGGCTTTGTGCTGGCGCTTGCCGTGTGCGTGCTGTTCTTTTGCGGCCGCGCCCTGTACTACCATGGCTACGAGCAGGGCGAGCAGCATGCCGATTGTGTGCTGGCCGCTCGTATTCAAGATCGCCTGATCGATCACCCCGACACCTGGGATAACATCGACGGCGACTTCTTGGAGGTCGAGGGCGCCCTTAACCGCGTGCGTGACCGTGAGCGCAAGGTGCAGCAAGCTCTGCGTGACGAGTCGCATCGCAAGGACGATTTGGTCACGTACTTGGCACATGACCTACGCACCCCGCTTGCCAGTGTGGTGGGCTATCTTTCGCTGCTGCAAGAGGCTCCTGAGCTGCCGGTTGAGCAGCGCACACGTTTTACGGGCGTGGCGCTCGACAAGGCGCACCGGCTCGATGCGCTCATCGAAGAGTTCTTCGATATCACGCGCTTTGACTTCCACGATATCGTGCTCACGCGCGGCTATGTTGATCTGGGGTTGCTGCTGGCTCAGGTGGCTGACGAGTTCTATCCCATCCTCAACGAGCAGCATAAGGAAGCCCAAGTTGATATTCGCGAGGACCTGACGGTGCTCGTGGATGGCGACAAGATGGCCCGCGTGTTCAACAACATCATGAAAAACGCCGTCGCCTATAGCTATGAGGGTTCGACTATCACGATTGAGGCCAGGCGCCAAGACGATGGCGGCGTGCGCGTGCGCTTTATCAATCAGGGCGATCCTATCCCTGCGGCTAAGCTCAAGGTGATCTTTGAGAAGTTCTATCGCCTGGATGCGGCGCGTGCGACCAATCGCGGTGGTGCCGGTTTGGGCCTTGCTATTGCCAAGGAGATCATCGCGGCACACGGCGGTACCGTTGCATGTGAATCGACGCCCGAACACACGATATTCACCATCGGGCTGCCCGCCGCATAGCCTGCGTGCCCTTACAAACACTTGACAATGTGCTCACGTGCGTATGAGCCGCGATTCCTACTATCGATACTGCTGAATTGATATCGATATGGAGGTGTGCGGTATGAAGGCTGCTGCGGCTGTGGAGCCCACGGAGCTTGAAGAACTCATGGAAGCGCAGGCCGAGGCCGCGCATGAGCGCGAGGTTGGGGATGCGACTCGCCCCACGGCAGAGGATCTTGCCGCCTCGCCGACGCGCATCGATGTCGAGGGCCTCGACCTGTTCTATGGCGACCACCATGCGCTCAAGGACGTGAATATCAAGATCCGCGACAAGCAGATCACCTCGTTCATCGGGCCTTCGGGCTGCGGAAAGTCCACGTTGCTGCGCTGCTTTAACCGCATGAACGACGGCATCAAGGATTGCCGCATCGAGGGCAAGATCGCGCTCGATGGTCAAGATATCCTGGGCGATTACGACATCTGCCGTTTGCGCCAGCGCGTGGGCATGGTGTTCCAGCGCCCCAACCCGTTTCCCATGAGCATCTACGACAACGTCGCCTACGGTCCGCGCGGTATGGGTGTGCGCGACCGTGTCATGCTCGATGAGCTGGTCGAGGACTCCCTTCGTCGCGCTGCGCTATGGGACGAGGTCAAGGACAAGCTCATGGAGTCGGGCCTGGGTCTTTCGGGTGGACAGCAGCAGCGCCTGTGCATCGCCCGCGCACTTGCCGTGCAGCCCGACATTCTGCTGATGGACGAGCCGACCTCGGCACTCGACCCTGTGTCGACGTTGGTGGTGGAGCAGCTGGCCTGCGAGCTCAAGGAGACCTGCACGCTGGTGGTCGTGACGCACAACATGCAGCAGGCCGCGCGTATTTCCGATTCGGTTGCGTTCTTTTTGCTGGGTGAGCTGGTGGAGCACGCGCCCACCGCGCAACTCTTCAAGAATCCGTCCGATCCGCGCACCGCGGATTATTTGACGGGGCGTTTTGGCTGACGCTGTCTTTTGCAGGTGCCTTTAGGGTTAAGATGCGGTCATATCGGCCGCAAAGGGGTTCAACATGATCTATTACGTCGAGGACGATGACAACATCAGGGATTTGACAGTCTACGCGCTGCGCAAGCAGGGAATCGAGGCCGAGGGCTTTTCGTGCGATGGCGAGTTTAAAGCTGCCGTGGTGCGACGGGTGCCCGATGCTGTGCTGCTCGATATCATGCTGCCCGACACCGATGGCTTGGCGATTATGCGTCGCCTGCGTGCCGATCGCCTGACGGCGACGGTGCCCATCATGATGCTTACCGCCAAGGACACCGAACTCGACAAGGTGATGGCGCTCGATGGCGGTGCCGACGATTACCTGACTAAGCCGTTTTCGCTCATGGAGCTTGCGAGCCGTTGCCGCGCACTGCTGCGTCGCGGCGGCATGGTCAAGCAGGCGAGCGATGTGCTCAGCGTGGGCGATATCGTACTTTCGCCCAGCCACCGCGAAGTGACTGTTGCCGGTGAACCGCTCAAGCTCACGCTGCGCGAATTCGACCTGCTCGAGTACCTCATGCGCAAACCTGGCGTGGTCTTTACCCGCGAGTCGCTGCTGCAGAGCGTATGGGGCTGGGACTTCGACGGCGGTTCGCGCACCGTCGACGTACATGTGCAGACGCTCCGCCAAAAGCTCGGCGAGCATGCGAGCGCCATCGAGACCGTGCGCGGCGTGGGCTATCGTCTGGCCGAGCCTTCGGCCGGTGATGGTGCCGAAGGTGACGACACCGCGTCCACTGCATCGGAGGAGTAACCCGTGGTCTTCGCCCCCCAGGGAAAACAAACGTTGTCGCACCGCGTTTTTGTGACGATCTTTGTTTGCGCCATGGCGGTTATCGTGGCGTTTACGGTGCTGGGTGCGTTCTTTGTGCAAAACACCTTGGCGGATGCCACGAGTGCCAATCTGGCGCAGGAAACCGAGCTCATTGCTGCCGCCCTCGACGAGCAGCAGGAGCCCATCCCGTTCTTGCGTAGCCTCGATCGCGAGGACTTACGCATCACGCTGATTAACAAGGATGGATCGGTTGCCTACGACAACGAGGCGTCGCCTTCCGCACTGCCCAACCATGGTGATCGCCCCGAGGTCATCGAGGCCTTTGAGAGTGGTTTGGGTTCCGCGGAGCGCGCAAGCTCTACGCTCGACGAGATTATGCTGTATCGCGCCGTCACCCTTGATAACGGCCAGGTCGTTCGCTTGGCGCAGGCCCAGCCTGGCGTTGCGGCGATTTTGCTGTCGATGCTGGCGCCGATGCTGCTTATCGCAGCAGCGGGTGCAGTACTCTCGTTTTTTATGGCGCGCCGTGAGTCCCGTGCCATCATCGCGCCGTTACAAGAGGTGGATTTGGATCACCCACGCCGTAGCTATGAGCACGCCTATGCCGAGATGGTTCCCATGCTTGAGCGCATCGAGTCGCAGCGCCAGGAACTCAAGCGCCAAATGGCGGTGCTAGCGGACAACGACCGTATGCGCCGCGAGTTCACGGCGAATATCACCCATGAGCTCAAGACGCCGCTTACGGCGATTTCGGGCTATGCCGAGCTCATCGCAAATGGCATGGTCGAGGGCGAGGACGACCTGCGCAACTTTGGCGGTCGCATCTATCGTGAGGCGGGCCGCTTGGCAGCGCTTGTCAACGACATCCTTACGCTGTCTAACTTGGACGAGGCCGAACGTGCGACTGAAGGCGAGACAGTGCCCATTGGTTCCACGGAGCCTATTGAGCTCTCGCGTGCGATCTACGCGGTTGAGCAGCGTCTTGAACAGGTCGCCCGTCAGGCGAATGTGACGATAAGTCATGAGACCAAGCCTGTGGTCATCGAAGGCGTGTCGCGCTTGATCGACGAGCTCATCTATAATCTGGCAAGCAACGCCATCCGCTACAATCGACCCGGCGGTACGGTTACGTTGCAGTGCGGCACCAACGACGAAGACCATCCGTTCCTCGCTGTCGCCGACACGGGAATCGGTATCGCGCCTGAAGAACAGGGCAAGGTATTTGAGCGGTTCTATCGCGTGGACAAGAGTAGGTCCAAGGCACGCGGCGGAACCGGCCTGGGGCTTGCCATTGTCAAGCATGCGGCCCTGTATCATCACGCCACGCTCGATCTGTCGAGTGAGTTGGGCGTGGGAACCACCATTACGGTGACGTTTCCCATACAGCAGGACGAGCCATTCGCATAGCGATACAACATAGATATTGATGTAGACGCCGCATTTGACTTTCGGGTGCGGCGTTGTTGCGCAATTTTACGATTGCTTCCGACATTTTTACAGGAGAGCCTGTTTCTTATGTATAGAGTTTGGTCTCGGTAAAAAGATGCGATAACATACGGACAGTTTTGTCAATCCGAACTGGGGAAATGAAAGGCAAGCTGCATGACCCTTCTCGAACTGTTCCAGCTGCTGAAGAAGCACCTCAAGCTGGTCATCACCCTTCCGGTGGTCTGCGCGATCGCCATGGGCATCGTGTCCTTCGTTGCGATGGACAACACCTATACCGCGACGACGAGCATGTACATTCTCGCCAAGACCGACGATAGCGGTCAGATGAGCTACAACGATCTCTCGGCGAGCCAGATGCTTTCCAACGATATCGCCACGCTGCTGGATAGCGATAGCGTTAAGAGCGGCGCCGCCAAAGAACTGGGCCTTACCGATCTGGATGACTACAAGGTGTCTGTTTCCTCCGAGACCACCACGCGTGTCATTACGCTTTCGGTTACCGGCACCGATGCCAAGGAGACGGCTGAGGTCGCAAAGGCCATTGCCAGCTCGGTGAGTACGGTCGCTCAGAACGTCGGCGCTGCCCAGAGCATCAACGTTATCGACGAGGCTAAGACCCCCGAAGCCCCCAGCGGCCCCAAGCGCACGCTGTATATTGCCGTCGCGTTCCTCGCCGGTATCTTTATCGCAGTTGCCTATGTCGTTTTGGCAGACATGCTCAATACCCGCATCCGCGGTGCCGAAGAGGCAGAAGAGCTCCTGGGTATTCCCGTTGTTGGCCGAATTCCGGCTATGAAAGGTGGTAAATAGGCATGGCTAAGGCAAAGAACACCGATAAGCTCGTTGTGCAGAATGCCGCCAAGACCCTTCTGGCCAACATCCGCTTTGCGAGCGTGGATGACCCCATTCGCACCATCACCGTTACCTCCTCGATTCCCAACGAGGGCAAGTCTACGGTTTCCATTAACCTTGCTCAGGCAATCGCCACGAGCGGCAAGAGTGTCCTGCTGGTCGAGGCTGATATGCGTCGCAGGTCCCTTGCCGATATGCTCGGCGTCCGCTCCCGCGGCGGACTCTATGCAGTCCTGTCCGAGCAGGTTTCTATCGACCAGGCGATTGTCGAGACGGGTCAGAAGAACTTCTACTTCCTCGATGCCGAGCCGCACATTCCCAATCCTGCCGACATCATCGTCTCCCATCGCTTTGCCAAGCTGGTAAAGGCATTGTCCGCCAAGTTCCAGTACGTCATCTTCGACGCTCCCCCGGTCGGCACCTTCATCGATGCTGCCGAGATTGCCAGCCTGACCGACGGCGCGCTGTTCGTGGTGCGCGAGAACTTTACCAAGCGCGAAGAGGCGCTCAACGCCATCGGTCAGCTTAAGAAGTCCGAGAAGGTCAAGCTCATCGGTACCGTCATGAATTACTGTGAGACCGAGACCAGCGAGTACTACTATTCTTACTACACCAAGGACGGTAAGAAGGTTAAGAAGGGCTCCGACAATCAGGGGACTTCCAAAAAGGGCATCTTCACCAACCGAGCAAACGTTTAGTTGATTAAGGCTGACCTATGCGTGACATTCATTGCCATATCTTGCCGGGTGTAGACGACGGCGCCGCCGATCTCGATGAGAGCTTGGCGATGCTCGAGGCTGCCAAGCGGGCCGGTGTAACCAGAATCGTTTGCACTCCTCACTGCCGTGATCCCTATTTTGATTACGACAAGATGTGGGATGCCTTTGAGCTGCTGCGTGATAACGCTGACGGTTTTCCGCTCCAGATGGGCTTCGAGGTCAACCATCGAAAGCTCGTTGAGCTTGGTATCGATGCCGCGGAGCACCTGCATTTCGATGGGACCAACGAGTTTCTGCTCGAGCTTTCGACGCATGCCGATGCGTATGCGTTTAGAGAGTACGAGAACACGATTTACGATTTGCAGTGCCGTGGCTACCAGGTGATCATCGCTCATCCTGAGCGCTATCGTGCGGTTCAAAAGGATGTAAGCGTGGCGGAGCGCCTGGTCGATATGGGCTGCAAGCTGCAAGCTTCGGCGGACTTTATTGCCGGCGGTCGCTTTGGTCGCGAGAAAAAGCCGGCACAGCGCCTGTTCGATCAGAACCTGTACAGCTTCATCGCGAGCGATGCCCATAACGTGGGTCATTACGATTGCCTGGCGAAGGCTCGCGCGAAGTTTAGCGTGCGCGGAGCTCATTTTCGCTAAAATCTGTCCCTAACGTTCGCATTGAATGAAAGGGCAGCATGGATATCCAACTTAAGACGGGATGCTTTGATGACGCGGCGTTGGTGCGCCGCGTCGTTTTTATGGACGAGCAGGGCTACGAGAATGAGTTCGACGCTATCGACGAGGATCCGAACTGCATTCATGTGACGCTCTATGTAGACGGCGAGCTTGCTGGTTGCTCGCGCGTGTTTCCCGAAGAGCTTGAGCGCGCGGCTGACGCAGGGGCTCCGGTGTCGCCGGCGTGCGACTTGGACGAAGGCGTCGCGGCGGGGGAGACCTACATTATGGGGCGCGTGGCTGTGCTGCCGAGCATGCGCCGTCGCGGTCTGGCGAGCAAGATTGTCGAGGCCAGTGATACGTGCGCGCGTGATGCCGGCGCCAAGCTCATTAAGCTGCATGCGCAGGAATACGTGCTGCCGCTCTATGCCAAGGCGGGCTACACGCAGATTGCCCCGGTGGACTACGAAGACGAGGGCCAGCCCCATGCTTGGATGGCCAAGCGCGTAGATGGCAGATAGGGACGTTCCTTTCCTGCCGGCAGTCGGGGACACTCCTTGGCAATTGGCGTATCAGAGCGTTTGGACATACAGTTTTTCGATTCCGTATGTATATATGCGCGCTAATGGGTTATAAAATCTAAGTCTGGACATAGCAGGTCTGCGATGCGGCTCGGGCAACCGGGCCGTTTTTGCGGACGGGGGTAGCGCGAAAGGACTGCACATGCGTCAATTTAAGACCGAGAGCAAAAAACTGCTCGACCTCATGATCAACTCCATCTACACCAATAAGGAAATCTTCCTGCGCGAGCTTATCTCTAATGCGAGTGACGCCGTCGACAAGCTCAACTTTAAGAGCCTGCAGGACCCGAGTGTCAAGCTCGACCAGGGCGACCTGGCTATTCGCGTCTCTTTTGATAAAGACGCCCGCACCATTACCATCTCGGATAACGGCATTGGCATGACCGCCGAGGAGCTCGAGCGCAATCTGGGCACCATCGCCCATTCCGGCTCCGAGGAGTTTAAGACCGAGAACGCCGAGCAACAGGGCTCCGATGTCGACATCATCGGCCAGTTTGGCGTGGGCTTCTACTCCGCCTTTATGGTCGCCAGCCACGTGAAGGTCGTCAGCCGCGCTTATGGCGAGGACACCGCCCACGTTTGGGAGTCCGACGGTCTTGAGGGCTACACCATCGAGGATGGCGAGCGTGCTGAGCACGGTACCGATGTCATCCTGACGCTGCGCGAGAACGAGAAGCTCGACGCCGACGGCGAGGCCGAGACCTACGATCGCTTCCTGACCGAGTGGGGCCTCAAGAGCCTGATTCAGCAGTACAGCAACTATGTGCGCTACCCGATTCAGATGATGGTGAGCAAGAGCCGCCAGAAACCCAAGCCCGAGGACGCCGGCGACGACTACAAGCCCGAGTACGAGGACTACCAGGAGCTCGAGACCATCAACTCCATGACGCCGATCTGGAAGAAGCGCAGCTCCGACGTTGAGCAGAAGGATTACAACGAGTTCTACAAGTCCACGTTCCACGACTTTGACGATCCCGCGCGCACTATCAGCTTCCATGCCGAGGGTACGCTTGAGTACGATGCGCTGCTGTTTGTGCCGGGTCGCGCCCCGTTCGATCTGTACAGCAAGGACTACGAGAAGGGCCTGGCGCTCTACAGTTCCAACGTGCTGATTATGGAGAAGTGCGACGACCTGCTGCCCGACTACTACAACTTTGTGCGCGGTGTCGTGGACTCTGCCGACGTGACGCTCAATATTTCGCGTGAGACGCTGCAACAGAACCGTCAGCTCAAGGCCATTGCCAAGCGTGTCGAGAAGAAGATCACTGCCGATCTTGAGGACATGCGCGATAACGACCGCGAGGCATACGAGAAGTTCTTTGAGAACTTTGGTCGCGGTCTGAAGTACGGCATCTACTCGAGCTACGGCATGAAGGCCGACGAGCTCGCCGACCTGTTGCTGTTCTGGTCTGCCAAGGAGCAGAAGATGATCACCCTTGCCGAGTATGCCAAGGGCATGCCCGAGGGCCAGAAGGCAATCTACTATGCCGCCGGCGATTCGCGCGAGCGTCTGGCCAAGATGCCCGTCGTGAAGGGCGTGCTCGACCGCGGCTACGATGTATTGCTGCTGACGCAGGACGTGGATGAGTTCACCTTCCAGGCCATGCGTGAGTACGTGGCTGCCGATATGCCCAAGGTCTACGAGGATGACGCTGCTCGCGAGGCTGCCGAGAAGGCAGTTGCCGATGGTGCCGAGCCCGAGGTCGAGGATCGTCACCTGGAGCTTAAGAACGTCGCGACCGGCGATCTTGACATGGCGACCGATGACGAGAAGAAGGAGGCCGAGGACGCCACCAAGGAAAACGAGGACCTCTTTAGCGCTATGAAGGAGGCGCTCGGTGACAAGGTCGAGAAGGTTGCCGTCTCTGCGCGTCTGACTGACGCTCCCGCCTGCATCACCACCGAGGGTCCGCTTTCGCTCGAGATGGAGAAGGTGCTCCAGAAGGGACCCGAGGGCGCGCCCGACGGCATGCCCAAGAGCCAGCGCGTGCTCGAGCTCAACGCCAAGCACCCGGTCTTTGACAAGCTTGTCGCTGCCCAGAAGGCAGGTGACGCCGACAAGATCAAGCAGTACTCCGGCCTGCTCTACGATCAGGCCCTGCTGGTCGAAGGCATTCTGCCCGAGGATCCCGTAGCCTTCGCGGCAGCCGTCTGCAACTTGATGTAGTTCGGGGATACGGCACCGTAACTAGATTAGAACGAGAGTGGATAATCTCCCACTTTTGGCTCGAATGCGGGCTTGAAGTGGGAGATTTTCCACTCTCGTTTCCTTTTGAATCATTCCTCCGTCCCCAAGGGATCAATTATTTGTCGGGGTTGTGGTTTTGTGACCTGCTGAAATTAAAGATACTGTACAACTGTACGTTAAATCATCTTCGTAGTATATTGCTACCCGCAAAACTCAGCACCATTGTGCCGCGAGGCACTAAAGCGTCTACGTACAATGGTTGTCGATAGTACGATTCGATTCAACGACAGGATGGATGGTCCAAGCGTGAGTCTCGGCAGCAAACTATCCAACGCAAAGGTCTCCTTTGCGATATTTAAGCGCGACATTAAGCGACTGCTTATGAATCCCGTCGCCCTGGTGGTCACCCTGGGCGTGTGCGTCATTCCCTCGCTGTATGCCTGGTACAACATCGTTGCAAACTGGGATCCGTACGGAAATACCCAGGGCATTAAAATCGCCATCGCCAACAACGATCAGGGCACCCAGAACGACCTAGTGGGAGAGCTCAACGCAGGCGATAAGGTGGTCGACCAGCTCAAGGAGAACGACCAGCTTGGCTGGACCTTCGTCGACTCGGCGGCAGATGCCAAAGAGGGCGTCGAAAGTGGCGAATACTATGCTGCCATCGTGATTCCCAAGAACTTCTCCGACAATCTCGTCTCGATGCTCGACGGCAATTACCATCAGCCGAAGCTCACCTATTACGTCAACGAGAAAAAGAGCGCCATTGCGCCCAAGGTCACCGATACCGGTGCCAACACCATCGAGGAGCAGATCAACTCGGAGTTTGTCTCCACGGTGGGCGAGACTGTTGCCGGAATCGCGAAAGATGCCGGAGTCGATTTAAAGGACAAAGCGACCCAGACCCAGGATTCGCTGGCTGGTTCGGTGTCCGAAGCGTCTGATACCCTGGGCGAAGTACGTGATTCCATCGGCGACATGAACACCGCCATCGACAAGACAAGCAGCTCGATTGCTTCGGCCGATGCTGCGTTGGCGGGCCTGCAGGGACAGGCGCCTTCGCTAACGCAGGCAATCGCTCAGGGTAATGATCTGCTGGGCGAAGCTCGCACCACGGCTGGCAAGTCCATCACCTCGCTCTCCAAGGCACTTTCGGAGGGCAGCATCGTGCTGAGTAAGACATCGGCTTCTGCGAACGCCGCGATTGGCAGGCTTACCGGTACGGTTACGTCCACGACCACTCGAATCGACAACTCGCTCGAATCCCTTCAGGCGACGATTGACCACAACAGCGCTGTCATCGAGCGCCTGCAGATTCTCGTTAACGATACGTCGACGGGATCGGAGAACGCCGATGCGCTCATCGCGTCGACCATCAATTCGCTTCGCGAGCAAAACCAGAAGCTGCAGAGTATTAAGGATGGCCTTTCTGCACAGTCGCGCGCCATGGCAAACGACGCTACGGCAATCTCGAACGCGAGCAAACCACTCAACACGGCAATTCAGACCGGTACGGCTAACCTCGGTCAGGCTCAGACCGATCTGGGGCAGAACGCACTGCCGAAGGCTTCGAGCGCGCTGGACTCCTTTGCCGCCGTTTCGGGCGATTTGACCGGCATTGTATCGGGTATGACCCCCACGATAGCGAGCGCGCGCGGCACGCTGGCGCAGCTCGACGCCACGCTCAAGCAGGCAAAGACCACGCTGTCTCAAACCGATGCCTCTCTTGCCAAGGTTCAGGACAAGCTCGCGACAGCCGCTAATGACATTGCGGCGCTGCAGACCTCTGAGTCTATGGGCGAGTTAGCCGACCTCATGGACGTCGACGTCAATGACGTGGCAGATTTCATGGCATCTCCGGTTGAGCTGACGTCCAAGTCAATCTATCCGGTCAAGAGCTTTGGCTCGGGCATCGCGCCCTTCTACACCAATCTGGCGCTGTGGGTAGGCGGCTATGTGCTCATCGCTATCTACAAGCTCGAGGTCGACCGCGAGGGCATCGGTAGCTTTACGGCGCGTCAGGGCTACTTTGGCCGCTGGCTGCTGATGGTGATCCTGGGTGCGTTCCAGGCCATCATCGTTACGGTGGGCGATTTGGTGATTGGCGTGCAGTGCGTCAACCCGCTGCTGTTCGTGCTGGGCGGCATCGCTATCTCGTTCACCTACGTCAACATCATCTATGCGCTGTCCACCACGTTTAAGCATATCGGCAAGGCTATCGGTGTCATTCTCGTTATCGTGCAGATTCCGGGTTCGTCGGGCATGTATCCCATCGAGATGATGCCCGGCTTCTTCCAATGGCTGCATCCGCTGCTGCCCTTCACCTATGGCATCAACCTGCTGCGCGAGACCGTCGGCGGCATGTACTCGCTCAACTACCTGTTCAACCTGTGCATCTTGGGCGTGTTCTTGATCGTGGCGCTCTTTATCGGTCTGCAGCTGCGTCCGCTGCTGCTCAACCTCAATCTGCTCTTTGATAAGCAGCTTTCCACGACGGGTCTGATGATCTGCGAGTCCAATGACCTGCCGCGCCAGCGCTACTCGCTGCGCACGGCCATGCGTGTCATGCTCGATTCCGATTCGTACCGTCGCGAGCTGCTCGATCATGCCGTGGCGTTTGAGCATCGCTACCCGTACTACATCAAGGGCGGTTTTGCCGCCGTGGTAGGCGTGCAGGTTCTGCTCTTTGTGCTTTCGACGGTGCTCGATATCGACAATAACGGCAAGATCATCCTGCTCGTTATCTGGATTATCTCGGTCATTGCCATCTGCGGCTGGCTCATCAACATCGAGTACATCCGTGCAAGCCTCAACACACAGATGCGCATCTCGGCGCTTTCGGACGAGGACTTGCGCCGCGAGATGCGCGAGCACACGGCTGCCATCCCTGCCGCCCGTCGCATGTTTGGTCTCAACGCCAGCGAGCGGGGCACCAAGGACAGCGAACAGCCCACGAGCCGTCTGCCGCATATTGGTGCGCATCGTAAGGCTCAAGATGCCGACGGCGCTGACAACGTAAACGGAAACGACGGGGACACCACCTCGCTTGGCAAGCACTCTAAAGGAGGTGAGGCATAAATGAAAAACATCCTGCACCTGTTTAAGCGCGATGTCCAAAACGTGTCTCGCTCCGTGATCGGCATGGTCGTCGTGATGGGCCTGATCATCGTGCCATGTCTCTATGCATGGTTTAACATCGCCGGAAGCTGGGATCCCTACGGCAATACCGGCAACCTTAAGATTGCAGTGGTCAACACCGATGAGGGTTACGAGAGCGATCTGATTCCCGTCGAGGTCAACGTGGGCGAAAACGTAACCGCCACCCTGCGCGGCAACGAGAACTTCGACTGGGTCGTCCTCAACGACCGTGATAAGGCGATTGAGGGCGTTAAGTCGGGCGCGTACTACGCTGCCGTCGTTATCCCTAAAACGTTTAGCGCCGACATGATGACGCTTTTCTCGACCGAGGTGAAGCACGCCGATATCGAGTTCTATGAGAATCAGAAGGCCAACGCCATCGCACAGATCGTGACTGAAAAGGGTTCGAGCGCCGTCCAGAGTCAGGTCAACGAGACCTTTACCAAGACCATCACGACCATCGGCCTTAAGACCGTGTCCAGCCTGCTCGACTATATGAGTACCGACCAGGTGAGCAGCTTTATCGCCAATCTGTCCTCGACGCTGGGCGATTCGGTCGAGGACCTGCAGGACGTTCAGGCGAGTGCGACGTCGCTCGCGGGCATTTTGAGCTCCACGTCCGATTCACTGACATCGGCGGGCGGCATGCTCAAGCAGACGGGCACCGTTGATGAGTCGACGAAGCAGCTGATGGAGCACGCCAAGAGTGGCATCAATGATTCCAAGGAAGCGCTCAAGGCCGCCAACGATGCCGTTGACGCGGCGATTGACGGAAGCGCGGGCTCGTTCGACAACGTGTCCGCCGAGCTTGCGAAGGCATTCGATGCCGCGAATCAGCATGTTTACCTTACGGTGTCTCAGCTCAACGAAGCCGCAGCGGCGCTCAATACGCGTGCTGACGATATCGATGCGATGACCGATCAGCTC
Organism: uncultured Collinsella sp.; assembly: GCA_900546825.1. Taxonomy (GTDB): domain Bacteria; phylum Actinomycetota; class Coriobacteriia; order Coriobacteriales; family Coriobacteriaceae; genus Collinsella. The sequence continues at coordinate 11,498 of UREE01000001.1, read as the reverse complement.
CGTAACCTTGCCGACCAGGTGAGTGATGACAAGCTCAAAGACGGTCTCGAGTCCGCTGCGACGTCGCTGGGCAGAATTGCCGTGGAGTACCGCAACAATGCGAAGGACCTGACGGCGACCGCAAAGTCCCTTTCGGACGGCATGGCGGAGGTCAACAACTCGCGTGCCGAGGTCGACCAGGCCATCGCCGATGCCAAGGCGGGTATCTCGGGAGCCAAGTCCGACTACGATTCCACGTTCTCGGTTAAGGCCAAGGAGCTCAAGAAGACCATTTCGGGCGTTCTGGATTCCCTGAACGGTATCTCGGGTGACTTGGATAGCGCCGTGAGCGGTCTGACCGACGCCTCTGGCTCGCTCGCAAAGGGCCTCTCCAAGGCTGCGACGCTGGTCAACAAGGCTTCCGATCAGCTGGGTGAGGCATCGGACAAGATCAGCGCCTTTAAGGACGAGCTCGATGGCGCCCTGATGTCGGACGACCTTGCCACGATCAAGACGATGATTGGCAACGACCCCGAGGGTTTGGCCGTGTCGCTTTCCGGTCCCGTCGCGCTCGATCGCAAGCCGGTCTATCCGATCCGCAACTACGGTTCGGCCATGGCGCCGTTCTACACGATTCTGTCGCTTTGGGTCGGCTCGATCGTGCTGGCAGCCATGATGAAGGTGTCGGTTGACGATGAACTTATCAACGAGCTCATCCCCGTACGCCTGCACGAGATCTATCTGGGCCGTTACCTGTTCTTTGGCGGTTTGGCCCTGCTGCAGGCAACGCTCGTGTGCGCGGGCGACATTCTGTTCTTTGGCATTCAGTGCGACAACCCGCTGCAGTTTGTGCTGGCGGGCTGGGTCGCGAGTCTCGTGTTCTCCAATATCGTCTACACGCTCACCGTGTCGTTTGGCGATATCGGCAAGGCGCTCGCCGTCGTGCTGCTGGTCATGCAGGTCGGCGGTTCGGGCGGCACGTTCCCCATCGAGATGACCGGCCCCGTGTTCCAGGCGATCTATCCGTTCCTGCCGTTCACCCACGGCATCAACGCCATGCATGCCGCCATGGCTGGCGCCTACCATATGGAGTACTGGATTGAGCTGGGTATCTTGGCGAGCTATCTGATTCCGTCGCTGGCACTGGGCGTCGTCTTCCGCCGCCCGGTCATCAAAGCCAACGACTGGATCATCGAAAAGCTGGAGTCGACTAAGTTGATCTAGTTCAGCCAGGTAAACGCCGTCGGAACATCGAGATCTTCCAGTTTGATACTTTATTATGCTGGATTGCGATGCAACACCGGTTGTTGCTACAGTAGCGGGGCGTACCGGGGGTCCGGTGCGCCCCGTTTTATTTGACCATGAGGCGGCACGCGGCCATGCACGTGCGGACACCACGCCCAGACTGAGCGCGAGGATGCCCTATGGCCCAGAATGCCGTTGATGAAATCGAAAACATGCCCGATAGCCCTGTAGCGCGCGAAGACCTGGGTGCCGGCGGCACCTCCCGCGGCGCCGGCGCGCGTTCTCCGTTCTTCTGGAAGGTCTTGCTGCTTTCGGTGGCGGTCATCTGGGGCTATTCCTTTACCACCATGAAAGATGCGCTCGATACCGTTCCGGTGTTCGAGCTGGTCTACGTTCGCTTTCTCCCGGCTTCGCTGGTTATGTTCGCCATCTTCCGTAAACGCATCATCGCACACTTTAATGCTCGCAACCTTATCGTCGGGCTGGGCATGGGTGCGCTCATGTGGGGAGCATACGGACTGCAGACGATTGGCCTGGCACAGACCACGGCAGGCAAGAGTGCATTTTTGACGGGCACGTACTGTATCCTTGTGCCGTTTGCCAGCTATGTCCTGAGCGGCGAAAAGCTCACTCGCTATAACCTGGGTGCGGCACTGCTGTGCCTGGCGGGCATTGGCCTGGTGGCACTCGATAGCGTCGAGTTCAATATCGGCGATGCCATTACGCTGGGCGGCGCGGTCTTCTTCGCCATCCAGATGGCGGTGACCGCCAAGTACGGTCGCAAAATGGACATCAACGTCATCACGTTTTGGATGTTTGTGGGCAATGGCATCCTAAGCCTGGTCTCGTCGCTGCTATTCGAGACCCAGGCGCCTCTGTCCGTGTGGACGCCGAATTTTATCTGTGTGATGGCGTTTCTCTCGGTGGGCTGCACATGCGTGGCTCTGCTCATCCAAAACGTCGGCCTGGCGCATGTCCCGGCTTCGACGGGCTCGCTGCTCCTTTCGATGGAATCGCCTTCGGGCGTGTTGTTTTCGGTGCTGCTGATGGGGGAGGCGCTCACCTCGCGCCTGCTCGCCGGCTTTGTGCTTATCTTCCTGTCGATTATCTTGAGCGAGACTCACTTCGATTTTTTGCGTCGAAAGCCGCGCTCGCAATTGTAAACAACTTGTTGCGCCGCCCTCCTGGGGCGGCGTTTTTTATGACTCGCCTTTAAAGTTGTACCTTGCACTTTACGCTATCAAAGTGCTTACTGCAAAAACGTTACTGGAGGGCATTTATGGCACCAGCTCAGTCCGATCTTCAACCGCAATCAGCGCCCAAGGCCACCGCAGCGGCGCAGGCCGCTATCGGTGACGGTCTCGTTGCAGAAGCTCAGGCTTTTGCAGACGAGCTCGCTGCGTGGCGACACGATTTACACCAGATGCCCGAGCTGGGTAATAGCCTCCCACAGACCTCTGCGTATATTCAAGCGCGCCTGACCGAGATGGAAATCCCATTTGCCACGCTCGTCGATGGTTCCTGTGTCGTGGGCCTTGTCGGCGCCGGCGCCGCCGCGGCCCAGGGCAATGGCGTCTGCACGGACGAACAGGCCGGTACGGTCATCATGCTCCGTGGCGACATGGATGCCCTGCCCGTTGCCGAAGAGTCAGGCGAGCCTTTCGCCTCTACGAACGGCTGCATGCACGCATGTGGACACGATATGCACGCGACGGCGTTGCTTGGAGCGGCGCGCCTGCTCAAGGCCCGCGAGTCTGCGCTTGTCGACGCCAACGCCACGGTTAAGTTGCTGTTCCAGCCGGGCGAGGAAACCTTTGAGGGTGCCCGCGCCGCCATCGCCGACGGTCTGCTGCAGAACCCGCGTCCCCAGGCCGCCTTTGCCATGCATGTCAATAGCCAGTCGCCGCTTGGCCTGGTGCTCTACGGCAGCCCGGCGCTCTCGGGCGTGTACGGTTTTCGCATCACGCTTCAGGGCAAGGGCGGCCATGGCTCGAGCCCCGAGATCTGCATCGACCCCATCACGGCCGGCGTCCATGTGCATCTGGCGCTTCAGGAGCTTATCTCTCGCGAGGTGCCGGCGGCCAAGGAGGTCGCGCTTACCGTTGGCAAGTTCGCCGGCGGTCAGGCCGCAAATGTCATCCCCGACACTTGTGTGCTCGAGGGAACGCTGCGTGGCTTCGACGTCGAGCTCATGGAGCACCTCAAGACCCGCATCGCGGAGGTCGTCAAAGGCGTTGCCACGACCTATCGTACGCCGGCGACCGTCGAGACGCTTTCGGATGTTCCGCCGCTTGTACTCGACAGCGATATGACTCAGGCGTCGCTTGGCTACGTGGGCGCAGTGCTGCCCAAGGCGGCTTTCTTGCCGCTTTTCCATGCCATGGCGAGTGAGGACTTCGCGCTTATCTCGAGCGAGATCCCAAGTGCGTACTTTACGGTGGGCGCGGCCGTAACCGACACGGACGAGCATTTTGCCCAGCATCATCCCAAAGCGCGCTTTAACGATGCCGAGCTTCCCCTCGGCGCCGCGGCTTATGCCGCCGTCGCTCTCGGATACATTGCGGACCACAAGGAGTAATCCATGTCTCAGCAACGTAAATTCTTCCCCGGCTGGCTCGTGGTGGCCTCCGGCTTTGTGATCATGGCCACGTGCTACACAATTTTCGTCAACTGCATGAGCCTGTTCCAGCCGCTCATCGTCAGCGACCTGGGCATTTCCCTTGCGCAGTACAACATCTCCAATGCCCACGATCGCTGCGTCTAAGCAGTTTGGCATGGCCGACCTGGGCAAGGTCACGGGCACCATTACCTCGCTCGAGATGGTCGGTGGCACCGTGGGCGCCATCGTCTCGGGTGTGCTGTTCGACGCCACGGGCTCCTTTGCGAGCACCTGGATCGTGTGCCTGGTGTGTTCTGTGATCATGCTCGTATTCCTGCTGGCCTCGGAGCCTATCGCCGCCAAGCTGCGCGCAAGCGTGGCGGGGGAGTAGACGTCCGTCGTTCTTTTCTGTTCGCCCCGTTCTGCCCGTGGCCGCCTTGGAAGCCGAATGGATGCTCGTACCATCATTCGGTTTCCAAGGCGGCTACGGGCCTACGAAATGATCCCTTTTCCTCCGTCCCCAAGGGATCACGTGATCCGAAGGGGACGGAGGAAAAGGGATCACAAACAGCGGCGGCGCGCCTGGCCGAACGAGTCCCCATACCCTCGTTCGGTCAGACGCGCCGTCGCTGTTTGCGTTTGTGCCGTATAATGACCATTACCTATGACGCGATACAAAAGAAAGGTGTTTGCCCATGCAGGCACAGAAGGCGGAGGGAACCCGCGACCTTATCGGCGCCGAGATGCGCGCCTGGCAAAAGATGCAGCAGATTGCGGCCGGCGTGTTCGAGCCGTTTGGTTTTAAACCCATCGAGACGCCCGCGATCGAGCAGGTGGACGTGTTTGTCCACGGTATCGGCCAGTCGACCGACGTCGTGCGCAAGGAAATGTTCCGCGTGTTCAGCGGTGCCAACCTGGAGCGCGTCTTTACCGAGGGCACCGACACCAAACTCAAGCCCAAGCAGCGCCTGGCACTTCGCCCCGAGGGCACGGCCGGCGTGGTGCGCGCCGTCGTCGAGAACAATCTGGTGCCCCAGGGCTCCACGCCGTTTAAGGCGTACTACGCCGAGGCCATGTTCCGTGGCGAGCGTCCCCAGAAGGGCCGCCTGCGCCAGTTCCACCAGGTGGGCATAGAGTGGCTCGGCGCTCCCGATCCGGCGGCAGACGCCGAGTGCATCATCATGCTCATGGAGTTCTACAAGCGCTTGGGCTTCGATCTTTCCAAGCTTCGTCTGCTTATCAACTCGATGGGTGACGCCCAGTGCCGTCCGGCTTACCGCGAGCAGGTTAAGCAGTTCATCCTCGATCACGCCGACGAGATGTGCGATGAGTGCCGTGAGCGCGCCGAGCTCAACCCGCTGCGTGCCTTCGACTGCAAGAACGACCATTGCCGCGAGATCATGGCCGAGGCCCCGCTGATGGGTGACAACCTGTGCGACGAGTGCCGCGAGCACTACGAGCAGGTCAAGCGCTATCTGGATGCCGCCGGTATCGAGTATGTCGAGGATCCCACCTTGGTGCGCGGCCTGGACTACTACACCCGTACTGTCTTTGAGGTCGAGGCCCCTGGCGCCGGCGTCGGCTCCATCGGCGGCGGCGGCCGCTACGATGGCCTGGTCGAGCTCGAGGGTGGCAAGCCCACGGCGGGCGTCGGCTTCGCTGTCGGTTTTGAGCGTGCGCTGCTGGCCCTTCAGGCCTTTGGTAACGACTTGGGTGCCGATGAGGCCCCGTGCGTCTATGTCGCCAACGCCGGCAAGGAGCTGCGCCAGAACGTCTTTACCATTACGCAGGAGCTTCGCGCCGCAGGTATCGTGACCGAGGCCGACTACCAGGGCCGTTCGCTCAAGGCCCAGTTTAAGCAGGCCGATAAGGTAGGCGCCAAGCTCATCCTGGTCCTGGGCGGCGACGAGCTTGCCGCCGGCAAGGTCAAGGTACGCGACATGGAGAGCCATGACGAGGTGCTGGTCGATCTGGCCAACGTCGTCGAGGCGGTTCGCGAGCGCCTGTAGCGCATCTTTTTGAGCTGCGGACCCGCTTGAGTGTCCCGTTCATTGCGAGCGATTGTTACGGGGGTGTTTCGCATTTATGCGGAATGCCCCCGTTTGTGTATGCCGTCCACCGAGAAATACGACCATTTAGAGCAAAAACCCTTGCAATGCAGAAAATACTTTTGTGTGGTAAAGCGCAATCAGTGTCGAAAGTATTTCTCAAGCGCCTATAATGAATACCGCATGTTACGTGCATAGAAGGAGGAATGGGAGGAAACGTGGCTGAGAACCTAAGCAACCAGTCTGTACCCGAAGCCGCGGCGCGCGTCGCTGCCGTGGTCAACCGCCTCGTTAACCGAATCGGCTCGAATGCCGAGTCCAGGGAGCGTCTCGCCGAGATCGAGATCCCCGAGGAGCTGCGCGACAATCTGGCGCTGTTCCTGCGCCTGGAGCGTCGTGTGCTTAGCGAGTATGATCCTGAGATCGCGGACCTGTTCGACAAAATCCTGTTGGCCGAGATTGTGGCCAATGCCGGCAACCCCGGTACGCGTGCTGCCGACGAGGCCGTCGACGAGCAGGGCGTGCCTACTGCCGACGAGTCCACCGCCGTGGCATTCCGTGAGGTCGTCGATCTGATCGACAGCCTGCCGCTCGATAAGCAGCAGGTCATCGTTCGCGCCTTTACGAGCTTCTTCCACCTGGCAAACCTGTCGGAGGAGAACTACCGTGTGGCGCAGCTGCGCGAGCGCGAGGCCGGTGCGTCAACCGATACCGAGGTCGATCCCGCCAACGAGCTCACCGTCGCCTATCACCAGCTGGTGAATGAGCTGGGCGTCGAGGGCGCAAACGAGCTGCTCGGCAAGCTTGAGTTCCATCCCGTCTTTACCGCGCATCCCACCGAGGCCCGTCGTAAGGCCGTCGAGGGCAAGATTCGCCGTATCTCCAACCTGCTGGAGGAGCGTCCGCGTCTGGGCGGCTCCGACCTGGTGGAGAACGAGCGCCATATGCTGCAGGAGATCGACGCCCTGGTGCGTACGAGCCCCATCGCGCTCAAGAAGCCCACGCCGGTCGAGGAAGCCGATACCATCATCGACATCTTCGATAACACGCTGTTCGACGTCATCCCCGTCATTTATCGTCGCTTTGACGACTGGGTGCTGGGCGACAAGGCCGGTACCGTGCCGCCGCTGTGCCCGGCGTTCTTCCATCCCGGCAGCTGGATCGGTTCCGACCGCGACGGTAACCCCAACGTCACCGCCAAGGTGAGCCGTGAGGTCGCCGCCAAGTACTTCACCCACATGGTGCTCAAGCTCGAGGACAAGTGCCGCCGCATTGGCCGCAACCTTACGCTCGAGGCCACCTACAGCAAGCCGTCTGCCGAGCTCATCAACCTGTGGAACCATCAGGTCGAGATGAGCACCCAGTACACGGCTCGCGCCGAGCTGATTTCCGAGCACGAGCCGCATCGCGCCGTCATGCTCGTCATGGCCGACCGTCTGAACGCCACCGTGCGTCGCATCACCGACACCATGTACCACAGCGCCGATGAGTTCCTGGAGGACCTGCGCGTCGTCCAGCGCTCGCTGGCCGCCTGCGGTGCCGTCCGTGCTGCCTACGGCCCGGTCCAGACCATCATCTGGCAGGTCGAGTCCTTCGGCTTCCATATGGTCGAGATGGAGTTCCGTCAGCACTCCGTGGTGCACGCCCGCGCCCTCAAGGATATTCACGAGAACGGTATCCATGGTGATTTGCAGCCCATGACGCGCGAGGTCATCGACACCTTCCGCGCTATCGGCTCCATCCAAAAGCGCTACGGCAAGAAGATGGCGCACCGCTACATCATCTCGTTCACCAAGAGCGCTCAGCATGTGGCCGACGTCTTTGAGCTTGCCCACCTGTCCTTTGCGCACGAGGAGGACGTGCCCGAGCTCGACGTGATCCCGCTGTTCGAGCAGCTCGAGGACCTCGAGGGCTGCGTCGACGTGCTCGACCAGATGCTTACGCTGCCCGTGGTGCAAAAGCGCCTTGCCCAGACCAACCGCCGCATGGAGGTCATGCTGGGCTATTCCGACTCCTCCAAGGATGCCGGTCCTACCACGGCCATGCTCGCGCTGCACTCCGCGCAGGAGCGCATTGCCAAGTGGGCCGAGAAGAACGATATCGACCTGGTGCTCATGCACGGTCGCGGCGGTGCCGTGGGCCGTGGTGGCGGCCCGGCCAACAAGGCCGTGCTGGCGCAGCCCAAGGGTTCGGTCAACTGCTTCTTTAAGCTCACCGAGCAGGGCGAGGTCATCTTTGCCCGTTACGGCAACCGCACGCTGGCTCAGCGCCATGTTGAGTCCGTTGCCGCCGCAACGCTTTTGCAGTCGGCCCCGAGCGTCGAGAAGACCAACACCGAGACCACGCAGAAGTTCTGGGATATGGCCGAGAAGCTCAACGCCGTAAGCCACGAGCGCTATCTGGACCTGCTGAACACCGAGGACTTTACACCGTGGTTCTCGACCGTGACGCCGCTGACCGAGGTCGGTCTGCTGCCAATCGGCTCGCGTCCCGCCAAGCGCGGTTTGGGTGCCAAGTCGCTCGACGACCTGCGTACCATTCCGTGGATCTTCAGCTGGAGCCAGGCGCGCATCAATCTGGCCGCCTGGTACGGCCTGGGTACCGCCTGCGAGCAGTTTGGCGATCTGGACCAGCTTAAGGCTGCCTACCAGGAGTGGCCGTTCTTCCGCACCTTTATCGACAACATCGAGATGTCGATCGCCAAGACCGACCAGCGCATCGCCAAGATGTATCTGCACCTGGGCGATCGCCAGGATCTGTCCGAGAAGGTCTTTACCGAGATGCAGCTCACCCGTAAGTGGGTCCTTGCCATCGTCGGTGATGAATGGCCGCTGCAGCGTCGTCGCGTGCTCGGCTGCGCCGTCCGCGTGCGTAACCCCTATGTTGACGCCCTATCCATCGCCCAGGTTCGCGCCCTTCGCGAGGTGCGTATGAACCAGGACGAGATGGCCGAGGAGAAGAAGGCCGAGTACATGAGCCTGATTCTTTCGACTGTGACCGGCGTCTCGGCAGGATTGCAGAACACGGGGTAATCGATAGCCCTGTAGTCGTCCGGGTCCGCCATCAGTTTACTTTTAGGCACGTCCTCGGACATGCAAGAAGCCCTCGCTGCGCACTTCGTGCGGCGAGGGCTTCTTGCGTCCTGCGGAGTGTGCCTAAAAGTAAACTGATAGCGGGCCCTACGATGTCCGGTCTTCGGCGGATTACTGGCTGGGGGAATAATGGCGCGCTTCGCGCGTTTTGGATGGGGTCTGTCATGGCGGCGCGTTTGGGATCGCGGCCGTTTTGTTGTGGGTCAAATATGAACGTTGTGTTAATGAGTCGGTGGACGGTGGTGTTTTTCGGTGAGCGGCGTATCCTTCCAACGGTTTGACTAGTGTGTCAGTTGAAAGGAAGAGGGCGCTCATCATTGTTTGAATGTGAACTGCCGTTTGACCACAAGACGTTGCATCTGGAGCTCGAGGACAAGAACTTCGCGGGTGCGATGGAAGGTCATCAGAACGAGTTTAAGACTACGAAATCGCAGCAAGAGCTGGTAGAGGAGTCGCTTGCGAACCCCTATGGCTCGCCTTCGCTCGAGGAGCTTTGTGCTGGCAAGAAGGATATTGTCATCATTAGCTCCGATCATACGCGTCCCGTTCCCTCGCGTGTGACGATGCCTATTCTGCTGCATCACATCCATGCCGCTGCGCCCGAGGCCCGTGTGCGTATTCTGGTTGCTACGGGCATGCACCGTCCGTCGACGCACGAGGAGCTCGTCAATAAGTATGGCGAGGAGATCGTTGCCAACGAGGAAATCGTCATGCACGTCGCAACTGACGACAGCATGATGAAAAAGATCGGCACCCTGCCTTCTGGTGGCGAGTGCATTATCAACAAGATCGCTGCCGATTGCGACCTGCTGCTTGCAGAGGGCTTCATTGAGCCGCACTTCTTTGCCGGTTTCTCTGGTAGCCGCAAGTCCGTCCTGCCTGGCATCGCCAGCTACAAGACCATCATGTACAACCACAACGGTCAGTTTGTGAACGATTCCCACTCGCGTGCCGGCAACCTGTGCCACAACCACGTGAGCGAGGATATGTTTGCCGCTGCCGAGATGGCTCACCTTGCCTTTGTGCTCAACGTGGTGCTCAACGGCAAGCACGAGGTCATTGGCTCCTTTGCCGGCGACATCCACAAGGCGCACGAGGCCGGCTGCGACTTCGTGAAGAGCCTTGCCGGCGTTGAGCCCGTCGAGTGCGAGATTGCCATCACTACCAACGGTGGTTACCCGCTCGACCAGAACATCTATCAGGCCGTGAAGGGCATGTGCGCTGCCGAGGCCACGCTTCCCGAGGGCGGTGTGATCATCGATGTCGCCGGTTGTGCCGACGGTCACGGTGGCGAGGGCTTCTATCACAACATCGCCGACAACGATCCGGCAGAGTTTGAGCGCGCCTGCATCGACCGTCCCAAGGACGAGACCCTGCCCGACCAGTGGACGAGCCAGATCTTTGCCCGCATCCTGGCGCATCACCCCGTGATCATGGTCACCGACCTGTGCGATCACCAGATGCTCAAGGATATGCACATGACGCCGGTCAACACTATCGAGGAGGCGCTCAAGCTCGCCTTTGAGATGAAGGGTGCCGATGCCAAGGTTGCCGTCATTCCCGATGGCCTGGGCGTTGTCGTCGCGCAGCACTAGTGCGTGGCCCAAACGAATCGTTTATAACCGACAAGAAAGATAAGGTTTTATGCTTACCAAACTCCTCTGCGAATTCGGCGCGACGGCCCTCATGATCGTCTTTGGCGTGGGCGTGCACTGCGATACCGTGCTCAAGGGCACCAAGTATCAGGGCTCTGGTCATATGTTTGCCATCACCACCTGGTCTTTTGGTATCTCGGCCTGCCTGTTTATCTTTGGCGGCGCCGTGTGCATGAACCCCGCCATGGTGCTTGCCCAGTGCATCGTCGGCCTGGTGCCGTGGGGCAACTGCATCCCCTTCATGCTTGCCGATATGCTCGGCGGCTTTGTGGGTGCCGTGATCGCTTGGTTTATGTATGCCGATGAGTTCAAGGCTTCCGAGGGCGTCGTCGACCCCATTGCCCAGCGCAACATCTTCTCGACCAACCCCACCACCGAGGGTACGAACTATGCCCGCAACTTCTTCTGCGAGGCCATCTGCACCTTCGTGTTCATTAGCGCCATCCTTGCTGCTGCTAGCCGTGCTGGCGAGAACGTTTTGATGCTCGCCATCTGCGTCGGCCTGATTGTCTGGGCCGTTGGCATGGGCATGGGCGGCATCACCGGCTTCGCCATGAACCAGGCACGCGACCTTGGTCCCCGCATGGCCTATCAGGTGCTACCGATCAAGAACAAGGCTGACAACAACTGGAAGTATGGTCTGCTTGTTCCCGGCATCGCGCCGTTTGTCGGTGCTATTGTGGCCGCGCTGTTTGTGCATGGTTTCTTGGGCATGTTCTAGTCGAAGGCTACATAGTTGTCCGCTGGCCGCATGGGGTAACTTCCCAGCGCGTCCTCGGACATGCAAAAAGGCTCGCTGCGCACTTCGTGCGGCGAGCCTTTTTGCGTCCTGACGCTCCTATTTGGCAAGGTGTTTTTTAGAATCCATTTTGCGCTCGGC